>NC_009033.1:628194-942291 GCF_000015945.1 Staphylothermus marinus F1
TAACATCGGATCTAGCTAATTTAATTAATAGAGATGAGAGGCTTAGAAAATATCTCACCGAGAAATATGAAGCTCTTAAACAATTAAGTGAGAAATAAATAGTTCTAGTTTAAACCGCTAAACGCTATATTTACCTATCACAATTAATGAATGATTGATAAATAAAAGAATATGTTTGACAATTAAATGTTTTGGTGTGCTCGAGTTTGAGTAGTAGGAAAAAACTGCCTGACTACGTTATTGATGCTGTTTCTAAGAGGATTGCCGGCGATATCCTTCTAAGCGATGAACCGGGGAAATATATTAGGAAATGGCGCGAAATCTATGGGCTTGGACAAATAGATGTTGCGAGATTAATGGGTGTATCTTATAGTGTCTTAAGTGATTATGAGAGGGGTAAAAGAGCGGCTGGCAGATCATTTATACGTAAATTTATATTAGCACTTATGAAGTATGATTCGGAGAGAGGATGGATTGTTACTCGGAGAATTGCTAGATTACTAAGTATTTATATTGAGGGAATACTTGATATAGGCGAGTTCAGAGAACCCTTGAGACTCGATGATTTAGTAACTATGGTTAAAGGTATTCTTTTAACTTCAAATATCGAGCATAGACCAATACTTGGATACACCGTTCTAGATAGCGTTGCAACTATACAATCAATAACAGCGAACGAGTTTGTGCGAATACTTGGTGCTACAAGTGATCGAGTAGTTGTATTCACAAATATTACGAGAGGAAGATCTGTAATGGTTGCAACAAGAGTTTCACCTGTTAAACCAAGCGTCATAGTTCTACACGGGATCAAGAAGGTTGATCCACTAGCTATTAGAATAGGGGATATAGAGAACATTCCACTGATACAGTCAACAATTGATATTGAAGAAGTAATTAAAAGTTTTAGACAAAGATCCTTAATCTAGTGATCATATATTACAAGGTTTAGAACCTAGTATTAAAAAACCATATCCTCTAAGTAATACATTATTCTCCACGTGTTGATCTATGTTTTTCTCATTATAAATATCAAAACTATATTTTCCAAGTTTTTTCAGATCAACACTAATATCTTTACTGGAAACATTTAGGAGAAAAATTATTTCCTCATTATTAATCCACCTCTTTATAAATAATAGATTACTTCCTAGATTCTCCACCAAGAAATAACCGTGCCTCATTGATCTACATGATTTATATATTCTTATTAGTTTCTTAATATGCTCATATAATTCTAAATCCCAATTTCCACGATCCCAGATCATAGGTCTACGATTATCTGGATCCCTTCCTCCCTCCAACCCTATTTCATCACCATAATAGATAACGGGAGAGCCGGGTAATGCGAAAATTAATACATACATTAGCTTTAACAATTTATTGTTCTGAACCATTGATTTTATACGTGGAACATCATGTGATCCAAGCATGTTATATAGTGATAATGCTTTATAGTGGGGTATATATGCATATACATTGTTTATTCTGGAAATAAATTCGTTCAAATCTATCCTCTTATAAATAAGTAGTTCTAGAATGGCTTTCCTCAAATAATAATTCATTGCTGAGTCGAAATAATCCATGTATATGCGTGGATTCTCAGCTAGCTCGCCCAGAACTAGAAAGTCTGGATAAGTATTCTTTATATATTCATAGTATTGCTTCATCCATGAATAATGAATACCCATTGCAACATCTATTCTGAAACCATCTATTCCCTTATCAATCCAGAACTTGGTGATATCGATGAAGTAATCTACTGTTCTGGGATTATCATGATTGAACTTTGCCATTAACCAGATATTAAAGAATGCTTCATAAAATGGCTTATTATTCCTGAAATAGTCTAGCTTATATAGTTCTCTTGAACGGCATTCTTCTCCATCAATATATTTTAGCATTAGCTCAACTATTTCTTTGGGTGGAGGCGAGAGGAAGCTGAACATTTCCCAGTATGGAGAATTCTCTCCTTCTCTTAGTGCTTTAACAAATAATTCATTGCATGGATTAGTATGATGCATGGTAATGTCTAGTACGATCTTTATTTTTCTACTATGTAATACTTGAACAAGCTTTTCGAAATCCTCCATTGTGCCTAAATACTTGTCTATCGATTTATAGTCGATCGTATCATATCTATGATAGCTTGTGGAGGAAAATATTGGTGTTAAATAAATTGTTTCAACACCTAGATCCTCTAAGTGATCAATATGTTTCATGATGCCTGCTAAGTCTCCTCCATAATATCCATACTCTCTCGGCACAGTTTTCTTTATCCTATTTGGAGGATCATTATTGGGGTCTCCATTATCAAAGCTATCAATAAATATTTGATAATACACTGTGCCCATATACCATCTAGGCTTATCTACTCCGGGAATATACTTGGAATTTACGACAATATAGGAAGAATTCTCTGAAACTCCTTCATCGCCATAAAATAATTTCTTATCATTATAGTTGAAGATGAAGCGGTAGCGTAGAATGCTTCTACTAGGTATAATGTATTGATAAACTATATTGTCTCCAACAACATGTTTTGTTAGGGGTTCTCTTATTTCGTTTCCTAAATCTATTAATGGCTCATTTATTTCTGTTGGAGCTATGAGTCTAATTATGATTTCGCCATTGAATTTATGAATGAATCCAGATTCTTCTATGTGTATGATTTTATCAAGAGGGTTATCTGGTTCTTTAATAACTAGTTTTGACAAGCATTTTTTATATTCTGGGAAGAACGAGGTGTGTACGCATTTTTTCTCTTCATTATCTGGATCAAGGACGTTTTCAAAATCATTATCTATTTGAAATCCGTAACCATATTCTCCAGGCCATAGTTTCAAATATACAATACCTTGTTCTTCGATCTTTCTAAGTTTTACGAAGCCTGGATAGAGGCTTGTGAATTCTCCTATTAAATAAATATTTTTCGCGTATTGAGGCCAGTGCCTTGTAAACTTGACTATATATCTTCCCTTCCTCCCCTTACCATATATTTCTCTTCCAATAATTTTGTACATCTTCTATACAGCCATTCTAGAATTGTTTCTTTTTCATCTTGTTTTCCACCAGATTTTAGATAATATGTATTTTTCTAAATCCTCCACAGTAATTATTCCTGCATATTTGCCTTTCTCATATTTTAAGATTAGTGCTTCAACATTATATCTTGATAATAATCTGATTGTTTCTTTAATCGTAATATTTTTATCGATTACGGGAATAGGATTTACTATATTAGGTGTTATCACTAATTCTTTTGTTTTTATTAGCTTTTTAACATCAATGGCACCTATTGGTGTATGGTTTTCATCTACGACCGGTATATGGGTATAGTTCGAGTTTATATAGATATGATATGCTTTATCCAATGGTTCCCCGAGTAGTAATGGTATTGGAACACTATGTATTGCGTTGTGGATTTTTGCACTTAATATTTTGGGGTCTATTGAGTTAGCTATGTAAGCTACTGTAATTATTCGCTCTATTGATGCTCTTAACCTAGTTGTTCTCTGTGTTTTATATAGTACAGTGTTCCCTATGAGTTCGCGGACTATGAATGATGATAGAATTGCTGGAAAGATCAATGAATAGCTACCAGAGATCTCTGTTACTAATATACTTATTCCTAATGGTGCTGTTGAGGCTGCACCATAAAAGGCTGCAATTCCAGCATATACGTATACGAGTGGAGGTAATGATGATAGGTACCTACCTATAAATGAGTAAAATATTAGACCAGATAATCCTCCAATAAATAGGCTGGGTCCAAAATATCCAGCACTAGCACCTGATCTTATTGTTGCAGATGTTGCGATCATTTTTAAAAGTATTAACACCAGTAGTATTAGAGGCGCTTTTAAATATATTTTCTCCTCATATATCTTTAAGAACTTATTATAACCAATACCTTCAACTTGTGGAACAAAAAACACTGTTATCCCAACTAATGCGGCTAATATGAATACTGGTAATAACTCATTGATCTTCAACATAGTTTTCTTATATTTATCAATAAACCTATCTAGATAAATAAATACATAGACTAGTGCTGTAATGAATAATGATAATAAGAGATAGATCATAATGTTTATAGGTTCTAAAATTCTCGTCAACGATATAGTTATCTGCGGCATATAAATGACTTTCCCCATAATCATCGAGGACATAACATAGCCAATAATGCTTGATAAAATAACTGGGACAATATACTTGGTTTCTAAATCCCTCCTATAAGGGATCTCTATGGCGTAAAAGAATGCTCCGAGAGGGGCTTGGAAGATGTAGGAGAGAGAAGAAGCTATTCCAGATAACATTAATGCTTTTCTCTCTGAATAACTAAGTTTTAATCGATCAGAAAGTAATCCTCCAATATATCCGCCAAAATATACAGAAGGCCCTTGTAAACCCCCGCTCCCACCCCCTCCAATAGTTATTATTGTTGAGAAAAACTTTGATATAAGATTTGATTTTCTCAATTTACGGAATGGTAAGTGGTACTCATATACGATGTTTTCAACACCAGCGCCCATAGCATGTTTTGCATTAGTAATTCGTAGTATTAGATACCCAGCTATAATGGAGAAGAACGCAGTAAGTGCTAATGAAATATTAGAATAGACTAGTTTATCTATCACTAAACCATAAGCATCCAATACATAAACAAATCCAGCAACAAACAAACTAGAAATAAAACCCACAATTAGGGATATAGCTATGAGCTTCAAATTAGGCAAAACAATCTACCCAATAGCTATGAAGCTCTCTACAAGAAAATAATGATTAATACATAGGAATTTAAACTAGGAGAAGTGGGCCCGCGGGGATTTGAACCCCGGACCTCCGCCTCTCTCAACGGGCCTATACATATTCATACCGCTCGTAAGGGCGGCGTCCTAACCAGGCTAGACGACGGGCCCTTCCACAAACAGCTTTATCCATCAATCAAAATAGACTAGAAACTAGGTGATTAAATTTTTTACGCAACAACGAACCAAGACACGTAACGGACTATGGTATAGAGTATTAACATGATACTAGGATAAGAAGCATTTTATGGTGCGGGGGGTGGGATTTGAACCCACGCAGGCCTACGCCATCGGGTCCTAAGCCCGACCCCTTTGACCAGGCTCGGGCACCCCCGCACCATTATATTGTTAGTTTATTGATTGGGGTTTAAAGGTTTAGTTTAAGATTTTATTTTCTTTGTAGTATAGGAATGTGTGTTTAGCCTAGTTCTGCTACTATTTCTGCGCGGTCTCTTAGAATGTATGCTTTTCCTCCTGTTGGTTTTACGAGGACTGTTCCACATACTTTGCATCTTACTGGGAATGTTGCGTGGCTGAATACTACGTTTTCTGCTCCACATACTTTACATATTACTTTTAAGAATCTGCTTCTGGGTTGGGGGATTAGGATTTTTCTCTTCTTAACCATTTTTACCTTGTCACCTCTACTAACTCGTATTTCTTCATACGTATTCCGCGGCGGTGAAGTATGTATCCGCATTGTCTACATTTAAGTTTTAAGACAACCTTTTTGGTTACTTTAGCGAATCTTTTCTGTTCAGATTTGCGTTTTGAACCATAACCTTTCTTTTTAGCAGCGTATCTACGCTCACCTTCAGCAAGGGATCTGCGTTTACCATGCTTATAAATAGTCACTGTATGTGGTGTGTGCGTTTTACATCTCGGACAAAATGTTACTATAACCTTTGGTATTCTCATACAATACTCACCCTTCCCCTGCTAATTCTATGTCTCAAACCATGTATTTACCCCAATAAAAACCTAATTATCCATGTTATAAGGTTTTCTACCATCTCTTATCTTTTACTCCTAGATAATATGCTATGTTATTAGTTATAATATGTAGTGCTAGAATGATTATGAGAGAATACAGTATGTATAATGGATAAGATATGAATTCTTCTATGCCTAGAAAATAATAGTATAGAGTAGCCATTAATGCGAAATCCAATTGATCAATTATGGGTAGTGGTTCTCCACTAGCAATATTCATTCTCCTCTTAATAAATGAACCGAGTAAATCACCTATTAAAGCAAATATTGAACTCCCTAAACCTATTAATATGTATTCTTCCTCGCACAAAATAATACCTATACCTATAGATGTGAGAAAACCCATTAAAACACCAACATAGAAGCCTTCCCAAGTCTTGTTTTTACCAAATAAAGGCTTACCATCTATGAATATATGGGAGAAATCTATTCTATGAATACCCTTAACTAGAACTGGGGATGCATTAGCTATCATTGGTGATAGATAATATTTTAGAAACCAATATATAAAATAATATTCTGGACTAATCATGTACCCACTCAATACCCTCACCACTTATTAGAAAATAATATGATTCACCAGAGTATTCCTCAGGCTTAACAATACGAGCCGCTCTCTTAGCATCTTCCCATCCAAGATAAATTATTGTTTTAAACCAATAATCCAAAATATTCATACCACTAGCAACAACCTCGTATTCTTCATCTTCATAACCCATTCTAACTTGTGCAGAAGCAAATAAGAACCCGCCACGATCAACCGTGTTTTTCCAAAGCATACCAAGCAATAATCCATACCTAGTAATAGATTCCTCCTCAGAAGCTATTACGCGGTAGAGAGAATTAATACTATCAATAAATACTCTCCTAAACTTTAAAATGGGTAGTTTGAAAACAATGAAATCAAATAATTCATCAAAATCATATATCTCAGTAAAAAATACATTAGCATATTTCTCCGGAGACCGAGCTACTCGGTCATAGTGAAGGGTTTCCTCAGTACTAATATAGAGGCATGGATCATTTTTATCAATGCATATATTAGAAGCAATAGTTAATAGAAGAGTAGTTTTACCAGAACCTGCCTCACCAAAAAACAAGACAGACCTAGATTCACCTATAACCCTGTCAAGACCCGGATTCCCCGTTACTATTGTTTTCCTCGACAAATAAGCAAACCTCACAACGATTCAACAATAAATGCGTATTTACTCAGAAAAAATAAAACCATTTTTAATAAATATATCTTCAGGACCATAAGCATAGTGTAAAATGCTCCGCCAATAATGATTGAATAAGATGAGGTTTTGCAGGAGATTTGATTAGAAGACCACTAGTTATAGCGGTATATGAGCCTAGATGGTTTATACGGGTAATTGATATTTTAAGAAATCGTAGAATAAACTACACCGTTTATGACAGGCCAGAGAATCTACCTTATTATAGTGTTTTATATACTGATTATGAAGAGTTTGTACGTGAAGCATCTATTAGGGAAGATATTAAAATAATATATGATCCAAATGATTCACTTAGAGGTCTGGAAGAATCAATACTGGCTACAATGTTTAAGACCGAGTATAGAGAGGTATCAATAGGCATTGATCCAGGTAATAAGCCCTACATAGTAGTTATTGGTGATGGAGAAATACTGTACCATGGATATGTTTCCCTGGATAAAGTTAGCGACCAAATACTAATGTACCTATCAAGTATTCCTGCTCATAGAAGAATTGTTAGAGTAGGCGCTGGATATAATGGGTTGGAAATAGCTACAAAACTTAGGAGAAAAATAAATATTAACATAGAAATTGTAGATGAGTATGAAACAACTCCTAGAAGCAATAGATCGTCTCAGACAAGCTCCTTGAACAAAAAATTGTTAGAAATACTTAAACCATACAGGAATAAGGATGCATATGCAGCGTTAAGAATAGCTTTAAGGAAAGGTATTAGAGTTGATTAGGAATGCCTATAGTTGAGCTGAGAAAAAATGAAGCAATCAAGATATTCGGTCCTGCAGCCATAAACGTTGCTTCCGGAACAGTAGAGGTTCTAGGTAAGAGATTCAATACAAACGATAAATTCATAGTTCACAAGACTAGAAGCTATATTGTCGTTGCTCTTACTGATTCAAAACTCGACATAAACCTGGGGTCTGAAGCATCTATACAAGCTGTTGAGGAAGATGATCCGTATCATGAATGGGTCTCTATAGCTAATGAAATACTTAGTAAAGATTATCGTAAAATCATGGTTATAGGAGGAATTGACTGCGGCAAATCTTCTTTCTCAATATTATTATCTAATAAGGCTCTCGACAATAATTTGGAGCCTGCACTAATAGATGCTGATGTTGGACAAGCAGATATTGGTCCTCCAGGCTTTATTTCAATGTCTTATCCTAAACAACAAGTTATATGGATGAGAACGCTTAAACCTTATAAACTCAGATTTATCGGGGACATTAAGCCTCAACACCATGTAGACTTAATTATTGATAAATTAAAGGAACTAATCGATATTGCAGAGAAAGAACATAGAACACCCATAATAATAGATACTGATGGATGGATCGGCGACAGCTACGCATTAATGTATAAGTATAGATTAGTAGAAGAAACTAAGCCTGATGCGACAATTGTTATTGGTGAAGAATACTGGGAGTTCTTCGATAAATTATCATTGCTGAGAACACATATTTATAAGATCAATGCTCCAAGGATCAGGAAACAACGCAGCCGTGAAGAGAGAAGAGCTTTGAGAAGCGATAAATACCGTGAATTCTTACTGGATTCACAAATAGTTAAGGTATCATTGAAAAATGTATTGGTAACAAATATGCCTTTGTTCATGGGAAAACCCATTAGTTTAGACTCTCTTAATGTCTCGCCATTAGAAAAAGTATTATATGCTGCGAAAACTCCTGACACATTATATCTTGTATTATCTGAGCCAGTAAAGCTTCAGGGATTCGATGAACTCAAAACTAGATTTAATGTACAGAAAATAAGGACATTGATCAGCGGGTTCGAGAAAAACCTTTACGTTGCAATAGTTGATAAGAATGGAGATGAATATCCTGGACAAGTATTGAAGATAGATTTCCGAAACGAAACCATACATGTGAAATCCAAATATAGAGTAGAACCTTCTATAATTAGGTTTTCACATATTAGATTAACAGAAGAATATACAGAGCAGATCATGGAGTAGATTTCCATGTATATAAACGAGTACTTGTTAAAGCTTGAAAAAGAAGGAAAAGAGTCTATTCATGTAGGAGAACTAAATAGAGAATATGAACCCACTAGGATTATCAGTAAGAACAAGGACAAACTAGTATTTTTCTCCTTGAATAATTCAGTTGCTGAATGTTATGCAAATATTCTAAGTAGTAGGAAAGACTTGTATAGATTGTTTGGGTTAAGTAATGATATCGAAGTATATAATAAGATACTTGATGCACTAAATAATCCTGCAGAACTTGATGTTCGCAGCTTCAATGATTATTATAGATCAACCGATTTTGGTTTACAACAACTACCATTTATAAAGTATTATAGGGAGGATGGCGGATACTATCTTACAAGCTCAATTTATATCTCATGTATTAATAATATATGTAATGCGAGCTATCATAGAACAATGCTTCTAAGCGATGAAAAAGCTGTTCTACGAATAGTTCCGAGACACTTAGATTATATTGTGAAGAAATACCATGAGAAAGGATATGATGCTCCTGTAGCCATAGTTTTGGGGGTAGATCCATACACTGAGATCGCTGCCGCCACAACTCCTCCACTAGGAGTATATGAGGTAGCGGTTGCTGCTAAGCTTTCAGGAGATAACCGTGTTGTCAAAACGCCTATTTACCAAATACCTGTTCCAGCAACAGCTAGTATTGTTGTTGAAGGAGTTATTACTCGTGAAACAGCGTGGGAAGGGCCGTTTGTTGATATATTGAGAATACCTGATAAGCGGAGGAAGCAACTAGTTTTCAAAATGGAGGCTATATATGTTCATCGAGAAATACCTCCACTATACCATGCTATTGTACCCGGGTTATGGGAGCATATATACTTGATGGGTTTCCCTCGTGAACCACTCATATATGATTCGGTGAGGAAAATATCCCCAGGCATTAAAGGTGTTAGGTTAACAATTGGTAGTGGTGGATGGCTCCACGCGGTTGTATCAATACATAAATCTAAGCCTGGGGAAGCTAGAAATATAGGTTTAGCCGTGATAAACGGTCATCCAAGCGTTAAACATGTCATAATAGTTGATGATGACATAGACATTGATGATCCATACATGGTTGAATGGGCTCTCGCTACAAGAGTTAGAGGAAGCGAAGACATTATTATACTGAGAAATATGAGGGGAAGCACACTTGATCCTAGAGGAAATGATGGAGTAGGTGATAAAGTAGTTATTGATGCAACTAAACCATTTGATGAACCATGGGATAAATACAGGTATGCGGGGATACCATAGTGTATCTTACTCGTGAACAGGAGAGAATGATTAATGGAGAATATGGATGGGTTACTGCTAGAGCGTTAAAAGTAATAGTTAAGGTTGGAGAAGCTCTGGGGGCAGAAAAACTTATTCCAATAAGTCATGCCCATGTATCAGGCATATCTTATAGTAACATAGGCGACCCCGGCTTATTATTTATTAAAGAACTATATGAGAAGGGAGGGAGAAGCAGAGTATATACAACAGTGAATCCTGGATGCATAGACTTACTTGGATACTCACGTATAATTAGTAGAGAATACTATGATAAACAACTAGTTATTAATAATTTTTTAGAAGGAATGGGGTTTAAACCAACATATACGTGTATCCCATATTTCCATAGAATACCTGGTGTAAACGAGCATTTAGCGTGGGGAGAGAGCAACGCTGTTATCATTGCTAACAGCTTCTATGGTGCAAGAACCAATAGGGAAGGAGGACCTCTTGCATTAGCAGCCGCTATTACGGGGTATACATACTATGCTGGGCTCCACTTGTTAAATAATAGAGTTGCTGAGAAGAAAATAGTTCTTCCAAAACATTTACCCGAAGATTATTATGGTGCATCTGGTTTATGGATAGGTGAAAATATTAGAGAAATACCGATATTAGAGAATGCTCCTACGAATATATATGATTTAAAAATACTTATGGCAGCAGCGGCGGCTAGCGGTAGTCATGGATTAATTGTTATAGATGGTTTAACACCTAAAGGAACATATAAGATTAGTGATCGTGTTGAGAAAATATTTGTTGAAAAAACTAGTTTAGAGAAATACTTGGGTGAAGAGCCAAGCTGTGATCAGAGAATTCTGGGATATGTTGGATGCCCACACCTGCACCCCTCAGAACTATTCTGGCTAGTAAGATATTTGTTAAAGAAAAGTTCTCCTAGGAGAGACAATGTATTATTAGTATCTATACCGAGGATCTATGCTGAAACATATAGGGATTTATTAGAGCTTCTTAGACTGCGAGGTGTAGATGTAGCTGTAGGAACATGTCCTATAGTGTCGCGTTTGAAAAACGGCTTTGACTTAGTTGTTACGAATAGTGGTAAAGCAGCTTTTTACCTGCGTAGACTCCACGGGTTAAAAGTGAGATTGTCTTCTTTCAAGAAGGTTGTGGAGGCTGTTTATAGTTGAAGCTTTTTCCTGTAAAAATAATTGTTGACGGCGACTGTGAAGGAGAACCTGTAGTTATCAATAGAAGTATTAGTTTCTTCGGCGAAGTAGATCCAATTAATGGAATAGTTAGACCCGAAAATATATCTATTACTGGGAAAGCTTTAATTTTCCGTGGAAGTAGGGGGTCAACTGTCGGTTCATATATTATTTATGCATTAAGATACTATGGAAAATCACCATCATGCATGATTGTTGAGAATGCTGAGCCAATATTAATTACTGGATGCGTGCTCTCCGATACTCCTTTATTTGTTACTGACAATTATAATGAACTCACGAGATACGTTATGGAGAAAACGAGAACTATAGTTCACGAGAAGGGGAGGGGATTCATAGTTGTCAGAGAATAATGGTTTCTTCCTCGTACTTGAAGGTATAGATGGAGCGGGAAAAACAAGTATTGCCTTTAAGCTTAGAGATTTCCTTGTTGAGAAAGGATTTAATGTTCACTATACATACGAGCCCTATAACACATTATATGTTGAAGCATTAAAGAAAAAATATAATGAATACCGGGATGCATATCTCGACGCACTAACATATGCTGCTGATCGACTAGTCCATATTAGAACAGAAATTCTCCCATATCTTCGCAGAGGATACATAGTCATATGTGATCGCTACTATTATAGTAGTGCAGCTTATCAATCAGCTCAAGGAGCCCCTATAGAATGGGTTCTCGAAATCAACAAATACGCTCTCAAACCTGATTTAACCATATACTTAGACGTCGACCCAGCCATAGGGGTTAAAAGGCGAAAAGGGTTAAACACTCGTTTTCCAGAATATGAAAAACTCGATTTCCTATATAGGGTTAGAGAGAACTATTTATGGCTTGTAGATAAGGGCTATATGGTTCTTGTTGATGCAAATAGAGAGTTCGATAAGGTATATCGTGATGTTGAGAAAATAGTTCTTGAACACTTGGTTTTCTAGTATTATTTTTCACTAATAAGCTTCTTTATCCTCCTTATACGTTCAAGTACTTCTAACCACTCTATAAGCTCTGAGGTTTGAGGAATAGTATTGTTTGAGAGATCGTCGAGGATCAATAATACTTTGTTCTCCAATTTATCCAAAACACTTCTCAGTGAAAGCTTCTCTTTCACCTCAAGTGCTTCCTCTTCTGTTTTGACCATGTATACTTTTCCATGAACAGGACAAACTATTTCTCCGCTTGGAAGCTTAAATAATGGGAGATTACATCCTTTAACAGGACATGTTTCTGCAAGCATTGTTGCACCACTCTTTAATAGCTCAGCCATTTTCTTTACTGGATCTATTTTTCCACTCATTTTCTTCACCAACACTTATAATACTAGTATTTTCTAGTATTCTTTATAGAGGAAAATATTTATTGTCTAATACATGTCGATGATTATTTAGTTTTATACTAGTAACATATATCTAGGCAGTATATGGTGGAGGTGTGGTATAAATGGGTGTTAGAATAATGGATAATGAAACCAAGATCAGGAATGCTATGTATATGTTAATGAGCATAATTAATGATACAGCTGTTCCAAGAAACATTAGGAGAGCAGCAACTGAAGCATTGAATCACTTACGAAACCCGAAGCTCACACCCGGTGTTAGAGCTGCTAATGCTATTAGTGTATTAGATTCTATCAGCCAAGATCCAAATATGCCTATTAATACTAGGACGAAGATATGGCAAATAATAGCTATACTAGAAACGGTTAGAGACTAATGATTCTCTTATCTAGGAAGGGGTTAGTAGGAGATTGTGTACGGGTGTTAGAGTTAGAGGTATTACTGCAACTGCAGTTTCCAAGATATTATTAGATAAAGGATATAGAATAGTTCAAGCAAGCAATATTATACGTGAAAGATTCAATCTTCCCCTAGACACTTCTCCAGCTGATGTGACCGTTAAAGATGCTGATAAGGACGAATTACTAGTACTGGGCTTCTATGGCCACGCTGATAAAGTATACAATGATCTCGTGGATGAGCTAGAGTATTCTTTCAAATGGGTTTCACCAGTAGGATTACACAGTATACATCTAGGCTTGATTAGGGATAGAGTAGGGGATAAATGCATAGTTGAGATAGGAAACAATGTTAAAGGAGTGCTTCCCCGGTGTAACATGGATATTGGCAAGAAGGTTTTAGTTGGAGTAGCTAAAGCCCCTATTAAGCCAGGCGAAGAAGCTTTACTAACACGTAGTATCCGAGTAGTTGGTAAATATGTTTCCATAATATATGGAAAACCTTCACTAACAATATCGGAGCACATACGTGACCATGATAAAAGAGAGTATTTACTAGCTATTGCCATGTCTAAAATAATGGGTTCAGGGCTAGGAGTTCATTTAAGAAGCAGTAGTCAATATGCTGGAAAAGATGAAATAGAAAGGGAAATAGATGAGTTAAAACAAAAACTAAGAGAACTACTAGATAAAGCTAAACACATAGAAGATGCTCCCACAATACTTTATGAGGGAGAATTCATAGGTTTAATAGGGCTAACCAGTCTAGCAAAAGAAAAGCTTGATTCATATAGAGACAAAGTAGTTCCTACAATTACTAGGCATCATAGCCTTAAAAGCTGTGATAATGTTATGAGCGATATAGTAGATTACTCGGAGATCCTTCTAAGGCACGGCATCTCTAGGAAAATAATATATGATGCATTATCGGACTATATTTTGGAGAAGAACAGGTCTCTCCCAAAAATAAGAATTATTCATATAAAACCAGATGGAACAACTCATACATTATCTCCAGGAACAATATATGAGATAGTGAAGTCTGAGAAAGGAGTAAAGATTGTTTTAAAGAGAACATTGAGGAATATAGGAGTCTATGATGGATTAGGCGTGGAGAAGAAGCCTGGAGATATAGATTATATGGTGATCGAGGAGAACTCATGGATTATAAGCCATAACTACTACCGCGGAAACGAATGGCTTGGTTCATATATAAACATAAATACACCGCCAGAAATACTTCCTGGTATCATTAAATATCATGATCTATTAATAGATGTTATTGTGAAAAATACTGGTGAAGCACGTATAATTGATGAAGAAGAGCTTAAAACATATTATGAAAAAGAGATTATACCCGAGAAACTATATGAGAAAGCACTAGAGGTAGCTAAGTCTATTCTGGAAAACCATAGATTGTTAATTTATAGACCGAACCAACAATAGCAACTGGTTATTCTCCATATAGAAGTATTGTTCTAATAATTTAGTAATTTAGATGGTGCGGGGGGTGGGATTTGAACCCACGCAGGCCTACGCCAGCGGATCTCCCCTGGGCCGAACCACTATATGTTGGCCCTGTCTTGAGTCCGCCCCCTTTAACCTGGCTCGGGCACCCCCGCTTTTCTCCATTATTTTTACTGGTCTATAATCCCATTTTAATCCTTACCTTTATCGATGATATTGTTTATTTATGGATTTATACAGTATTCACTTGTCGAGGAGTATATGTGTTTTTACATGGTGGATTACTGTGGAACTACTATATACAGTTAATCCAGGTATTGAGGATATTGCGTCTGAAGAGATTAGAGCTGAGCTAGGCGGTGTTACTAGTTTTGAAAATATGAGTGGGCATGTATATCATGTTGTTGATAATGTTAGTTTTGAAGCTATTTATAGGCTTAGAAGCATTAATCGCGCATTCATCTTGTTGTTTAAGAGCAGAATTGGTTCTCGAACAAATGATTTAATAAAGCTTAGGGAAGAACTGTTTTCTTCTCTTGAAACAATTCATTACTATATAACTCCCTATACATCATTTGCAGTTGATACAGAACGTCTAGGTAGTCACGAATATACATCTATGGATATTTCACGTATTGTTGGAGAAATAATTATTAAGAAAGTTGAAGAGAAAACAGGTATTAAGCCAGTTGTTAATTTGAGAACACCACATATCATAGTCCACGTATTTGTGAAGGATGAGAACTTCTTTCTCGGAGTTTCGCTAACAGGTTCTAGGAGTCTTCATAGGAGAGGATATAGAATATATGATCATCCAGCAGCTCTTAAACCCACACTAGCATATGCAATGCTAACATTATCAGGTACGAGAGATAAACAAGTAATTGTTGATCCAATGTGTGGTGGGGGAACTATTCCTATAGAAGCAGCTCTTCTCCATGAAGAAGCATACATTTATGGATACGATCGAAACCCGAGACATATTAGGGGAGCGAAACTTAATGCATATGCTTCAGGTGTCTATGGAAAAGTGGTTTTTGGTGTATGGGATGCTAGGAGATTACATGAGATCTTCGATGAACAAGTGGATCATATAGTTAGTAATCCACCATACGGCATCCGCTACGGGGATCCAGTAGCTATTAGGAAACTATATAGAGACTTCTTGGATTCAACATATAAATCATTGAAACCAGGTGGTCGATTAACTATTATAACAACAGAGTATAATTATGTGTTGAATAAAGCTAACTATATAGGTTTTAGAGTAGTCCATAAGAGAACAGTTCAACATGGAGGATTATATCCTAAAATAGTTGTTTTAGAAAAATAGTGGTTGCCCGTGCTTTATGATGCACGGGCTTCCCCCTCTTGGGTTGGGGCTTCATCCCTTCACGGAGGGGGCTATCGGGGCTCCACATAGACCACCTAGAGCCCTTCATCTGCGTTTTATTAACCATTATATTATAGGGGGTTTATAAAGCGAACGCATAAACATGAACACTACAAAACTATTATAGTTTTCATAATTTCCAAAACAACCATAATATCCAAATAAGCAAATAGTCTAGAAAATAGTAAAAGGTAAGTTTAAAATACTCGGTTAAAATCTACAAAAACGATAAAGAATAATGGTTGAATGATTAGGAGATGATGATATATGCCTCTAAGACCCGCTAGATGCTATACACATTTCAGCGGACCCCCATATACTAGGAGAGAATACATACCAGGCGTACCACAGCCTAAGATCGTGAAGTTTGAAATGGGCAATGTTCATGGAGACTATGATTATAGAGCAGAACTAGTAATGATCGAGGCTGGACAAATAAGGCATAATGCATTAGAAGCCGCACGTGTTATGGCTAATAAATATTTAAGCTCAACTGTTGGAGACCAAAACTACTTCTTAAAAATACGTGTATACCCACACCATGTGCTAAGAGAGAATAAAATGATGGCTTTCGCAGGAGCAGATCGTCTACAAGATGGTATGAGACAAGCATTCGGAAAACCCATAGGAACAGCTGCTAGAGTTTATCCTGGAACAATAGTAATGGAGGTTAGGGTTAGGAAGGAACATGTTGAACATGCTAAAGAGGCTCTTAGAAGAGCAGCTTCAAAACTACCATTACCGGCGAGAATAGTTTTCAAACCATTAAAGCCTGGTTTGAAACCCATATAAAATATTTCTCCTCTACTCCATAACCGAGTAGATCTTTATGAGTGAGAGTTTTTGTGAAAGCTATGAAGTTGATTATCAAGCATTAATCAATATTATTAGGGAAAAGAATGCTTCTAGGATTTTTATACAAGCTCCTGATGGTTTAAAAAAACTATACAGGTGCATCGGAGAATATATTACAGATAAACTATCCGATATCAAGATATATTATTCGGCATCCCCCTCATTCGGGGCATGCGATATTCCTTTAGAGGAGATAGAGGCTGTAAAGCCTGATCTAATTATTCATATAGGACATAATAAGTACCCGTTTCTAAGCAGAAAAATAAACTATGATATAATATATTTGCCGGCATATTATAAGTGGAAGCCTACAAACAATATTATTAATATGTTAATTAATGAATTCAAGAAATACAATGTTAAGAGAATAGGGTTGGTAGCATCTATACAACATGTTCACTCATTAGAGGAGGTAGCTGAAAAACTAGAGGAGCACGGATATATTGCTTATATTGAAAAACCCGCATATAATGTAATGATGCCTGGCCAGATCCTTGGATGCGAATACTCAGCTGCATTGAGAATATACAGTAAAGTCGATTTATACCTAGTGGTTGCAGGTGGGATTTTTCATGCTTTGGGTTTGTCCTTGATTGTTGATAAGCCTGTTATCATACTTGATCCGTATAGGCTACAAGTAATTAATCCTAGTAGTTACATTAAGCGTTTGAAGGCGAAAAGATACTATGTTTTATCAAAGCTCCGTAACGAATTGATCAGAAATGCTGGTATAATTATTGGTTCTAGGCCGGGACAATACAGACCTACATTGATCAAATATATTGAAAAGCTCCTAGAAGAACATGGCATTAAATATTACTTGTTTACCTCAACATATCTCAGCAGAGAACAATTGATCTCCATCGATAATTCGTACAACCTAGACTTATATATTATAACTAGTTGCCCCAGATTACCAATAGATGATTTCAACGACTTCTATAAACCCGTAATTACTCCTGGAGAATTAATTATGGTTTTGAAAAATATTGTGGAGAAATATGTTTATCCATGGTAAAGATTATCTTTCATGTTTACCGTGATAGTATGGGATGTGGGGCCTGGGAATATATTCTACACCCGGCCTTTGCTGTATTGCTTGCGGATATAGGTTCATTAATAAATAGACTTCTTGAGGAACATCTGTTTTAACAGGCAACCCCAGCTCTTTAGCGTGTTCAACTGTTATTGGGTAATCATGTGTATAATATCCTTCCGTAAGCTTTTTTGCAACTTCAAAAGCTTTCTCCTCCGGCATCTTATCCTTTAATAACTGAACTATAAACTCCTGTATTTCACGTAGAGCTTTCTCCGCAATATCTGCATAAATTAATGTATCGTCGCTTGCCTTATCCCCTTTCATCTTAGCTATTTTTATCAAGCTAGGTGCTGGGAATGTTCCCTTAGGTGTTTGTAGCTGGGGATCTAGTGGTCCTAGAACAGCGTCTGGATCCATTATTGTTTCATCAGCAGCTAACGCTATAAGGGTCCCGCCGCTCATAGCATAGTGTGGTACAATAACTATTTTCTTCCCCTTATGTGGTTGCCCGTGCTTTATGATGCACGGGCTTCCCCCTCTTGGGTTGGGGCTTCATCCCTTCACGGAGGGGGCTATCGGGGCTCCACATAGACCACCTAGAGCCCTTCATCCGCATTTCATTAACCATTACATTATAGGGGGTTTATAAAGCAAACCCAACAACCATAACCCTTCTCAAGACAACCATAATTTTCATAGTTCCCTAAATAACCATAGTCTCTAAATAAGCGAATAGTCTTTTCAGAGCCATAGCTATTTGTGAAGCTGCAAGAACTAATCCTCCGGGTGTGTGGAGGATTAAAGCTATTGGTTGATTCTCTGGAGTACTACGTATTGCTCTCAATACTGCTTCAGAATCCTCTATATCGATAAATCTATACATTGGTATTCCTAAGAAGCCTATTCGTTCCTATCTATGTATCATTGTTATTACTCTCCAACCATATTTCTTCTCCATGCCTCGTATGATCTTCAACCTAGCACTTTGAAGAGACTTGTATTGTAGTTGTGGATGAATTATTAAATATAATAGTATTAGCCAAAACAGAAAACTGATTATGTCACCATAACCATCCATGTTCTCACCCTTGATAATCTGGGAAAAACCTCTACCGAGAAGGTATATGCGGGTATATCAATAAATATTTAGTTTAACAAATAGTGTTTCGGCATTGGTGAAAAATATTTGTTAATAAACAAAGCAAAACTAGAAAGAATACTGAGCAAGTATCCATCTATTAGTAGACCCAAGAAACAATATGAACAATATGAAACCCCCTCATCAATTGCTGCCTCGATGCTATGGCATGCTTTTATTAGAAAGGATATAACAGGTAAGATAATAGCTGATCTGGGATGTGGTAATCTAAAACTGGGTTATGGCGCACTTGTTCTAGGAGCAAAACTTGTTGTTGGTATAGATATTGATGAATCCCTAGTTAAACAAGCAGAATCAATACTTAGGGATCTGGGCGGAGATTATTTGGCTAAAACACTACTGATAAATAGTGACATTAGAGATTTATCAATAAACTCTGTGGATACAGTTATTATGAATCCTCCGTTCGGAGTAGTTAGAAGAAACCATGGATTAGACATATTGTTTTTGAAGAAAGCAATGGAGATTTCAGAATCCATCTATACAATTCATAAATACTCCCCGGGGCTAACTAGGATTATCGAGGAGCTAGCCAGTGCTTTTGGTTTTAGAATAGTCTATAATGAACAATTATTGTTTCCAATACCAATGTTGTTCGAAACACATAGGAGGAAGATATATAGAGTTAGAGCAATCTTTTACGTTTTGAGGAGGAAATAGTAGGGTGAGGCATGCCATGGAAAGGATTAGGCAGGGAGTACTGGTGTTGCCTGGAGATGTTATAGGTGTGGAAGAAGAATATTTTCCAGGGCAAGGAGTTTATGTGAACGGTAAAGGATATCTACGCTCCCAACTAATTGGTAGAGTATTAATAGATATTGTTAAGAGAACAATAAATGTTAGGAATATTCATGGTAAACCATATGTTCCAAAAGCAGGCGATATAGTTGAAGGAATAGTATCAAGTGTATCAGAAGATCTAGCCTTTATCGATATATATGCTATAGAAGAAAAACCTACAAGAACAACTAGTTTTACAGGTATTCTCCACGTATCACAAGCTAGTTCAGAATATATTGAAACAATGTATGATGCAATGAGAATAGGCGATATAGTCAGAGCACGAGTAATAAATAGCAATCATCCATTCCAGTTAACAACTAAGGAGCCAAGACTAGGAGTGATCGCAGCTTTCTGTACAAAATGCGGATCACTATTGAGGAAACAAGATGATAAACTCGTATGTCCTATATGTGGGAATGTTGAGAAAAGAAAAGTTAGTGCATCATATGTTTTTCGGTGAATAACTATATGCCTCTTATTAAAAGATTCTTCTATATTCCATGCAAAGGCGATGAATGCTTTAAACTTGCAGAACTTATACGTGAAAAAGCTCCACAAGTAGAACTTGTAGAGATCGATATTACTGATACAGGCTTATATATAGAAATGTATGGGTATAGAACAGATATTAAAAATGCATGGGAATACATACGTAGACTTGTTTCATCAGCAAAAGCATCGGAACAATACGGTAAACAGGGTACTAGGAGAATTAAGATCGAATATTTAGTGGAGAAGAAAAAGAAAACTTTTTCACCAGTAGTCTTATCTGAAATATTAAAGCATAAAGGATTCAAAGCAGATCTAAGCGATTACAAAGACGAAATAGTCACGGATGCACCGCTAGAGGTAATAGAAGAAATAATAGATAATATGTGGGATATTCTCGAGAAGATCAAATATGATGTTCGCGGAACAACGACGAAATATTTCGTAACGATTGCTTCTATTCTCACAAATAAGGATCCTCAAGAAGTTATTATGAAAGCTTATAGTATCGGCTTATTATTTAAAGATGAAGATGAAAAATATAGGTTGAGAAAGGAGTGGAGAAAAGCTATAAGCGAGTTTCTCAATAAGGTAATGTCTAAGTAACTATTGCGTGGTGTAGATGATATGGAGCTTAAAGTATTAAAGAAAACCGATACGGAAATTATTATTGAGATTATAGGGGAAGACGATACTCTCGGAAACCTAATTGCTAAAGAAGCAATGAAGCATCCTAAGGTAGTATATGCATCTTATAGAATTCCTCATCCTCTTCAAAACAGGCTTGAAATAATAATTAATGTAGAGCCGGGAGCTAATATCAGTGAAGTATTGCTTGAAATAACTGAGAATATACGTAAATTTTTGAGAGAATTCAAGAAAGAAGTAGAGGAAAAACTATGAATAAGATTAAGCCTGAATCTAGGATCTTAGTATATGCATATAATAATATAACCCATATATATGCTGTATATAGGAGAAATTTTTAGAAGAGCTCAGAATATTTCATACGAATGAAATCTTAGATCATATTCATGGATTAAATAAATTATTCACTAAAGAAGAACTTTCATACTATATAATCTGTAGTGATAATAAATACGAGAAAATATTTCCTAGCCTAAGAATTTTGGAAGGCTCCAACTACATGGTTTTAAAAAACATGTATTGCAATATGATTAAGCCCTTCCTTAAATGTTTAGAGTATTTCTCGGCAAAACAAGTTGGTGTGAATTCTATTATACAATGCTAATTAAGCATCGCAAGATAATATTATTAGGTATTATTTTTATTTTCATAGAGAAGAATAGCAAGAGTATAATCTCTAAAATTACAGTAAGAGATGAGAAAAAATGCCTAAGTTTTGTCCACGATGCGGAGGAATTATGAAGCCTGTAAGGAAGGGAGACACATATTATTTAGTATGTACTAGATGTGGATATAGAGTAAAAGCTACGGAGAAGGATCTGAAACTTTACCGTATATCTGTTAAGATCGAGCATAGTAATAAGGAGAAAACTGTTGTTGTAGATGAGGAGGAACGATTACGGGGACTACCTATTACTAGAGAAGTGACTTGTCCTAAATGCGGTTATCATGAGGCATATTATTGGATAGTTCAAACAAGAGCTGCTGACGAACCACCCACAAGATTCTATAAGTGTAGAAGATGTGGTTATGTTTGGAGGGAATATGAATGACAAGGGATAATAGATGTATCGATAGAGAATTATTTGAAAAGTTTCTTGACCAGCTAGACGATATATTGTTGGAAGCATATTATTCTACTCCCCCATATATAGCTTCGAAAACACTTGTTAAGAGAGCAAAAGAACTTGTCCAATCACTACTTGAAACCCTCGGCTAAATAAATCCTGATAATGGATAAAAATAATACTTTCAACCCCATAATTTTATACTTGGTTACTTATCTAAAAATGAGGTGTTACATTTATGAGGCTTAGATTCGCTGATGCTCGTGCTTGGCGTTATGCTATGAACGCTATTGGTAAAATAATAGATGAGGGAGCATATAAGATCCAGGAAAACGGTATTAGGCTCCGAGCTATTGATCCATCAAGAATAGTTATGGTTGACTTCTATATTCCCCGCGAAGGACTACTAGAATACGAATTCGATAAAGAAGAAACTATAGGAGTCAATATGGAGGATTTAACAAAAATTCTGAGAAGAGCTGTTAAAGGAGATGAGCTAGAGCTTCGAACACTAGAGGCTGGAAGATTAGCAGTAATTTTTCTAGGACGTGGAACAAGAATGTTTATTATACCAAGCCTAGAAACAATCGCTGAAGAATTACCCGAACTAAAAATACCGTTTACAGTTAAAGCCAAAATGTTGCCTTCAACTTTTAGAGATGTGGTTAAGGAATTAGAGCCTATAAGTGATGCTATAGAGTTTAGAGCTATTAAGGATGAACAGAAAATTATAGCGAAAGCTTCGGGGGACATTGTTGAAGCGGAAATAGAATTAAGCATTGAAAATGGTGCGCTCATAGATTTTGAGGCTTCAGAAGATGCTAGAGCAATATATACTATAGATTACTTATCAGATATCTCCGGAGCATCACAAGCAGCTGAGGAGCTAACATTCGAGTTTGCAACAGCTGTTCCATGCAAAATAGAATATACTCTTCCACAAGAGGGAAGGTTAACATTCTATGTCGCGCCAAGAGTCGAGTAATAAGTTTTTCATCAAAAAAATCCTTAGAGAATATTATTCGCGGAAACCATTAGAGGAACCACTGTATATTCATAAGAGAGAAATAGCTATTCACAGTCTTGAGGATGAAGCATATATTAGGCATTTATCTTTTCCTTCAATAACTCATTTATATAATTTTATATTAAACGAGAAAACCCCTCTACATCTCTATTATTCATCAGCATATTATGAATCGCCATCAGTTAATAAAATGGAGCTTAAGGGATGGATAGGATCAGATCTAATGTTTGATCTAGACTCCGACCACTATCCAGGATGCGATAAGATCTTATCAATATGCATAGAAGAGAACACAATATATGATGGAAAAATAAAGACGTGCCCAAAAACAGAATCTAAACCAGTAATTCACCCATTAATTAAAACAGAATGCATTCAGAAAGCATACCGAGACGCATTAAGAATCAAGTATATATTAGAAGACGAGCTTGGATTAAAAAATATCAAAATATATTTTTCGGGAAACAGGGGATTCCATGTGAAAGTAATCGATGAGAAAATCTGGGATCTAGAAAGTGATGAAAGACGAGAAATAGCATCTTACATATCACTTGAAAACTTTGATATCAATAAATTATTTCCAGTAATAGGTAAGAGAAAAAAATACGTTATTATCACAAGGAATGAACATGGAATAAGAAAGAGAGTCCTAGACTATGTGATCAAAAACAATATAGTTAATGGAAATGAATTATTTATTAAACTCCCCCTAAAACTTCTGGAAGAAACAATCAATGACCTAACAATACCTATAGATATAGTTGTTACAATGGATATTTCTAGATTATCCAGGTTCGGAAACTCCATAAATGGAAAATCAGGATTAATAACGAAGCTTATAGAGCCATTGGATAATTACGAGTTCGACATAAATGATTTCTGTCCTTGGAGCGGTAATATAGTTGTTAAGCCTCTGATCGATATTTCTGGTTTACAAGTTTTTGATGAAAAAATTGATTTAAAGAGAGGTGTGAAGAAGATTCTCGATTCGAAGATTGCTGTTTATCTTACTTTAAAAGGTATTGTTAAAATAATTAGTGATGAAAAATTGGTGATTAAAAATGTATGATGTCTTCCTACGATTGATTAGAGAAGAGATAGGATCAGATAAGATAACATTGATTCATCCAGCAAAGATCCAGGAATATGAATCATTTATTAAGAATAATATGGGAGACTTAATATATATGAGTAAAGACTCTAAGAAGTTATTTAATAAGGTATTAGAAAACATTGTTTATGATGCAGAATTACTTATTAGATTAAGGCTTGCCAAGAAATCTCTTGGAAGCGATCATCCAGATGAAGCTATTGATAAGTTTATATTGGATAAAATTAACAGCATAGTTGATTTCGCAAAACTATATATTTCAAAGTTTCTTCTTGGAACAGGTGATAAATTAATTGTTAAGTGTAAGAAAGAATGCTACGTTGAAAACAGAAAATATATGCCAGGAGACATTGTTTTTATGAAGGCTGAGAAAGCACTTATCAATTATATAGAGGGTAATATAGAGTTATTTATTAATCCATATTTGGAACAAATACTACATCAATAACTGTGATACTAGTAAAACATATGATAGTATCGATAACGATAATAATGAAGCTATGAGAGCTAAATAGATCGATAATGTTCTTCTGTCCCTTAACATTCTGAACCCTCTAGGTCTCAGAGATGGTGCAAAGTGTGGTATTAAATAAGCTATGAAAGCGTTCACAAGCATCAACACGGTTATTAATATTGATGTTCCAATATATCTGACACCATATAATTGGGGATTAAGAGAATAGTTTAGGAAGGTTCTATACCAGTTTGGTATAACTATTATTGTTATTAGAAACACTATTGCGAGAATAAGCGTGGATACTTTCTCTATTACATACCCATATTCTAATAGATGACCTAGCAACTCCTTTTTTATCCTAGTCATTCCAACCACACTATCCATCGGTTTATTCCTTACCGGAATAAAATACGATTTCAAGATTAAAAATAATTGTTTTATCTTATTGAAGGAAACAATTTTAATTTATTACGGCTATTTCGTATTTACTAGTTGTTAAGTAGTTGTTTGGAAGAAGGGGATAAATGATGAAGAATAATAGGTTTGTTATTGAAGTGGTTGTAGGTATTATTTTATTAGCGATCGGTGTTTTTGGCTATATTTGGATTAGTTATTATATGAATCAGTACCGAGATGTTCCTGATGATATGGTTTCATGGTTTCATCTACATGTTATCCAGTATTTTAGCGGTGGCCATAATCCTGTATCTGATACTTATCTCAGATTTATTGATGGAAGAAACTTGTTATTGTCTCCAATACTTTTAGATTTATTTGTTGTGAAAATGAATTTGTCTCCTTGGATGACTGTTGTTATTTTATCACTAGTATATATTTTCCTAGTCTTCACTGTCTCGTATTTAATTTCTAAAAATATGTATGTAGCTGGTTTCTCAACGATGTTGTTCAGTTTTATGCCTGCTTTTATTTATTGGTTTAAATATAATATGTTTGGAGCGTATGTTTCACAGTCTTTATGGCTAGTTGTACCGATACTTCTAGGTTTAGGGCTTAGATATAATCGGTTATACTTAATTGTGTTAGGCAGTATATTGTCTGGAATATTGTGGCTTATGTGGCCTGGTGCTTGGATTATACTTGTGGTGTATTCTATTTATTTATCAGCTCTTATATATAAGGGAACTATTTTTCGTGAATCATTATTGACTGGGTTACTGTTACTGGTTTTCTCTCTACCATTAAATGTTTTAACTGGGTTCCTTTATCTTACTGTATATCATATTTTCAGCTTAGTTCTTCTAGTATCGAATATTGTGATAGGTTATATTGAGTATAGAGTTACACGTGTAGTTGGAGAATATTCTAGGTTTGCTTGGAGAATTATTGGTAGTATAATGGGTTATGCTATTGGGTTGGCATCGGCTTTTCTATTACTTGATTTTATTTCTGGTTATGGAGTCTATGAGGATTATTATAGACTTTATAATCCTCTATATGATTATGGTATCATAGGGATATTATCTATTATAGCGATCATAGCTGTTGTTCGTAGTCATATACTTGTTGATCTGAAGAATAACTTTTTAGAATTTGTTCTTATAGCTGGCTTCATTATAGGTTTGATAGCTTCATATTTTGATCCAACGCTCACAGTATTTACTGCATCATGCATAGTGCCATTTGTATCGTTGAGTTTAATAAGTATTGCATCTTTCTTATCGAGCACGAGTAGAGGCTGGCATAGAGTAGTTTACATAGTTGTCGCTGCATGGATACTGTTTGGAAGCATATTAGGCAATGCTATACCCTCATACGCGTTAATAACTACGCCTCCAAGCGTCTATTATGGTGATTTCACATATGAAATCCTCCATAACAAATCAATACCTGAAAGCCCATTACTGAAGGCTCTCAGCTATATCATGAATAATACTGATCGGGAATCATTGATTATATCGTATTGGGGATTCAGCTACTGGATTATCGGATATATTGGTGGTAAAGCACATACTCTTGCAGATTATAAGGGTAGTTTAAGAGGTCAAAGAATTATTTCATGGATTATGATGAGCGATGAAAATACAGCTTATCAATTGATAAAGAAGCTGATCGGAAACGATAGTAATATAGATGTATATGTACTTGTTTCAGAAGTTGTCAGTATTGAGAAAGGAGGAGCGACACCATTAGCTAATAATGCTCATATAGGCAGGCCAATTGTGATCCCCTCTCAAACAACTGGTCAAACACAAGTGTTATATCAGCCAGTAGGTGATATAGCTAGAATACCATTATATTTATCGCTTATTAACGCCTCTATACAGTCATATCTAGACTATACAAAGGCTAGAGCCTATTTCGAAGTACCTCTTGCATGGAAAGATAATACAAAACAATCACTTGTAGTCAAATTAGTAGTTGATGCTTTGAGAAGGGAATCATTAAGCGTTATCAATGATGTATTATCTCCTATACCAGTAGAGGGGGTTTCTCCGCCTCAATTCTTTAAGCATGTATCAACAATAATGCTTCCACTATACCCTGTCGATACAGGGACAACAACACTTAATGTCACATATATGGTTGCTCTTTATAAGGTTGAAACAAATATATCATAGAGAAAAACGCATAGGAGGGTTATAGAGATGCCTATACCCAGAAAAGAATTACCAAATGTTGGAGAATATGTTATAGCAACAGTTAAGGAGATCTTTGATTATGGAGCCTATGTTACGCTAGATGAATATAATGGTTTAGAAGCATATTTGCCGTGGAGCGAAGTGGCTTCTAGGTGGGTTAGAAATATTCGCGACGTTATACGTGAAAACCAGAAAATAGTTGTTAAAGTGATCCGAGTTAATAGGCGCAGGAAAACTGTTGATGTATCGTTAAAGAAGGTTCCTGAAAATGAGAAGAGAAGAAAAATGTTGTGGTGGAAAAGATATCTGAAAGCATCTAAGATAGTAGAGCTTGTTGCCGAGAAAATAGGTAAGAGCATTGAAGATGCTTATAGAGAGGTTGTGTGGAAACTTGAAGACTATTATGGTGATCCATTATTGGGGCTTGAAGAAGCTGTTATCAGAGGACCAGATGCTTTACGCGAGGCAGGTATTCCGGAAGAATGGATCGAACCATTATATAATGAGGCTCTAAGACATGTTAAAGTCAAGATGGTAAAGATAAGAGGATTAATGTTTCTGAGAAGCTATGAATCAGACGGTGTTGAGAGAATAAAGAAAATATTGTTATCAGCTAAAGAAATTCTTGATAAAGTAGGAGATAACGTGAAGGGGAGAATATACCTATTGGGATCTCCACGATATGTTATAGAGATAATAGCTCCAGATTATAAGGAGGCTGAAAAAGTATTAAAGGAAATATTGACAACCACCGAGAAATTAGCAAAGGAGTTAAAGGTAGAATTTAGGTTTGAGCGTGAAAGGAAATGAGATGGTTAATGCGTAAATGCATTAGATGCGGCAGATATACTCTTAACCATGATCGTTGCCCATATTGTGGCGGAGAACTTATTGTTCCCCATCCTCCAAGATTTAGTCCTGAAGATAAATATGTTGCTTATAGGTTAGAAATGAAAATAAAAACTGGGATACTAGACCTAAATAAGATTCCTGTATATGATCCCTGAACACTTATAGCTTTTGATTTATCCCATCATTATCCCACATAATCATATTATAGTAGACGGATAAAATTTATTACCTTGAACAAAAAGACTCTTAACATAGTGTCTTTTATTAGTCTAACCTAACATTGATGGCGTGAGATAAAATGGTCTACCAATCAGTTGCGGTTGTAGCAGCCGCTTTAGCCCCATTATTAGCTGTGATTTCCGCATTTATGCTTCCACTTCTTTCATCTTTATTATCTAATAAGAGATCATTATTTGCATTTATTTATTCAGAAACCGTATTTCTAATAAATGCATTTCTTACAATACTTGTTTACCTATATATACATGGTACAAATAATATTATCGTATATTTATTTGCAGGTTTTCCAGCCCCCTTCGGCATAATATATGAAGTAGATGTTCTTGGTGCTTTCTTCGGCTTATTAATTGGTTTGATCTTTCCATTAATAAATATTGTCTCATATAGTTATCTTGAGAGAAGCTCTAAGCATAATGAATGGTATTATACCTTATATCTAGGTTTACAAGCTGGAATGCTGGGAATAGCCTATACAGGTGATCTCTTCAACTTATTCGTAATGTTAGAAGTAATGAGTATTACAGCGTATGGTTTAACAGCTTATTTCAGAGAAAAAGGTAAGCCCTTAAACGCTACTATTAAGTATGGATTATTCGGAGCTGTCGGATCAACTATTTATTTCTTAGCCGTCGTATTCCTATATAGCGGTATAGGAACCCTGGCTATGCCTGATGCAGCCGCTGCTAGTATGGGTTTAAGCTATTTCGGAGAAACTACTGGTTTAGCTCTTAATCCTTTTCCCGTTCTCATATTATTTGCTGGACTAGCTGTTTGGGCTTTCATGATTGAATCAGCTGTTTTCCCTCATCATTTCTGGTTGCCAGATGCTTATTCTAATATGCCCTCATCCGTTGCCGCGACAATGGCTGCAGTTGCTGAGGGGATAGGGGCATATGTGATTATAAGAATATTATATGTTATTGTGGGGATTGATAAGGTACTGTGGCTCTTATCTTTGCTAGTAATCCTAGGCACAGTGAACATTATTGTTGGAGGATACTTGATGGCTGTATCCAGGGATGCTAAAAGGATAATTGCATATAGCACTATTCTCGATATGGGATACGTAATGATCGGTATTGGCTTGGCTACCAATATGGGGTTACAATCTGCGCTATTCTATATTCTTGCGCATACAATAGTTAAGCCACTATTATTTATTGCTGTTGGTGAAGTTGAAGCTGAATACAAGACTACAGATATTGATAAATTAGAGGAGATCGGAGGAGTTGATCCATATATTGCTTCAGCATTATTATTTGGTGGACTTGCAGTTGTAGGTATACCTCCACTTAACATGTTCTTTGCAAAGTTAATGTTGTTTGAAGCGGTTCTTGATTCAGGAATTTATCCATTACTTATAGTTATCTTACTTGGATCAGCGTTATCATTCGTAGGCTTCTCTAGATTATGGTTTGTGGCGATAGGTTATAGGAGGCGCAGTATTGTTGGAAAAATAGCTAGAGCCTCGTATTCTGCTAAAGTATTGATTATATTATTGGTTTTAGCAACTATATTAACCGGTATTTTCTATAATTACTTAAATGAACAAGTATTGTCTCGGATAGTGGAATCAATGTTTTCTTCACAGTTTAGATATGAATATGTTAAAACTGCTTATGATTATCTATCTCAAATGCTTCTAAGAGGTGGTTAATTATAATGAGTGGAAAGAAAAAGTTCAAGCTAGGATTCGCTGAATGGGTTAGGAGTAGAAGTATTTGGATGATACATTACTGTTCAGCATGTGGAGCAATAGAGTTGCCACCCAATATGATGGCTCCACTAGATGCTGAAAGATGGGGTATTATGCCTGCGCCTTCTCCTAGGCAAGCAGATGTTCTAGTAATAATGGGTTATGTTACGAAGAAAACCTTAAAGGTCCTGATGAGGCTTTATCATCAAATGCCCGAGCCCCGATATGTTATGGTTGGATGTAACTGTCCAGCAACCGGTGGATTATACTGGGATAGCTACTCAACTGTTAAAGCTGTAGATGAATTTTTGCCTGTTGATGTATGGGTTCCAGGTTGTATGCCTAGAGCAGAGGATTGGCTTCAAGGATTTTTAAAGTTGAGAAAGAAGATCAGTGAGGGCAGAATAGTTAATCCTAGACCGGTGGAGGAGCCTGGAGAACTCGAGGAGCTCATTTATAGAGAGATTGAAATGCGTGAAAAGATGATGGCTAAAGTAAGGGGTTAACGATGGAGATAGATAAGGAGCTTATAGAGAAGTTGCCGGATAAGTATAAGAATAGTTTCTCTATTGAAGGCACTGATACAGGTAAGCGTATAGAGATAACTATTGAGCCTCAAGACTTGTGCAAGGTTCTTCCAGCTATTAAGGATGCTGGGTATGATCACTTCATCGGGATAACTGTGATTGATTATCCTGACGAGAATGTTTTCGAGCTTGTATACTTAATAGATTCTATATCTAAGAATGGACAATTAGTAGCTATTAGAACAAAATTGCCCAGAGACAATCCAGTTATCGATACTGCATCCTTTATTTATCCTTTAGCATATTATCAAGAAATCGAAGCATACGAGTTCTTCGGTGTAAGATTCAATAATCATGATGGTCTCCGTAAATGGATTCTAGAAGATAATTGGCAGGGACCCCCGCCTTTCAGAAAAGATATTGATACAAGAGATATTGTTTTGAAACTCTACTATGGTGGCAAAAGATATGAAAGACCTGTTCAGAAAAGGAGCCTCGGCGGATATAGCTTAATGGAGAAGGGTGGAGAGAAATGAGTAAGGCTAAGGTTTTAACAGTATTTCTCGGCCCACAACACCCCGGCGCACCCGGTAATGTTGGGTTTAAATTATTGCTTGATGGAGAACGTGTTCTAGACATAGATCTAATCCCAGGTTTTCTGCATCGTGGATTCGAGAAGATGATGGAATATCGTAGATGGGACATGGATTTAGTTATGAGTGCTCGTATATGTGTTGAGGACCCTGATCATATAGAGCTTACATATACTCATGCAATGGAGCAAATATTCGGTATAGAGCCGCCTGAGAAGGCAAAATATGTTAGAGTAATAGTTGCTGAATTCAGTAGATTGGCTAGTCATCTCTTATGGATGATGTATTTCGCAGGACCTATTGCTGCTAGATATGCTACATCATGGGCTATTGCGGCTCGTGAAGAAATACTTAAATGGTTCGACTATGTTTCTGGGCATAGAATTTATCATCACTATATTTTCCCTGGAGGAGTAAGATGGGATATACCCAGTGATTTCAAGGAGAAGACTCTGAAAGTTTTGAAGGTGATTAAGCCATTAATAGATGATATAAGAGACGGGTTCTTCTATCACCCAATATTTGAGAAGAGAGCTAGAGATATGGGTAGATTAAAACCAGGAGATGCTATAAGACTGGGAGCCACAGGTCCTACACTACGTGGAAGCGGTGTTAAATTTGATTTAAGGAAGGTTCTAAAATATGATGCTTATGGAGAAATAGATTTCGAGATTCCAAGTGGAGAATATGGAGACTCCTATGATCGTGCTCTAGTTAGACTCAGGGAAATGTATATTAGTATGGAGATTATCAGGCAAGCCGTTGAAAAAATGCCTACAGAAGGACCATATAGGTATAGACTACCAGCTACAATACCAGCCGGCGAGGGTATAGGTAGGGTCGAGAGCGCTAGGGGAGAATTCTTAGCACACATTCTTCAGAGACCTCCAGGAGCGCGTAGATATTCTAAACCTTTAAGCCCTTACCGGATAAAATTCCGTGGACCAACAATGGCTCATTTAACAACTGTGTTGAAACACATTGTTCACAACGAGGAAATAACTATAGCTGACTTACCCGTGCTTATTGGAAGCTTTGATCCATGTCCCCCAGATATTGATAGGTGATGGAAATGGTGTTAAAAGCTGTGCTCTTAGGTTTTAAGTATTTGTTTAAAAAACCATATACACGTATGTATCCCTATAAGGAAGAAGCTTATGTCACGTCTAAGACTAGAGCTAGGCATATACTCTATATGGATAGATGTATAGGTTGTCGTGCATGCCAACTAGCATGTCCAGCTGATGCTATTAAAATGTATCATGTTGAAGGAGATTATCCTAAGAATAGGAAGAAGATCTTTCCAGGAATAGATTATAGTAGATGCACATATTGCGGCTTATGTGTTGAAGCATGCCCTGTGAACGCATTAGCGATGACTAATTATACTATGGAGCATTTGATAACAGAGGATAAAGCAACAACATTGTATACACCGGAAATGCTGGCTAAGCCGCCTGAAGGAAAATATGTTATCACGCTGAGCAAAGATACTTGGAAGCCTCCCTTAACTCCTCCACCCAAGAAAAAATAAGAGGTGTTGATATGTCTCTATTGCCTCCTCAAGAAATAACGTTGTATCTCTTATCTTTTGCTACTGGATTATTTATTTTGGCATCAATATTTTATTTTATACGGGTAGTTAAAGGGCCTTCTCTGCCTGATATAGTGTTGGCTGTTGATACTTTATCTTATGATCTAGCTGTTTTCATAGTATTGTTTAGCTTACTATGTAATTCACCGCTACTAGCAGTTGGAGCATTACCCTTAGTGTTATGGGCTTATCTCCTAGACATGTATGTTTCAAAGTATCTGGTCAAGAGGGAGCTGGGTGATTAGGTGTGGATGTAGGCGTGGTGTTAGAAGCTATAGCTTACTATGTTGGTTTGGCTCTAATACTGGTTGGAGGAGTACTTGACCTTATAGCTTCAATAGGTATGAATAGGTTTAGGAATTTCTATCTCAGACTACATGCCGCAACAATTGGAGCTATTGGTGGAGGATTTTACCCACTTATAGGTTTGGGATTAATAGCATTAACTTTTGACTGGTTGGGAAATGTGAAGTATTATATTTCAGGCATAGCTTTTACTACAGCATTTTTCCTAGTCTTAACTGCCCCTGTTGGGAGCCATGCACTTGCTCAAGGTGCTCATAAGTCTAGGATAGTTATGCCTGAACCCATAATTGCTGATAAGCTTTTAGAAGATGAGGAGAGGGAGGTTGGTAAGCAATGATACCTAGTGTTCCATTATGCTATATTTTATTAGCATTATTCATGACTTATGCATTAATACTTACATACATGACTCTGAAAGCTAAGAATTTAGTAAAAGCAACTATTTATTCTGCTGGCCAAGCTGTTGCGTATACATTGGCTCTTACATTGTTAGCCGCTCCAGATCTCGTATTAGCCTATGTCGCTGTTGGTGTAGGTATGTATACTGCTTTATTCCTCTTCATTATTTCGCGTACAGAAGATACGGAGTATGAGTCTTTGAGTGAAGCATTGGAGAAGAGTGGTGGTAAGTGATGGCGGAGAGAAAAGTTTCCGGTAGAGATATTTTCTTATCTATTGTGGCTGTATCAATAGTTGTTATATTATCTTATATGCTCGTATCATTTCTTGTTATAAGTGTTCCTCCACAGGAAACTAATAGATGGCTTGCTAACTGGTTTTTGACAACTACGTATAATTGGGAGAATAAAGATTGGTGGAGTGGGAGTCCGGAGGTTGTTACTAGTATTTTATGGGATTATCGTGGTTTAGACACTGTATATGAGACAAGTGTATTCTTCTTCGCCATAATAGGTGGTTTAATGCTTGTTAGGAGTGTGAAGATAGATAAGGGATCATTAGGTATTAAGGGTATGAGTGTTATTTCTAAAACAATAACGAAAATAATACTTGTAGCTGTTCCAGTAGTTGCTGCTAGCGTTGCTTTACACGGACATTTGACTCCTGGTGGAGGATTCCAGGGTGGGAGCATATTTGCTGTGTCTTCACTACTAGCTATAATAGCTCTTGGAACAGGTTTTCTCTATGGTAGAGGATGGACTAAGATGAGATTACTAGGTTTTAGAACTCTGGGATTACTAATAATCTCAATTACTGTTACAGCACTATTTGTTGTTGGATTCTTTAGCGGTGTCACAGCTTATATTGTGCAGAATCAGTGGAAGCCTTGGGCACCTATTGGTATGGGGTATCTCGCTGATTTAGGCGTTTTCGGTAACATACTCTATAGTGGTTCCCTTATATTCCTAAATCTGGCCGAGTTTTTGGCTGTGTCGGCTGGTCTTAGCCTTGCATTTATAATAATGGCTCTGCCGAGGAAGAAGCTTGTTGAAGGGGGTGATATAGAGTGATTGATGCTTCAACACTTATATGGAGCTACATATACGCTGTTACTATAACAATAATTGTAATCACAGTATATGGAATGGCTACTCGCCCCAATATTGTTAAGAAACTAATACTTCTAAGCATACTTGGCGACACAGCTAATCTAATAGCAGTCATGATCGGTGTGCATGCAGGCATGATTAAACCACCAGTATTTCCAGGAATATCATTCACAGATCACCCGGTTGTAGGTTATAATAAATTATTGAATTTCGCGGGAGAAGCTGTTGATCCGGTTCCACAAGTCTTGGTTGTTACAGCTATAGTTATTGGGTTAGCAGTTCTTGTATTCCTTGGCTACGTAGCATTGCTTCTCTACCAAAAATATGGAACTCTCGATGTGAGATTGTTGGAGAAGAAAATGAGGGGTGAGATGAGTGAATAAAGTGAAAGCGATTATAGGGTTAATTATTCCTTTGATAATTATTTATCTAGTCTATACTGGATCATATAGTTTGTTCGAGTTATTATTGGGAATAATTGTTGCTATACTTGTAGCTTACCTATTTGGTGATGCTGTAGTAAGGAATGCTGAGAAGATATATAGTCCTATTAGATGGTTTTGGGGCTTAGTCTACGCAATACTGTACTTTACCATAATAGAAGCGAAAGCTCACTGGGAGGTTATCAAATTAATATTTAAACCATCAAATGTTAAGCCGGCAATTGTGAGAATACCGTATAGTGTAGAAACAGACTATGCAGTTACAACTATAGCTAATTCAATAACAAATACACCTGGAACAATTACTGTCGACGTTGATGAGAACAATAAATACCTCTATGTTCACTGGATAAGAGCGGTTGATTTAACAGATGAGGGGGCACGGGAGCATATATCTCGTGTTTTCGAGAAATACGCTAAGAAAATATTTGATTAGAGAGGTGAGTGTGAATGAATGAGCTAGATATATATATGGCAACTTTATTGGTGACGGGATTAGCTGTTCTGAATGGAACGGTTGTATATTTGATCTTCTATAGATTGTTAGGCAAAATTTTTTGGGAGAAGTTGAGGAGCCCGAGTAGGTTAAAAGAAGAAGTTGTGATGTGTGGACAAGAATATTTGGAGGAGACTTTGTCTGCTCCCGTCTCACGCGTGTTCACCGATATTGTTAAAAGGTCTCTTCCAAAACTCTCTAGGATTATTGAGGAGGGTGGTGGAACCAGTATTTTAAATAATTGGTTTGCATGGATGCTTGTATTGTTATTAATAATTATTGTTCTAGCATATGTTTATGGGTGATCATAGATGATGTGGGTAGATCTAGGTAACTATATTTTACAATCTCTATTGTATCCCGGTTTATTATTCATAATAATAATGATAATATTCACACAGTGGATCTATAGAAAGGTTACTGGTAGAGTACAGTATAGGAGGGGACCAACATATGTTGGACCATTTGGTTTATTACAACCATTTGCTGATTTCATGAAGTTGTTGCTTAAGGAAGATGTTGTATCGAGGTATTCGGCGAAGATAGCTCCCGTTATTGTTGCTGCTCTAGGTGTTGGTGCAATAACTGCACTAACATTGATGACACCGTTAGCATATGATCCTGTTCACGCACCATTTGATATCATAGTATTCTTCTACTTGGCTTTATGGACTAGTTTATCAATAATGTTTCTAGGATTAGCGACGCCTAACCCATATACGAGTCTTGGTGTTGGCAGGTATATGGCTTTGCTGGTTAGTGCTGAGCCTGCTTATGTTAGTAGTTTCTTGGTACCAGTAATTATTGCTTCAAAAATAGATCCGAGCATAGAATATAGTTTGTATGGATCATCACTAATATCTTATCAGTTATGGACCAGTAATGTATTCTCCTTTATAGCGATGCTAATTGCGGCGATCGCAGGTTTTCTCGCAATGATGGGGATATTGGAGATTAAACCTTTCGATTTTCCAGAAGCTGAGGGCGAAATATATTGGGGTGTATTCACAGAGTATGGTGGGCCTAGGCTTGCATTAGCATTCTTTATATTATTTGCTGAGAGAATAGTTATTCCAATAATATATGTTTTGCTATTCCTAGGTGGTTCATGGCCTATTGATATCTCAACAAATTATTTAGGAGGCTTATTAGTGATCTTTGCTAAGTTCATAGTGGTATTCATATTATTATCTGTAATAGACAATGTTATGCCAAGGTTTACACCTGCTCAAGGAGTTAGGTTTCTATGGAAATACCCATTAATACTTGCTATTGCTGCACTAATTATAGCGTTGTTAATATAGGTAGTATAGTTCTTTTTAATTCATTCTATAGAATAAAATATTGTATTCGTTTCATGTTTAGAACCATACTATCCAAAAAATAATGTATAGTAGCCATCCTATTAGTAGGTTGGATATGTTGAATGGTAGGCTTTTCTTTATGAAGTCTGTGAATGTGATTTTGTAGCCCTTGTTTTCTAGTAGTCTAACTGCTACTAGGTTTGCTGATGCCCCAATATATGTTATTCCGCCCCCCAGTGTTGCTCCTAGTAGGAGTGCCCACGCGATTCTTAGTGGTTCTACACCTAGGTTTTCAGCAATATTATCTATTACTGGAATCATTGTGGTTACGTATGGTGTATTATCTATTACTGCTGAAAATACTACCGATAACCATATGAGTATACCTGTTATTATGAATATGTTTTCTCCACTGATTTCAAGCAATGCCTCTGCAAATTTATTTGCCAACCCATGTTTGGCAAATGCGCCGCTGAGAGCAAATACTCCTATTAGAAATACGAGGAGTTTCCAGTCAAATCCTTCTCTTATACTTTTCTTTGCTGATTCAGTGTCTTGGTGTAGAAGTATTCTTGTTGCTATTAATCCTCCTACACCGATTACTGCTATGAGCGTTAGTGGGAGTTTTATTATTTCTCTAATGCTGAGTAATGTTATTTTTATTGATAGGAATACTAGTGCTTCTACTAGGAAGAATTTGTCTTTTATAATATTGTTTGGTTTTTCCCAGTTGTTTTTGTTTGTTTGGTTTATATTGGTTCTTGGCTCTACTATCTCGTGTGTCGATAAAATAGTGTATATATATGTTGATATTATCATTGGTATAAGTGTTATAAAGAACATGGATGGTTTACCATTGTGTATTATGAAGTCTGTGAACGATAAATCATAGTGGCCCGCTACTATTATTGCTGGTGGATCCCCAATCATTGTTGCTGAACCAGCCATATTTGATGCTAGAGCTATACCTATGATCATGTATGTTGGGTTTATTCCAAGTTTTCTCGCTATATTGAATGCTATTGGTGCAAATAATAATACTACTGTAACGTTTTCTAATGCTATACTTATGAGCCCTGCTGTTAGAGTTAGTAGGAATAATATGTTTTGGGGAGACATTGTTTTTCTAAGTATGTGTGTTGAGACTAATTCTATGATTCCTGATTCTTCTAGAAGTATTGAGAACATGCTCATTCCAATAATTAAGCCTAGAACATCCCAGTTCACATATGATACGAATTCTTTGATGCTTATCGTCCTTGTTACTAGAAGTGTTATTATCAATATTAATCCGATATATTCTCTGCCGGGTTTACCTATCGCTACCAATATAATCATTAATGTGAGCAGTAATAATACTAGTATGCTATACACTTATATATGTTCACCTTGTCTTCGTTGTTTTTCTCATTAATTTCTCCATGACTAATACTATTTTAGGCTTAAATTTTAATGGATCATATTGTGGTCCATGCGAGTAAACATATTTTAGTATTGGCGGAGTTAAAAAGTTGGTTGCTACTATTATTAGTAGTGCTGCTAAATATACATCTGCTCCAATAACATGGTATGTATAGCCCATGTATGCTGCTATGATGCAGAATTCTGCTCTTGGAAACAATCCTACTCCTATCCTGAACGAGGCCCATGCTGGGTAGCCTACTAGGAAAGATGTCAGACCACCCCCTAGTAATTTGCCTATGAAGGCTGCTATGATCATTGTTGTATAGAATGGTATGTATTGTGGTACGATTGCTGTTTTCAAGTCTATTTCTGCAGTAGTTGTTATGAAGAATAGTGGTGAAAATAGTACTGCTAGTAACCTAACTTTTTCAGCTGCTACTTTTGAGCCCCATGCCTCTGAGAATCCTAGTCCTGCAGCGTATGCTATTACTAGTGGTGATAAGTTGATGTATTGTGATAACAGTGTTAATCCAAGTACCGTTGCTAAAATGGAGACTAGGATGGATTCATCTGTGTGTAGGTGGCTGGCTAGTCTAGATATGTAGCTTCCATATCTGTGTAGGAGTACTACGATTATGAGCCATGCAGATATAGCTATTAATAATATCTCGGATACTGTTTCGAAATTAATAGTGCCTGTTTTTACTAGGGATGCACCCACAACAATTGTTATGAGCGCTGCTAAATCATCTAAGACAGCTATCCCCATAACAGTGTATCCTTCCAAGGTATGAAGCTTTTTTATCTCAACGAGAGACTTAACAGATACGCTAACACTAGTAGCTACGAGAACTGTTCCAACAAAATAAGCGGATTTAGGAGGATAACCAAACGAGATACCTATAATGTATCCAAGACTGAAAGCAGCTAATACCTCGCCCAACGTAATAATACCATAAACAGGCAAACTACGCATAAACTCAGAATACCTAGTCTCAAGCCCAGCATAAAATAAAAGCAAAAACACGCCAAAAACAGAAAAAGCCTTGACAACATCATTAACAGGATACCAACCCAATAAACTAGCACCAAAAACAATACCGACACTCAAATCACCCAAAACAGAAGGAACACCCAAACGAGAAAAACCCTCCTCTAACAAACGACCAATACTGAAAGCCAAAAACAAAGCCAAAACAAGATCAATAAAACCCTCCACAAAACACCACCTAAAATAAAAATATAATATAGAAACAATAAAAACAACACCCATAAAACATAAAAACCCAAAAACAAAAACAATAAAAACACAGAAAAGCCCCCGTAGTATAGCCCGGCCTAGTATGCGGGCCTGTCGAGCCCGTGACCCGGGTTCAAATCCCGGCGGGGGCGCTATCAATTCTCTATTATTTTTGAAAGACTTATGTATCATTTTCTTGATACTATGATTATTTTATTGTTAATAATGAGTAGGTTTAGATTATTTAGTACCGTAAAAGAATAGGTTGCCTAATGAATTCTAATGTAGCAACTATGAAGCATAAGATCGTGGTTATACAGCTTAATTCCAATCTAATTCTCTTCATATGAAAATATTTTCTGTCAATAGATGCATCACCTATGTTGAAGCCGAGTAGCTAAGCATATAGCTCGTCATACTCCTATCTTGACCCCTTTTGATGTAAGTATGCTAGTGGTGTTGCAAATAGTTTCCTTATCAATGTCTTAATTTCATCTATTTGTTGAGAAGGGGGAACTCTCTGAGAAAGTTTTATTTCGGCTTCGTTCATTTTCTAATTTTTATTTTTACGTATATTATTCAGGAGGTATTGGGGTTTATGCCGGTTACGTTTGTTGAACATGTTAGGTTATTGTTTAAGGCTTCACCTGTTATTGGTAAGGACAGAGAGGTTAGTATGAGCAGGTTAGTCGAGATTTTGAGTTAGAATAGGCCTCAAATATATACATTGATTAAAACATTAGAGTCTCTAGGCTTAGTGGAGCGAGAGCGAATAAGAGCTATACCTCCCAGGACAATTATTAGGTTAACAAATAAGGGTAGAAGGCTCATTGAGCATTTGGGGAAGTTGATTTTGTTTGAGCTGAGTTAGTTTTTGTGTTAATTAGGTGTTTGGGTTTGTTTTGCAGTTGTAGATGCGTGTTGTGGTAGGGGTTCCTTTTAAGGCTTGGATTGCTAGCTTTGTAGATGTTGCCTCGATACTTGTGGGTTGCTCTTTTACTCTATAATCGAATTTATTTATAAACTTCTTCATTATGTCTAAGAGCTTGCTAATCTTATGTAGCTGTATTTCCCTGAGTTTCTCAGCAAGATCTTTTCTCTTCTTCAACAACTCCATATATACGTCTCTAAAATGATGCATACATAAAATACTATAGGTGTTAGCCTCGTATTCTTGGAGAAGATCGGTCTCAATAATTTTCTCCGCAAACTTCTCAACAAAAATACGATTATACTCCACTAGATCCTTGCATAGAAAACACTTCCCAGAAAACTTGGCAGGGTTAACTATGCCTTTCTTCTCAAGCATCTCATAATATGTCTCAAGCATATCCTGATAAATAATAGCAGGACCAGGCTCACCTATAAGGGGATCTCCGTATGAATACTTGTACAAAAGCCATGCATGATAACCACACAACCCCAAACTCTCCCTAAACTTACTCCTTGTATCAGGATCATTTACATGTTCATATAGAATATCAAATATCAGATCGTATTCAACCTTCTCAACAATACCACAAATAGGGCAACCAGGCTTTTCAAGACTAGATGATAACTCCACATAGAATAAATCCCTAGGATTCCTTTTCTCCTTCTTCCCAAACAACACTATTCATCACACCACAAAGCCCATCCAAAACCCCTATACTATTTATTTTTTAACTAATAACAATATAAAATTAAGCAATCTATCATAAAACTCCTAAAAATCATCACCTATGAAACAAAACAAATAATAAATCTATAGAGGGGTGAATTTTTTAAGCAAATATGGCTATGTAAATAAGTTGGCTGGTCATAGATGTTTATATATTGTTTCTTTTAGGACTGTATTTAATCCATGGCTAGTTAGTTGTTTCTCTATAAACTTATGCACATAAGTTACATGAAAAGTTTATTAGTAAGTATGCATATGCACATATATGATGAAAATTATAAGCATATGAACATAAGATTGGGTGAGCAAAATGAATATAAGAAATGTACAGAAGAACTTAGCCAACAATATCCCACTGCATTCAACTCTAGCAATAGCCTCGGGATTGGTTACAGGATATTATCTTAACCTATCAAAATTATCTGGACTTATTATCCCAGCAGTATTCATAATGATTTATCCAATGGTGGTTAACTTATCACTTAACAATATCAAGAAGATTAAAAGCACAGTAAAGCCATTAGTAGAAGCAATGATACTTAACTTCCTAATAGCGCCAGGTTTAATGTTCTTATTGACAACAATAGTTCCTGTCTCGATCTATATGAAAATATCACTACTACTCTTATCTATTGCCCCAGCATCCAGCATGGGCCTGGGCTATCTCGGATTATCGGGCGGAGACATATTAGCAGGAGCAACAATAGTAGCACTAGCATTTATTCTATCATTAATAGTGTATCCAATAGCAGGATACTATTTCGCTTCAGGAACCCCCCTCTCCAAGTCTCACCGGGCTTAATTATTAAAAATCTCCTATTAGTCTTGATTACGCCACTAATACTTGGCATATTAACTAGAGAAATTATTGAGAAAAAACATGGTATCAAAAAATTCATTGAACTAAAACCATACTTCTCAACAATAACGCTGACAGGTCTCTATATTCTTCTATACCTAATCTTCGCCTCCAAAGCGAAACTTGTAATAGCACAATATGGATATATTATTACTATCACCCATAGCTATATTATTCTATGGAACAACAATCTTCATGCTCATAATACTTAACAAGAACCTGTTCAAACTCGAATACGGGCATCACCAAGCAGTAGTATTCACTACAGCAAGCAAAAACGTATCAATAACAATAGCAATACCAATATCAGTCTTTGGAAAAACAGGACAATTCATGGCTGTATACCCAGCAATAAGGGCGATCTTTCAAACACCTATACTAATAACATATCTAAGATACAGTGACAAAATAAAGAACCTGTTCGAAACAATAGAGAAAGAAACACGCATAATTCCAAAAACAGGCATCACCAAGATTTAATTAATCACATAAAAACACGTTATATAATCAGCGATCATAGATACACAATCAAAAATAAGATAGAATAAAAATGTTGATGAGAACCGTATAAAAGTCCACATTATTTTTCTTAATGTTTCTTTTTTACTTGTATCTTAATCCTTGAGGCTGTCTTGTTTTCTTCTATTAGTTTATTCCAGTATTTAATGTTATAGAGACAGCCAGGATCAGGTGCCATGGGATCGTTGAAGTATGCATATGCTCTTGCTCTGCATCCTCCACATATGTTTTTATACGGACACACAGCACATGCTCCTTGAAGCTTAGATCTATCCCTTAATAATTTGAAGAGAGGAGCATTAATCCATAGATCCCAGAATGTTCTCTCACGCAGATTCCCTACTGGTATGGGAAGGAATACACAGGGTATAAGTGTTCCATCAGGCTGTATACCAGCATATATTCTCCCAGCACCACATCCGCCAACAAATTCCGCAACCGCTTTAACTATAGGATCTTCTCCAACATAGAAATGTGTTGGAGCAACATCTCTGCCACCACTTAATTGTAGAGATACTCTTCCATACTGTGGTGCTGTGCTGACAATCTCCATTTTACGCCTGCTCATCTCCTTATATATTGTTCTAAGAAATTCTTCTCTTTCCAAAGGATCAAGGTCTAACCATATATTATCCTTCCCTCTACCAACAGGCACGAAATTGAAGAACACTACTCTCTTAACACCTATGGACTCAGCTAGATCAAGTATATCCTCTACTTCATTAATATTCATCTTAGTAATAGTTATAGCCATTGCATGGTTTATGCCCAGCTTAACAGCATTTTCTAAAGCCTTCACAGCTCTCTCCCATGATCCTTGAACACCTCTAAACCAATCATGCTTCTTAGGATCAGCACTATCAACTGATACCTCTACATATCTAAGCCCAAGCTTCTTCGCTTCCCTCAACTTCTCTATATCAGCAAATACCCAGCCATTAGTTGCTACAGCTGCATACATTCCTCTCGAAGCTATCTCATATAGGATTCTGCGAAAATGTGGATGAATAGTGGGTTCCCCACCGCTCAACGCTATTGCTGCAACACCAGCGCGATCAAGCTGATCAACAACCATAAGCTTCTCCTTCAAAGAGAGCTCATTGGGCAATGGCTTATCTGCTCTTTGATAACAATGCTTACATCTTAGGTTACACATGTTAGTAAAGTTCCATACTATGAGGAATGGTGCGGGAAGTTCTTGGGGAACAGTTACTCCGTAAAGACCCAGCCCCTTTAAGATTAGTGAAACCCCGCGTCTAAGCGCTGGATCCTTTAATGCCTCAATAACTTCCTCTTCTCTACCCTTTAACAGTTTTATACCAAGCTTCATAATAGTGTTAACAATTGATCCAATAAACCTAGCTGTTACTGTACAGGAACTAACTGGTTCACCTGCATACATTGATAATGCATGATATATTATTGGCGCCGCAACTTTTCTACCATTGTACTTGCACTCCGACTCTATAGTGGCTGTTCTCAAGAATACTCTTGATATAGGGTTATCGAAGAGAGTTCTAAGCCCTGCTAGTAATGCTCCAACACCGCCTCTCTGATCAGATTTAGAATTATCTTGTGATTCATTATTCATTATTTCCACCTCAAGAACTCATAGATTTTATCTCTCATCCAGGAAAAGATCTCTCTCATGAGAATACCCGAGAGATCTTTAAGCCTACCCGCTTTAAGCTCTCTTATGATAAACTTTGATCTTAGATAGAATTTACGATAAGCATACTTGATCATCTTTCCAAGTTCTTTCCTTGTGAAGTGGAAACCTCTCATAACGGGTTTAACAGTGGTATAGTGTTCCCAATTCCAATCCTCTATTAAATTATGTTTTTTAGCATATTCAAAGAGTGGTGTTCCGGGATATGGTGTTAATGCTGTGAACTGTACATAGTCTGGATCAAGTTTTATTGCGAAATCAACTGTTTTCTTCATATCATCAATTGTTTCCCATGGAAATCCTAGTATGAATGATCCTAGAGCGAAGCCTTTAAGCTCCTTAACCCATTTAAACACTCTCTCAGCTTGTTCGAGAGTTATTCTCTTACCTATACGATCCAGTGTTTCCTGACTAGCTGATTCTACACCGAAGTATAGTGCTGTACAACCATTATCGTAGAGGGTTTTGAGGATCTCCTTATTTATATGGTTAACTCTGGAACCACATGAGAACGTTATATCCAGTCCTCTCTTCTTAATCTCATCTATGAATTCACGCACGAATCTCTTATTAATAACTAAGTCGTCATCGCTAAACGCTATATGGTTAGCTTTATACTTGTTCACCAGGAACTCTACTTCATCAGCAACATTCTTTGCTGATCTAAACCTTATTCTGCGTCCCCAGAAATAACTTGTTATACAATATATGCATCCATATGGGCATCCTCTACTAGCCATTACATGTGCTATCCTTATAGGTTTACTGAAAAGCGTATACTTATCCATTGGGAGCAGGTGCCTCGCAGGCCATGGAAGCTCATCTAGGTTTTGTATAAATGGTCTAGGAGGAGTTACAACAACTTTACCGGAATAATCTCTAAACGCTATACCTTTTATATTCTTCAAAACATTCTTGTTTAACCCGTGTTTCTCAATAGCATTAACGAGTTCTAACGTAGTATATTCGCCCTCACCTCTAACAACGATATCTATATTATTACTAAGTGCTTCCTCATACATATATGTTGGATGAGGACCACCAGCTATGACTATTACATCATTGCCCAACTCCTCCTTTACAAGTTTAGCTGCAACATATCCTTTAGGTGCTAGAGGGGTTAGCATAGATATACCAACAATATCGGGATCCCAAGACTTAACCTCGCTAATCCAGTCTTGGAAACTTATTTTGAGAGTTGGAGAATCTATTATTTTTACTTTATGACCTGCATTTTCGAGAACTGCACCAATATATGCTAAGCCCAGAGGAGGAGCACTCATACCAGTGACCTTGTATATTTCAAGCTTATGTACTTCTGGCGGTAGAGTTAACAGTACTTTCAATAGTATCACCTGATAGCTAAAATATATTATTTTTTTAGGATAAAATAAAACTTTCACAGAATAACTTATTAGCAAACATAATATTGAATCTCCGATAATTATCTTAGTTATAATCTGTAATATTATTTCTCTTCTGTGACATTTCTTATATCAGGATATAAAACTAGAATTATAGAGGATAAAACTAGAATTATCAGGAATATTTGAATAGTAGTAATTATTTGTCCAAGAAAAATATATGCTAATATTGATGCACCAACAGGTTCCCCTAAGGCTATTGATGTTGCAGAACTTGTTTTTATGTATTTTAAAACATAATTCAGTAATGTATGTCCGCCAAGCATCGGAATTATTGCCAATAAAAAGAAGTATACATAGCTATTGAGACCATAATGTATCAAATTAGCACCTGAGATTAGAGAATATATTAGCAAAGTTATAGCTGCACTAGAGTATGCAATAGTAGTATATTCTAATAAATCAACAATCTTTCTAACTCTTCTACCAATACTGAAATAACCCGTGGCGGCGACAGCACCTAATAATGCCAGAATAACACCATATATACTGTATCCATCAATAAGTCTTGGCTCCATAAACAATGCTATACCTATAAATCCCATGATTAATCCTATATACTGGATTCTATAGATCCGTTCATTATATATGATCTTGTCAACCACTAGTGAGAACAATGGATAAGATACAACAATAGTGGTACTAACCGCAACTGGCACTAAAAACAAAGATTCCATCCAAAAAAGAAAATGAGCAGCAAGAAAAACACCGGATAATACAATGAGAGATAAAACCTTATAGTCTCTTAAACCAATCCATGATCTATTCAACAATAACTTCATAAACCATAAAATAATAGCTGATAAGAACGTTCTCCAAAAAGCACAAGCTACTGCTGATGCTTTAGAGAGTAGTACAAGTATTGATGCAACAGATATACTTAGAAATATTATGGTAAAAACTAATGCATAAAAAGCAATTCTACTAATATTTATTGGAGAGTTTTCAGATAAGTTATCTATTGAGAACTTCAAACCATGTCTTCCCACATAGTAGCATATATTCCAGTATCGAGCATTTAACATTGATGTCATTGTAAAATACCATGGTATTCTATTATTTTTGATTTCAATGTTTATTCATTCCCGAACCTAGAAAGCTTATCTATCCCCCTGCTGCGGGAGGAAAGATTGCGATTTCGTCGCCATCATTCAATACTGTATCCATTCCATTCAGAAACTCTATGTGTTTACCATTAACTAGAATTATAAGTCTCCAACCCTTCTTTTCCAAATCGTCCTTGATCTTCTTAATATCTTCTAATTTATCTAGTAAATCTCTAAAAGTAGATTTATCTCTGGGTAACTCGATTATTTTCTCCTTCCATCCAAGGGTTTCTGGGAGCGTCATGTATACTTTTATTTTCACTTTTACAGATCTATTCATAATGGACACCTAGTCATGTCTCTTGAGTATGGACAGTGTGCACATGTTGGCGAGTTCCCCCAACAATCATATTCGTTTGTTAGCGTAATTGTACAGTATGGTTGTAGGGGACAGTCTAGACAAGATGGTTGATGCATGAAATACGTTATTGCTCTAAATCTTATATATTCTGGTTTCCTCCATATATTTATTAATTTCTCCTTGCCTACGTATCCGAAAATTACAGGTTTTATTTCCCGCTGTACTCCAGCTAAATAGTTTTTCCAGTGATGCGCATAATAAATGCATGGAGCTACTCCACCATCATATCTAATAAACAATGCATATTTACTTATGAAAGGACATATTCTTTCACTATATGCTTTATTAAAGTTAGGGAGACTGATCTCCACTCCATATTCAAGCTCTATTCTAGCTAATTCCTCCGTGATCTTAGATACTTCTTCGAGACATTTAGGGTCAGAGTAGCATGAAACGTTTTCTTCATAGTACTGGTTTAGCGGTATAACATTAGATACAATTATCTTGGATGCTCCAAGGGTGTGTGCTAGTTTAGTTGTTGCGAGAAGATTTCTATAGTTATACCTGTTAATAGTGAACTGTATATTAACTCTTGGATAGAACATGTTCTTCTTAATCTTCATATCTTTAAGTATAAGTAAAGCCTCAATAACTCTAGCAAGGTCTCCTCCACGCCTAATAAGCTTATATACATCATCTTCTGCAGCATCAATACTCACAATTATATCATCCACTCCTATCCTAGCAATGTAATCAACATATTTTATGAGAAAATAACCATTAGTATTTAATAGTATTTCAAGTCCCTTAGACTTAGCATAGTATAAGAAATCAATAATATATGGATGTATCAGGGGCTCCCCCCATCCAGAGAAACTGATCTTAGAAACACCTATTTCAACTGCTTCATCTATTATTTTGTAGAACAAATCTCTATCCATATCATGGAAGCCTTCGCCAACAATTGTTCTCCGAAAACAGTATATACAGTCATAATTGCATCTGGTAGTTACCTCAACCATTATCTCTTTAGGATGCGATTTTTCATCAAGGGATATATTCCAATCACCAATGATGATCGACGAAGAGTTCTTTTCCATCAACAAAATTATTCACCGAGGAATAGTGAGGCTTATTGATCTATGAATTTTTATTTACTTCCCATAATATATATTTTAATTTAATATGTTAGGATTTCCTAACATTTCTATTAAAAGTCGAATTCTGCTCATTTAAGAAATCCTTATATAAATAATCTGTTGGTAGAATACTATGTGGGAAAAATGTGTTCTGGTGTACATATTGCTTGGCGGTTATATGGGTAGAATCCTGCGTGTCAACTTATGGAGAAATAAATACTATATTGAGCCATTACCTCCAGAGACTGTTCTTAGAAGCTGGATCGGCGGAAGAGGATTAGGCGTTTACCTTGCACTAAAAGAGATTGATCCAAAAGCTGACCCCCTTGGTCCAAGGAATAAAGCATTTGTTATGACAGGGCCGATAACAGGTGTTGCAGGCGTACCAGAGTCTGGTAGATGGTGTAGTGTAACTAAGTCTCCGCTAACAGACACAATACATGATTCTCAGAGCGGTGGAAAATTTGGCCCTGAACTAAAGTTTGCAGGGTTTGATGCTGTTATATTAGAGGATGTTAGTGAGAAACCGGTGTATCTATGGATACATGATGGCAAAGTTGAGATCAGAGACGCTACTCATTTATGGGGTAAAGATGTGCATGCAACCACTGATATAATCCAAGAAGAACTCGCACCCGAGATTGGTAGAGATGAAGCAAAGAAGATCAAGGTTCTAGCTATAGGGCCCGCTGGAGAAAACCTTGTAAGATTCGCTGCACTGATCAATGACAAGAGCAGAGCTGCTGGACGCGGTGGACACGGTGCTGTATGGGGTAGTAAAAAGATTAAAGCAATAGCTGTACGAGGCCATATGAAGCCTAAAGTTGCCAAAGAGGAAGTGTTTAAAGAAGTAGTCGCTAAAATGGTTAAGAAACATCGTGAAAGTCCTGTCACCTCAGAGGGATTACCCAAGCTGGGAACAGCTATACTTGTCAACATTATCAATAAAGCAGGTATCTTCCCAACAAGAAACTTCCGCACAGGAGTATTCGAGGGGGCAGAGAAAATCAGTGGCGAAACACTTGCAGAGAAATATCTTGACAAAAAGAAAAGCATTGAAGAATCATGCTGGGGCTGTGTAATTACTTGTGCAAGATATACTAAGATAAAGAATTCCCCGTTCAGCGGTGAAGGAGGAGGCCCAGAATACGAGACAATCTGGGCGTTCGGAGCACAGACGGGAACAGATAATCTAGAAGCAATTAGCAAGGCTAATTTTCTATGTAACGAGCTAGGACTCGACACTATAAGTATGGGACATACTATCGGCACACTCATGGAGCTTGTCGAGATGGGCAAGATCCCTCCAGAGAAGCTTCGCGGACTAAATGTTAAATGGGGTTCTCCAGAGGCCATAGTTGAGCTTGTGTGGAGGACAGCTTATAGGAGCGGTATAGGTGATGAATTAGCTGAGGGTTCTTGGAGGCTAGCAAACAAATATGGTGCACCAGAAGTATCAATGAGTGTTCGTAAACAAGAGCTTCCAGCATATGATCCGAGAGGAGCGCAGGGTCATGGTTTAGCATATGCTACAAGCAATCGTGGAGGCTGCCACTTGAGAGCCTACATGATATCTCCAGAAGTTTTAGGAGTCCCATCACTAGTGGATAGGTTCTCAACTAAGGGTAAACCAGCTCTAGTTAAAGAGTTCCAAGATGTCTTCGCCGTTATAGACTCTATGGTTGTATGTAAATTCTCCAGCTTCGCCATATGGGACGAAGACTATGCTGAAATAATAAGTGCTGTAACAGGCTGGGATATCTCCAAGGAAGAAGTACACAGGATCGGTGAGAGAATATATAATGCTGAAAGAGCATTCAACGTGCTAAGTTTTGGTGATGGAAGAGAATATGATACATTACCAAAGAGACTCCTAGAAGAACCAATGCCGGAGGGACCAGCAAAAGGACATGTTGTCAGGCTAAACGAGATGCTAGACGAATACTATAAGCTAAGAGGATGGATAGATGGAAGACCAACAAGAGCAAAACTAGAAGAACTAGGGCTTAAATGGGTAGCGGACAGATTAGAAGAAGAAGGCCTATTACCCGGCTAAATAAAAACAATATTTTTTTTCCACTAAAATCATCCTATTAGACTGTTTCCAAATAATTATTTACCAAAGTATTAGTAATTCTCTCAAGAACAAGAGAGGCTCCTAGGTAAGGTAGTTAAGAGTGAGTAAAAATAATATGGAAACACATAAGTTAAGCAACGGGTTTATCTCTGAAGAAATTGTTAGGGCTTATGCAACATACCTTATAGTAAGAGGAGATGCTGAGAAAGCTTTATCAATGCTTTCAATATATTATAGGATAATAACTCCCAGGATCAGAATAGGTTTGCCTAAAAAGCATTCTAAAGCTTTAGGATGCTATGATCCTGTTAAGAAAACTATATGTCTTCGAAGCAGTGAAGAATATAGGAATCCATTTGTAATTCTCCACGAATATTATCATCACTTGAGGAATTCGAGAAGAGAATATCTTGGAAACGAGAAATACGCTGATAGATACGCATTAAAATCTATAATGTATTTTAAAGAATTATTAAGAACAAGTATTCGTTTAGATAAAGTATTTAATTCTTTATAAGCTTTCTAGATTCTCACTGCGAAATACATGTATTCTTCAAGCCAAGATCATGGGGAAACCTTTATATCTTTCTAAAACATATCTATGTGAATAATACATTCGGCTATTTAGGAGTATGTATAAGTAGTTATACTATATACAGGTATGGGTAGGTAATAGTAATGGACCTACTATGGTTTACTATAGGGGTTTTAGCGGCTTTCTTCGTTGCATGGAATAATGGATCGAACAATGCACCAAACGCTATTGGAACAGCTGTTGGTGCAAAAGTACTTGATGTTAGGAAAGCATTAATGATAGCTACAATAGCTAGTTTCGCTGGATCCATTAGTTTAGGAATATACGTAACAGATACTGTGATGAGAGGTATAGTTAACACTCTCAATATGCCTGCACCATATGTTGTTAAAGGAATGGTCTCTGTATTGTTAGCAACCGGTGTATGGACATTGATCAGTACATATCTTAAGGTGCCTATGAGTGTTCATGTAGAAATAATTGGTGGCATAATTGGTTTTGGCTTATCAATTGGTTCCTCCTTTATAAGCTGGGGAACAGTATTGAAGATCATGGTTGCATGGTTAATTGTTCCATTTGCGGCAGCAGGTATAGCTTATATATTGTATCCAGTATTCAGCCGTTCATTCAGGGAGAAAAGACTTGCAAAAACCTCTCTAATAGCCGCATCATATATTACAGCTACAACCCCTACTATTCTTATATTGGTAAAAACTATTAGTGTATCAAGCATAGTTTACGCATCAATTACAACAATAATTATTGGCACATTAGCAACAATCATAGTATATCTATACTGGAAAAGAAGAATAGCTGAAGGAGGCTCGCCCCTGCATGAGGCATCCAGGATATTATTAATAATGGTTGCTGCCGCTATGGCTTTCTCCTTCGGATCAAACGATGTAGCCAACTCTGCTGGGCCCTTAGCAGCAATACTATATGCTCTGGGAATCAAGGAATCCTTAACAGCTATGTGGATTGCAATTATCGTAGCATCAATAGGTCTCTCAGCAGGCATTATTATGTGGGGATCGAAGATCATAGATACCATTGGAGAAAAAATCTCTCCCCTAACACCCCCCACAGCCTACGTAGCACAATTGTCAGCAACACTAACTATGTTAGTCGCTTCAAGACTAGGACTACCAGTATCAACATCAATGGCAATCGTTGGAGGAGTAATGGGTGTAGGATTCTCGAGGGGGACACGAAGCGTTAACCTAAAACTACTAGCTAGAATCTTTACTCTATGGCTAATATCCCTTCCAGCAACAATGAGCATAGCTTATTTACTCACAATCAGCCTACTCATCTAGCTCTCCTGCATATAAAATCTTAGAATGATTAATTAACCCTGTACAACAGCATTGTATCAAAGCGAAAAACACTAAAATTTTGCTCTTTGATAACAATCATTAATTATCTCAATTTGACTAGTTAAATAATGAGCTAACTCATAATCCCATATATGAGAAATACTTAGGTGATATAATGTCTTTTGAGGAAGCAGATATTATTAAGAGGAGAGCATATGCTTTCCTACGAAATGCTAAAAGACTTATTAGTGAGGGAGAATATGACCTAGCTGTTTTCTGCCTAGAACAATATTGTCAATTGATCTTAAAATACCAACTACTTATTAAAAAAGGATCATATCCTAGAACGCATTCACTTAGAAGACTGATCAGAGAACTCGGAGAATTTAATAGAGAAATACTAGTGCTTGTAGATGATATTAAAAATCTCCATTACATAGCAAGACTTGAAGAAGCATATATTGCATCAAGATATCTACCAATAACATATGAGGAGAAAGAATCAAAAGATCTTATAAGATTCGTTGAAGAGGTGTTTAAACCTATTGTCGAGAAAATATGAAAATAAAATATATGATCAATTAAAAAATTATAGACGCATAGCAGAAGAAGTGAAAAAAATTATTAAAAAAATAGATCCAGAAGCCAAAATATACGTCTTTGGATCTGTTGTTCGAGGCAAATTTACAGGAGCAAGCGATATAGACATCTTAGTAATAACATACAAAATCGATAAGAAATACGACATAATGGTTAATGTATATAGAGAAATAGATGCACCAATAGAATTACACATAGTTACTCAGGAAATGTATGAGAGATGGTATAAAAAATTCATTAATGAAAAAGAACTAGTAAATATTTAAACACAGAAGTTTCCATATACTAATATTCTATATAAACACCATAGTGAACATATATGGTTAATAGTACACTTATAAGCGTCTAAACGATTCCTTCAGCTAGCTTCTTAGTAACCTTCACTATACTCATACAACATGATATTACTACCATATAAAGGTACTACTCGACAAAAGTAACAATATATAGTGATGTAGCTAAAACATCTTTATATTTATATTATTTTAGAGTAAAGCACTCCTATGATTTTAAATGCTGTCATAGCCTGTGGAAACTTTTCTTCACATATATCTTGTATCTTGATATGTTATTGTAAAATCCATAAATGCTTCTGTTTCGAACTCTATATAATATTTTACTATCTCTGCTTAAACACTGTATTCATGTCGAGAAGATATAAGGATATTGATGAACTATATGGGATACTGTAGTTAACTTTATTAGTTTACAAATGGATGTTTGTAGTTGGTGTTAACGTATGGGGGATACTGTAGTTATTGGTATTAGGATTCCTAGGTGGGTTAGGGATGAGCTTAAGAGGCTTGGTATTGATTATTCTAGGGAGATACGCGAATATCTTATCAAACGCGTTAGAGAGGAGCGTGGCAGGAGGCTTATAAGAGAGATTAATGAACTTATGGAAAGTATTGGTCGTGTAGAAGGTAATCTATCAGCACGCTTCATTAGAGAGGATAGGGATAAGAGTTGGAGCGAGTAGTTGCTGACTCAAATGTTTTAGTAAAATGGTTTATACCCGAAGAATACAGCGAATACGCCAAACTTATGAGGGACAACCACCTCCTTGGGCGAATAGAAGTGGTTGCCCCCATCTATGCTCTTCTCGAAATATATAATGCCCTAACAAAATATTATATTAGAAAAATCCTTGACAGAGAAAAACTATCTAAAATAATACATCTCCTACATGAATCAAGGATCAACTTCATAAATATTGAGAGAACAATCCTAGATAAAGCATTAAAATATAGTTTAGAAAACCATGTAACAATATATGATGCATACTATATCGTTCTAGCTTACGAGTTAAAAACAATAACTTATACAGCAGATGAAAAACTATTAAAAAACCTTAAAAACAAAGAGCCAAGGCTGAAACACATAAAGGATTACAGATATGAAGACAAATATAAATAATACAAAAATCACGAGCTTTTCTAACAATAATCTATAAATAATGCTTCAACTAAATTCTTAAAATAATTATTACCTTGTTTAATAATATTGGACAAGATATCTTTTTAATATATCATTAACCATTCACCATTCAATATATTTATTCAATTTCTATATTATCTATTATGGGAGGGATGGGAAGGAGTGGTGCAACCTTAATGATGAATGATCCACTTAGTCGTTTTAATAATGTTGTTGAGGAGAAACTGGGTTTTACTCTTAGAAAGTATCAAGAAGTTGTAGCAAGTGAAATAGTTGAATCTGTCAGAAAGGGATGTAAGTTTATCATTGTTTCCATGCCTACTGGTAGTGGTAAGACGTTGGTCGAGATGTTTACTGCATTTTATGGTTTAGAGAGTGGGGTCCCCCGCATATTGGTTTTAGAACCTACTAGGTTTCTATGTGATCAAATGTATTCTGGAGCGAGCGGGAGTAGTGGAGGTGGGTTGTGGAGGATAGTGTTTGGGGATGCTGTGGGAAGAGAGTATGAAGGGGATTGTAGTAGTTTCTTAGAGCCGGGTAAAAAATCATTATATCAACTCCTCAAACAGCTTTGAAATGTGTTTCAATGTTTAGGAGAGATTTTAGAATGGTGATCATTGATGAAGTCCATCATGCTTTCGGGGGGAGGTATTATTCAGAGCTATTAATGAATCTTAAACCAGACATTATAGTTGGGTTTACAGCTCTACTACCAAGTTATAAGAAATATAGGTTGGACCCTAGAGTTGAGAGCATTACTGGTGAACCATATCTGTTAACATATGATTTCAAAAAGTTGAAGGAGATCGATCAGGGCTATAATCCTCCAAAAGCCATAGCAGACATGTTTGATTCTGAAATGAATGATCTTGAGAATAAAGTGTATGAGAAGCTGTTCAGATCATTAATTAGCGGAGAACCCAGGATAATAAAGTTTCTAGAACTAACACTCGCACGTTATGGTAAAGAAGCTTTCTGCGAAAGCTATAAGAGAGCGTTGGATAAGGGTAAAATAATACGTAGCAATGATCTTGATAGCCTATGTGGATCAAAAAGTTATTCACATAAAGCTAGAACACTAATAGATATCTTAACAGTTTATGATGCATGGGAGAACAATAAGCTCAAACCAATCCTAATATATACCTCGCGTAAACCTACCGCATACGAGTTTGAGAAAGCCATAATACAGCATGGGAAAACACTACCTCTCAGAGTAGCTGTTCTAACAAGCGATATGAGGAGAGAGGAGAGGAGAAAGTTAATGGATAAAGCTAAGAGTGGAAACATAGACATTATAATCTCTACTCTTGTAGGTGAGGAGGGTATTGATATTCCAGAAGCAGGACTGCTAATAATGACGGATACACCGAAAAACCCTCTCAGATTCTATCAACGCATAGGACGGTTAATAAGAGGGTCTAGACGGCAGGAAAAAATAAAGTATCTCATCATAACACTTACACCTAAAACTATTGAGTACGGAGATTTAGAGGAAGCTTTATGGAATCTTTGTTTTAGAGAAGGAGTTGATCTCAGCTATGTAGTGATCAATATAGAGAAGAAAACTCTTAGTGAGAAAGTGCTAGATATAATTAACAGGTTCTCCAAGATCTATCATAACATATCCATCCCATACACCCTCCTAGCCTTCGGGCAAGAACTCAGCGATCCACTAAACTATATTTTCAACCTAGTTAAGAGCCGAAAAGAATACGTGGATAAAATCAAAAAAGCTCTGGAATGGAGAATGCGGGTAGAGTCAGATGAGGATCTTGATGAAGCTATCTTCACCATCCTCACCTTCTACATGATCCGTTCAGACGATGTCAAGGAGATCTTTAAACCAATCGATAAAACTGTTAATAAGAGCACATTCAGCAAGAGCTTTAACCAAGCTATTAGAGAGGGGAAAATATTTTACATCTACAACGTGGAAGCTGTTGCAGAAATAATTAATAGAAGGCTTCAAAAACTCTACAAGGACTATATATCTGGTGGGAAGAAATATGCTCATGATAAATTCTTTAGAATTGACCGTAAATCAATCCTAAGATTATTCACCGAAGCATTCCCATACAATAATATCAATCATATAATTGATAAGCTTAGTGGAAGAAGGAAAAAGCATGAAGAGTATTTAGACCGAATGGTGAAGAGTAAGCTTCTCGAAAAACCCCATATATGGGTGGATATGGGGAAGTATAATCAGAAAAATAAGAGTCTTTCACCACAAGTAATAATATCTCTTAGCTTAAACAACATATGGATCGAGTTAAATACTCTAATAAACTACTATGATTTAAGCGAGAAACTATACGGGGATAAAGCCGTTAAGGAATTAATTGAGGAAAACCTGTATGCAATAGGTTATGAAGCTGTTCGGAAATTCATTGACTGGTACATTGAAGAGGAGATTAGTGGAATGGTGGATGAGGGTTGAAATTAATTGTTTAGGAGAAGCTATAAGTTGATCTTCTACTCTATCCTCCTACTTAGAATTATGTCTTCATATACTTTTCTTATATCTAGTTTTAATATGCAACTTGTATTTTCTGGTAGTTTTATAGGTTTATCTGTTTCAAAATAGACTGTATCCCCATTTATTCTAATCTTCCTTATCCCTTGGGATAGGTAGGAATTGTTTCCGTATTAAGATCTCGATCTATTACTAGTAGGTGTTTATTCGGTATTAGTTTCCAGTATGGTTCTTCGCTTATTTTCTCTGAAGCCACGATCACTGCTTTTTCTCCATGTAATAGCTTCATTAGTATGAGTTGCCGTGTTTCTCGAGACAGCTTTCTTAGTTCGAGTTTTTCCCTTGGTCTCTCTAGGTAGTAGAGTGTATAATAGTCTAGACTGGTTGTAGCGTATCTTAGAGCATATAGTTTTCTACCGTCACTTGCGATAAAGTTTAGTGATGAGAAACTAATACCTTTATCAATTATCTTCTTAATAGTGCTCCTAATACCCTTTATAGGGTCTCCCATGTTCTCGGTCTCCTGGATTATTAGGTGAAATAATGCTTCAGAATCAGTATCTCCTTCAAGGTCTTGGTATTCTCTATGGAGAAGCCTCAATAATCGTCGCCGACCATGAATTGTTCCATTATGTGCGAAAACCCATCCTCTATATAGCCATGGATGAGTATTCTCCCTCCTAACCCTTCCAGCTGAGGCTAATCTAACATGTGAAACAATTATTTTTCCACGAACAACTTTCTCAATAAGCCTTTCAGCTTCCCCAGAACTATATAGAGCTCTAGGCTCCTTATAGATCCTCCATTCCTCCCCGTTAAACCAAGCAATACCCCAACCTTCAGGGTTCCAAACAGATTGCTCAACAAAACTCTTCACAGGTGTCTCGTAAAAACTAAACCTTACATCAACAGGTTTATTAGCATATAAGCCAAATAATCTACACATATCCAACACCATTATCTAGGATCCTAAATTATAATGATAGGAAAAATAATTTGTCTAATTATAGATTATGATAGAGGTTAGCAGGTGAAGCGGCCTCCATTAATTGATAGTATTTGTCCAGTAATGAATCTTGATTCTTTAGTTGCAAGGAAGTATATGGCGTTAGCAATGTCTTCGGGTTTAGCTATGTCTTTTAAGGGGTGAAGCTCGGCAACTCTCTTCCGTTTTTCCGGAGTATCTATGAATTCCTTCACCATATCGGTCTCAACAAAACTTGGTGCTACAGCATTAACTCTTATATGTGGTGCTAGCTCAACAGCTAGTCTACGTGTGAACCCTATAACTCCAGCCTTTGATGCACAATAAGCTGCGGATGCAAACACGTTTCCTGTCTGACCAGCTACAGATGCAACATTCACTATTGAAGCCCACGGAGCTTTCCTGAGCAGGGGGAGGGAATACTTGGTAACCAAGTATACTCCAGTTAAGTTTATCTTGATTATACGCTCCCATTCCTCAATAGAAGTATCCTCGAACCTGCTTATAGAAAAAACCCCAGCATTATTTACTAGCACGTTTAAATATGGAAACTTGTTGGAGAATTCATTTAAGGCTTTAGCAACGCTTTTCTCATCACTAACATCCATTTGTGTATAGAAAACCTCGACTCCCTTCTCAGATGCTTGCTTAGCGGTTTCAACAGCCTCATCCCTCCTACGATAATAAGTAAATCCTACATTGAATCCTTCACTAGCAAACTTGAGAACAGTAGCCCTCCCTATTCCCCGATCACCACCTGTAACTAATACATAGTTTTCACTCAACACAATCATCTCCACATAATATGATTCCACTACATAAATATATTAATCTCATAATTGATTTAAACAATATTCTTATGATAACCACTTATTCCACCAGAAGCTATACTATGGAAAATTCATAAATAATTAGAATATCCTTTAAGCCTCGAAAACATAGTTAAATTATAATAATCAAGTCGAATCTTATGGTAATGATACTAACATTATAATACGAACTATCCTCTATTCTTACTCCTATACATGATTGTGGCCGGTATAGTTATTGATGCTACCATTATGAATGCTATTATGCTCCATAACATGTTTGTGTTACTAGTATCTTCTGATATGGGAAAGTAGGCTCCCTGCGGTCCTTTATCATATATTTCGCCGGTATCCGCCCATATGGTAACAGAGTATGCGAAAATATCGTTCTTTATCTTATCATATGTAAACCATACCTGCCACACAGGATATACTGCGAAACAATCTCCTCTAACACCTCCCATATCCCTCTCAAACCTGAGCGTAGCATTTATAGATACTATTTTCTGACCATGTTCTCGACCATATTCTTCAGCATATGGAAGAGCCATTTGTATGGCTTGATCCTTGGAGATACTGATCTTTGTTGTTGCAACATAAAACATTGAAGTATCAAAGAGACGTGTTACCAAGCCATCACTGGATACGGCAAGCGTTGTTGCTATTGGGAGCTTAGTGCCCCACATCTTCAAACAAAAGTGGATGATTGTGTTCTCAACATGGTTATTGGGGTTATGGGAAATGTTCAAGATGAAATTATTATCTGTGAGCAGAAGCTTCTTCTCACTCATAGCCTTCATAACCATTTCCGCAAACCTGCCATAATAGGAGTTATTAGTGAATTTTTGGAATGCTTTGAGAAACCTGTAAGCAATAGCTAAGTGATCATGTAGAGACAGGTTGCTCTCATTAAAAACTCCATTTAACCAATAAGACCTTATCCTCCCATCAATCATTGTTACAACAGCATCATACCGAGAACCATTAACAACAAACACCACTCTAACATCAGTCTCCCTATGAAGCTTAGAGAAAGGAATGGTATGAGTAGATGAATGAATAGAAACAATACTAGAATTCTCCACATTGATCCCAATAACACTCCTCAAAAAACTCAATACAACTCTACCAGCATCAAAACCGATACCGGTAGAAGTAATACTTTGACTATTTAGAATATTGGAAGAAATAATATCTATAGAAGCAACAATATCACTAAACAATGATGCGAGGAAAATAACAAGAACAAATACGATAATTTTACTCAATATTCCTCCCCACTACTTCTTTATAAACACTATCTAATATTCTTAATCTAAGGAGTACTAGATGATCGACACATTATTTTGGATATTATTCATGTTTTTAATGGAGAACTAGCTAGGGATGGAGGTATAGATGTTTTCTGACAATGAACTCTGTTCTAAGTACTAGTGTTTCATAGAGTTAGCTTATATGATTTTTTCAACCACCAGGTATAGGGTGGTTTGGTTAGTTTATTTTTATTGATTATGTGTAGATCGATCATATATGCAATCTCTCCTAGTTTCTCCTCTAGTATTTTGGCTAATAATATATATGTTTTTAATTCATCATATTTTTCAGGGATAACTATTAATAAGTCTAGATCACTTGCACCCGTAAACTTACCCTCAACAACGCTGCCAAAAACATATATTTCCATAATATCTGGCATAGCCTTTTTTAGAATATATGCAATGGATTTTGCTATGCTATTCCAATTCCTTAACAGCTGTCTCCTCTTAAACAACCATTTCCCAAAGTTTTTCGACAACACCGAGAACCTCCCTAGCAGTATTTACTGCTATCTCTGCTTCATCACGATCAACATCTGATGCTCCATACTGCCCCACAATCCTAGCTCTTTCAAGGATTATTAGTTTTTCACGGTTCTTTTTAACATAGTTCCTGATGATATTTAGCATATTTTCTGGCAAGAGCCTATTATCTATTATAAATGAGAATAACTGCCTAACCATATGCGTTCTAGGAGGTTCAAAACCTATTTTGGCTATTAAAGCCTTCAAAGCAAGCTGAGAAGCTATCTCTGCTTCAACAATTGCCACATCAAATCTATTACTCAATAAATTATTCAATGCTGACTCCAAATACCTTTTAGCACGACTTCGCAATAAATCAACATATTCCATACTCATAGAGAGTTACACCAATTATGTCTTAAACAATACTATTAATAATTTTTTAACAATCTATATAGTGATTCTTTAAAAAGTATGAGTTATAAGGTTAACTAATTATATTGAAACTAATATTTTCTATAAATATTTTATATTATATTCGATAAACACTGTTGATGCAGTACTAGTATTGTTATCAGTATTTCCAGCTATGCACCTATAGGATATGATGTGTAGAACATGTATTATTTTTCGGGCTCCACTTTTACAAGGAGTAGTGTTTAGTAGTAGAAGACTTGTTTCTCCACAAGTATTTTGAGCTCCGCCACACATTATTGCTCTCCAGATCTACAAGTTTGAACTCGAACACCGTCCTAGTTGCCTTCTCTGATGGGTTGAACAGCTAAGCCCATATCTTAACATATCCATAACCATCCTTTTAGTGGTTGCCCGTGCTTTATCTTTTGGATATTATGGTTGTTTTGATTGTTGTTTGTACGGGCTTCCCCTTCTTGGATCGGGGCTCCACACAGACCACACAAAGTCCTTCATCCGCAGATACCTGAGTACTAGATCCCATTAAGCCCTTTAGTGTAGGTTTACCTGCCTCACAAGCACCGCTTAAGACATTCTATAGTAAGGTCTAGGCTTAGATAGATCCTCTAGAGCAATCTCTTCACAAATCGTTCGAAGCCTTTGTCGAATGTGTATATTTCCGTGATTCCCTTATCTCTCATGATTTTGAGAGCTAAGCAATCGTTTGCATCTAATCCAGTTTCAGCCATCATGGAGATGGCTGCAAGATATTCTTCAGCGCAAACACTAAGTATTTTGAGGTCTTCAAGCGAGTAAAGTTCTAAGAAGAGATTCTGTAGAGACTCGGATCCATGAATTTCTTAAGGAAATTAATGACTTCAGATAAGTGCACAACTGTTGTTAATACCTCTTCTTTTCCATCATTTATCCTCTTCAATATTTTCTATTCCTCCTTCATCCACTTAGCTTTTTCACTAGGCTCTTTTCTCGGCTTATAAAATGCATAGATAAATATGTTTGCATCAAGAAATCTCAGAAAATTTCCTCTCAAATTCATCCCATTTCTCAATAAAATCCACACCTAAATCGACTTTATCAAAATATTTAGTAAGATCAGGCTTTCTCTTCGGCATTATCTTTAAAACCCCCTTTCCTTCACTATAAAGACCTCATTATTTCCTCTCAGCTCCTTTCTCCTCCCATCTAGTGGCAGGACTATCTCCCCTGCTTATCCACCTTTTTAACCTCTATACCATAATTCATAGAGGCTCACCATTATATTCTATACAAATGGAGAATCATAAATAATCTATGGAAGGTTCTTTATATGAGAACCTGTTTCTTCTACATTATGGCTTTATTAAACATATGCATTCCAGAAGAGAGTAAGATCGGCTGAAACAGGCTAAATGGAGATCGAATATTTAAGTGTAGTGTTGTGGATAAAAGAAATACTTCTTTCAAAGATTTTTCAATTATATATTATATATTAAGGATTATCCATGTATGTTTTGAAGGGAAAGATTTAGTGGTATATGATACTATTTTGCTTAATATTCTTTAGTGTACTAATTATGTATTCTAGCTAGTTCAAATTATTTATTGGGGATAAAGATTTAAGAATGCTGTTGCTATAAATAACAGTGTTATAAATAAGCGGGTGGATGTTTTGAGTGAGAAAAGGTTTATACTAAAAGTGTTCCGTAACCCTATGGAAATGCTACCTCATATATGGCCTACTCCTCTAGTATTCCTTCCTAGCTTATCTGACAAAGATAGGGAAGTTTATGGAAAACTAGAGTACTTCAATCCTTTCAGCCATAGTATTAAAGATCGTGCTGTATGGAATATGGTAGTAAAGGCTTACCAAGAGTGTATTGAATGCAAGAAATTGTATGAGGCAACATCAGGTAATGTCGGAATAGCTCTTGCTTGTATATCAAATTTATTAGGTATAAAGTTTAGAGCATATATCCCAAAGAATACACCTAGGATAACTGAAATTCTTCTTAAAATGCTTGGAGCGGAAGTTATTCGCACAGAGTATGAAACTATAAACCAGGAGTTTATCGAATATGTAAGAAACGCCGCAGAGAAGGATAATGCGTTAAATCTTAACCAATTTACAAATGACAACAATTTTGAAGTACATTATAAGTATACTGCAAGAGAATTGGAGGAGCAATTAAAAGTTATAAATAAAGTACCTCCTACTGCTATAATAGCTTCAATCGGGACATCTGGCCATATAGGCGGAATATCAACTTACTTTAAGGAAAAATATGGGAATAGTGTTAAGATAATAGGTGTAGTGCCAGCAAAAGGAAGTGTTATACCCGGTATAAAGAGGCTAGAAACAAATCCCAAATGGTATTCCAAAGACAAAGTAGATAGAGTTATTGAAATTACAAAGGAGGAAGCAGTTAAACAAGTACTAAAAATAGCTAGAAAAGATGGATTACTTCTTGGATTAAGTAGTGGAGCCGTAGCTGCAGCCTATGAACATATAAGACAAGAATATGATAGAGGAGTATTTATACTGGTGTTTCCCGATGATTCCTTTAAATACCTTGAGATCTTTGGAGACTACCTAAGGATGCATCCAAATAATGTTTAATAAACTATCATCATCCCTGGAAAATACATTCTGGATAAATAATGTCCTTAGGATTTATCCCTAGTAAGTTGAGTATGCTTTCAATCCCCTTCATCCTTAGTTCTGTACATAAATCACAGGGAGTAATATTAGTACATTTCCTCTTTACTAAGCAATCAACCTCTTTTTTTACAATATCTCTAATTAAGGGATCCCTCTCAAGAACAACAATATATTTTGGCCTCCTTCTCCCACTGATATAATAATTTAAAAAAGGCTGGCTAACACCAAGAAGCTTAGAGATCCCCAGTTGCGTATACCCATATTTCTCAAGAAGTTCCTTAGCAATTAATATTCTAATAGCTGGGAGAATTCTCTTAACATAGACTTCGCAATAAGAATACTTCAAAATATCACCAAATAAATTGTAGTAGATAACACTGTTATAAACATCATGGTTTATACGAACTATTGCTTTATCAACAAAGATCTTGTATAAAGTAGTTTTTATTCAGTGTCTCTAGTTATGTTTAATAAAAATGATGACAGTTTGTTCCTATGTATTTTTTGTGACATAGACTTCATAGTATTCTCCATGATCTTCATAATCCTTTATAGAATATCCAAGCTTTCTCAATAAAATCTCTAGAACTACTCTAGGGGCATCACTATGTTTTACAATAATTTTTAATTCACTATATCCTTCCCTTAACTTCTTATTTATAATAACTAGAGGTCGTTCTGTACACCCAGGTCCCCGATCCCTTAGATCAAGTACTTCAACCATATATCTTCACCATAAGCTCCTTTAATGAAGTAACTAGTTTTTCTATATCCTCCATGGTATTGTATATGTAATAGCTTGCTCTAACACTACCATCTAGCAAACCAAGGTATTCATGGAGAGGTTCGGCGCAATGGAATCCTGCTCTAACACAAATATTCTTCGACGCCAACCATGTTGCTACTACTTCAGGTTTTACATTATCTCTGAAAGTAAATGCTACAAGCCCTGTTCTTTTGGTAGGGTCAAGTGGGCCAATAATCCTGATGCGATCTCCAAAGGCTTCCTGTAATTCCTTAATAAGAGTCCTAGATAATATGATCTCATGACTTCTTATGTTATTATATCCTATTTTATTAACGTATTCAAGAGCGGCTTTTAATCCTACGGCTCCAGCTACATTGGGGGTGCCTGCTTCAAATTTCCATGGTAGGTCATTGTATTTTACTTTAGTTTCCATGGTATCCCTGTTGATCAAAGTAACATTCTTTACCATATCCCCGCCCAGCATTACTGGGATCATGTTTTCGAGTAAATCTCTTCTACCCCATATTACACCAATACCCATTGGCCCAAGGATCTTGTGGGCACTAAATACTGTAAAATCAATTCCTAGGTCCCGAACATCTAGTCTTAAGTGTGGTATGCTTTGGGCAGCATCCAATACTGTTATTATATTATTCTTTCTTGCTAGACTAGTTATTTTCTTTACACTGTTTATTACTCCTGTAACATTTGATGCATGGGTAAATGCAATAACCTTTGTTCTTTCAGTTATTAAGTTTTCTATATGCTTTACTAGAACACCTTCTCTCTCACTAACTTTAGCTATCTTAACTTTTATCCCATAGGTCTTGCTCAACCTAAGCCATGGAAGAAGATTACTATGGTGCTCCATAATAGTTGTTATTACTTCATCACCTGGTTTAAGAAAACTAAATGCTAGAGAATATGCTATTATGTTTAATGCCTCACTAGCATTTCTTGTATATATTACTTCATCCCAGGAACTAGCATTAAGGAATTTGGCAACATACTCCTTGGTGTCCTCATATAATTCTGTACTTTTCTCACTTAATTCGTACAGTCCCCTGTGTATGTTAGCATTATATTCTCTATAATAATCGGTAATGGCGTTTATGACATAATAGGGTTTCTGTGTAGTAGCAGCATTATCTAGGTATACTATATTATATCTATGTAACAAAGGAAAATCATTCCTTATTAGATAGGGGTCAAGCGATGTAGTCACCTATAACACCGTTATAGATAATACTATATTAGCCTAAATTAAATTTTATGTCGATGCCGTTCCTTCAGCCCTCCTCAAATGTGAGCATATAGTGTTCTCGCTAACGAATAATTGAACCAAGCCCTCCACCATCTAATCGGTTTTTATATAAATAAAGAGGAGGGCCCCCAAACTAATTTTAAGGGCCCGGGCCGGGATTTGAACCCGGGACCTCCGGGTTTCTGTCTTTTCCCCTCTTTTATCATTGGGGGTTTGTCCACAGCCCGGCGCTCTACCGGCTGAGCTACCCGGGCCACTTATAATGGTTGCCGGGCTGTGGTTTTGTGGCCTGGGTTCTTCATCGCGTTTTTGCTCTTAGTCCGGGCCCTTTGCTGTATTCTATTATTTGTTTAGGGGTGTTTTTATAGTTTAGTATGTTTTTGACTTGTTTATGTGGTGGGGGGTGGTGTTTGGTTTGGGTGGTTGTTGGTTTATTGTTTCTGGTTTTGATTGGTATCGTGGGAGGGGTGGTTGGGTTTTGTATTATCCTAATCCTTCTGGTGTTGTTGCTTCTCTGCTTGATGGAGTGGTTGTTGGGGATTGTAGTGTTCGTGGTGTTGTTTTGGATGTTGATTATTCTAGTATAGTGAGGCTTAACAGGGTCTTAGAGGAGCTTAGGCCTGTTGGTGTTGTTGGGCTTGGTCTTCACCCTCTTGCTAGTGTTCCGTTGTTGGAGGCTTCTGCTGTTAATATTTGTTTCGAAAACCATGATGGTGAGAAAACTGTTTCTAAGCTATATAGTGATTCGCCTCTGAGTATTAGTGTTCAAATAGAATTGTTTGATTTATTAAAGTATTTGTGGAGTAGGGGATACGATGTTGCACCATCAAATACTACTGGGCTTTATTTATGTAATGCTGTAGCATATACAATCTATAGGTATGCTTCTAGGAATAATTCTAAAGCATTATTCATACATATACCACCAGTTGGTATATTAAAGCATAGACTTAGTAGAACATATGTGAATATGTGGAGTATTGATTTGTTGAAGCAACTAGTAGTTGATGTTTTAAAGTATATGGTTAAAATAAGTGATAAGTGAATAGTTAGCTAGATAGTTTCTTCCTAATATTTATTAAGAGGTCTGGGTAATCACTAGCAATACCATCCACTTCTCTCCTAATCATTTCATAAACTAGTTTCTCATTATTAACTGTCCAAACAACTACTTTGAGCTTAAGCTTATGTGCTAGCTGATTAGCTTTTAATGATGCTATATTATAGCGTGGAAGCACAATATTTGCTCTGAGTTTTTTAGCATCAAATAATCTACCGGGAGGCTTAAAATATATTAGTCCAGTAACAATGTTTGGAATCAATTGTTTAGCTTTTACAAGTGCTTCATCATGAAAGCTAATGATTGCTACATTATTTACCATGTTATATTTATTGATGAGCTCCACTACTCTACGAGTAATATTTGGCTCCTTTATCTCAACAAATAAGCCAACACGATCCTTAACAAGCTCTAAAACTTCGCTCAGTAAAGGTATGTGTTCACTATCAAGCCTCAAATTATTTCTTATCCATGAATAATCCAGTTCATTAATAGATTTATTTATTCCAAATAATCTCTTAAGATCGGGGTCGTGGAAAACAATTATTTCCCCATCCCTCGTAGCCCTAACATCTACCTCAACTATTTCAACACCCAAACCAATAACATACTCTATTGATTTCAAAGTATTCTCAGGATACCTACCAGCAGCTCCTCTATGACCAATAACTGCGAAAGGCTTAATATTTAAGAGATCAATTATACTCAAAACAAGTTCCTCGAAAAAGTTTTATCTACGATATAATCTGTACTTGCTGAGTAAAATATCTTCACATAAATAAAACATAGGATAAGCTAGCTAGAAGGATTTATAGAATGATTCTACTTTAGTTTAAAGCCTTTCTTAGGCCTCAAATTCTTACTCTTACATCTCCTACACTTTGTGGCTGTGGGCGGGTTTAATGCTCCACATTTACGGCAAACCTTCTTGTTTAGAACTCTATTATATACTATTTGTAGTTTTACCGGGTCCGTTATAGGCATTATTATCTCCTCCCCAAACTATTCCCTATTATTACTTTCCCAATTATGTTGTGGCTCGTTTATTGCTTTATTATTGTTTACCCTTTATAAGTTTCTTGATTAAAAGCATTATGCTCAATACTAGTAGGTTTGCAAGTAATCCCCAGAGTCCCTCATATATGTTCCATATTCTCCCATAATAATATTTCACATATCCAACCACTATCATTCCAGCAGACATTGCTGTTACAGCAGTATATTTATCTATTAATCCAGGCTTCTTCAACGCTATAATGTATTCTGGGAAAAACTGTACTATTCCAGCATATCCTACAAGTAATAAATAAATTAATGCTCCGGGAGCATATATTGCTAGTATAAGGCTTATCAACGCGATCAAGCATGTGAATAATCTAGCATATATTAGTAGTTGTTTCTCGTTTTTGGCGAATACAATATTCTTTGAAAACAACGCACCAGATACGTGGAGAATTGCTGCAGCAGTAGATATTGAAGCAGCCAATGCTCCAGCACCAATTAATCCAACTATGAATGGGTTAAAGAGGGTTCTAGCTACAAGCATGAAGCTTTGATCAGCATATTCCTTTACATGTATAGGAACATTTAGTAATCCCTTAGCAACTAAGCCCACAGCAGTTAAGCCAACAAGAATAGCTGGTATTTGGCTCAACTGGTAGATCCCAACTAAAACCATGTTTCTCTTAACAGTTTCCTCATCTCTAGCGCCGAAAATGTTTTGAACACGGTTAGGCCAAAGCCAGAAAGCCATTGGTGCAATAAGGATTATCGAGTATAGAAAGTATAGATCACTAGTTGTAGGATATAAGTGAAACTTAGCACTTGGAGGTGGATTATAGCTTGTTAAGGTATTGAATAACTTGTCTATTCCGCCGAAAGCAACTATTGGCGAAACAATTCCTATAAACCATATTGCTATAAGCATTATTGCTCCTTGCAACGCATTAATGCTTGCAACACTGACTAGTCCACCTATGATCACAAATATTGCTAGTAATGTGAAAGCCACTACTTTAGCTGTTAAAGGATCTATGTATCCATAACCTGAAACCTCAATAATATAACCCATCCCCTGGATTTGGAGCTGAACATATGGTATACTCCACAAAGCACCCGTTAAAGCAACAAATCCAGCAACAAAACGTGAATTATAGAGGTCTCTGAAGGCATCAGCAAGAGTTAACCAACCCCTCTCCTTAGCATCGCGCCAAAGCCGTGGTATTAGCCAGAACCCTATGAGATAACTAATCATACCATACAATGTTATAGCCCAAACACTAAAACCCTCACGCCAGCTAGTCCTGGAAGACCTAGGAAAGTATATGAACTATAAATATTTGCTCCAAGACTAAGCCATAATATTATTAATCCAAGTCTTCTCCCAGCAACAAACCATTCAGACGCTTTTCCCCTAACTCTTCTCCTAGTAGCTATGTAGCCGTATCCAAAAGTTATCGCTAACCATCCAGAAATTATTGATAAAGAAATTATTTCCTCAACCCCCAAGCTAGGCTCGCCTCTCTCGACTTATAAGATACGCTGTGATCAAAAGTATGAATACGAAGATCACCCAGAACAACATATATAACCATGCAATAACAGGGTTGCCTGAAACACTAGAATACTCCATTATCAAAGGTAATAATAAGCCGGGAATGTAAGCGAGTATTAGTAGAATAACTGGGTTCTTATGAGAACTCATTGTTTCACCAATGATAAAATTAGAAAAACCCATGGATAATAAATATATGTATTGATGAGGTTTTCCGGCGGAACTGAGCATTCCGAAGCGATGATGTACTCTTCGCTGACCCGATCAGAAACTTATTCCGATCGATGATAATCTTTCGCGAATCAACGATTGTTCCTCTTCAGGGAATGCCTCAATAGATTTCTCGAGAAGCCTCTTATCAAGACTGCCCAGTTTCTTATAGTATTCTGAAAGCTTATCAAGATCAACACCTTGCCGTGCTTTCAGAACAAAGTAGTGCTCGGGTCTAAGAACCCTCACTTTTACACCTTTAACATTAATTGTTCTAGCTTGGCCAAGTATTTCCTCAGGTATCTCTATATCCATGAAGTTCTCGTATAGCTCCACAATAATTTCTTTCTCACCGACACGAGCAATGATCCTAGGTGTTCCTAGCTCAGTTGTCGAAATACCCCAGTTCTCCTTCTCAACTATTTCACGGTAGAAATCCTCCTCCACCAAGGGGCTAGGCTCATAAACAAATAGATCAACATCTCCCGTGAACAATTTAATTCTAAGAGCAAGCTGTACAACAGTATCACCTATAACAACAAACTTCACCCCATAACTACTAAGTTTGCCGAGAACAACTGCTAGATCCTCAAGAGTATAAGTCAACCATACCACCTCCGCTCCTATTTTTATAAATGCACATAATACTATTTTTGATGAACTACTCATTTGTTAGTATATTTTAACTATTTTGAATCTTTGGAAACCCTCGTTGTCTAAATATATTTTGGCTACTAAGCTCACATTACGCTGTCTACGAATATTCTATTGTTGAGCATTCTGTGTGATTTTAAATAGTTGATATAAGGTCTCGATTGCTTCCTTAGTATAAAGAGGTTAAAAATTCCTAGTTTAAGAATGGGTAGTTGCTTAAAATAATATTTACAATTATAAATCAAAATATATTGGTTGTGGGGAAAACTAGAGGATTAGAAATGTGATAATATGGTTTATGAGAAAGAATATGTTAAGCCTAGCCCGTTTTATGAAGTATATGATGAGAAAAAGAAGATTATTAGGTGCACGGTATGTGAGAGAAGATGCGTATTAGCGCCTGGATTAACGGGTATTTGTTGGAATCATAAAAATATTGGTGGTAAACTATATAATATAGCGTATGGATTGCTCAGTGCTGTTGAGCCTAGACCTATAGAGATCAAGCCATTATTTCACTACTACCCTAATAGTATAGCATTAACGTTTTCTGGTTGGGGATGCAATTTTCGTTGCCCATGGTGTCAGAATTACCACATTAGTTGGAGTAAGCCAGACCCAGATAAATCAATCTATATGGAGCCGAGAAAACTAGTTGAGCTAGCTAAGAAACTAAAAAATCACGGGTTATGTGCAAGTTTTAATGAACCAACTATTCATTTAGAATATCTCCTCGACGTAGGCGAATATGCTGTTAAACAAGGATTATATTTGACCATGGTAACAAATGGGTATATGACTCTTAAAACAATTAAATACTTGTTAAGACACGGCTACACAGGGTTCAGCATTGATATCAAAGGTTGCCCCTATACATATAAAAAGTATCTATCAGCTAACCCGCTCATAATATATAGGAATACAAAAACAATACTGGATCACGGCGGTCATGCGGAAATGGTTTACCTAGTTGTTCCGAAAGCTAATGATTGGAGAGAATGTTATGAATGGATAATTGATAATCACCTTAAATATCTAGGGGAAAATGTTCCATTACATATTAACAGGTATTATCCAGCAAACAAATACTATGAACCCCCGACGAATATATCCAAACTAGTAGAGATCAAGCGTGAAGCGGAGAAAGCTGGAATAGATTACGTGTATATAGGGAATACTCCATACGAAGAATACGAGTATACACGATGTCCTAGATGTGGTAAAGTATTAATTGTTAGAAGAAACTATAGAGTTATCAAGTGGAATCTGACAAAAGATCATCGTTGTCCCAGATGCGGATACAAGATCAATATCTATGGAGAATATATACATAAGTAAAATAAATACATGTAAACCAAATCGATAGATTTATGTGTTCTAGGTACATATATGTAAAAGTATACAAAGCCGTAGAAGAGGGTTATGGTTTGAAAGCTATAACACGTATGGGTATGGCTATTTTAATAGTAGTTATAATTGCTATAGCATTAGCTGGAGTATACTATTATACCACACAAACGGCTCCGCAAACTACCAAAACAACAACCACACAATCAACAACGCCTACTACAACTACAGCTACAACTACAACTACTCAACAAGCTAAAAAGATCAAGGTTGCAGTGGTATTTGATGTTGGTGGAAGAGGAGATCTAAGCTTTAATGATATGGCATATCTTGGAGCAGAGAGAGCTAAGCAGGAGCTCGGTGTTGATGTAGAATATTTAACTCCTAAATCACTAAATGATATGCAGCCACTCCTAGAACAACTAAGTAAGAGCCACGAATACGACGTTATAATTCTCATAGGCTTCCTATGGACCGATCCATTAAATAAGACCGCCGACAAGTATCCTGATCAAAAATATGCATTAATAGATTCCACAACAGGTGTTGTGAGAAACAATGAGGTAGACATGCTTTTCCGCGAACAAGAATGTGCAAGCCTTATAGGAATACTAGCATCTGCGATGGCATATCAATTAAACGGATCAACAGTTGGTGCTGTTGCTGGAATGGATATTCCTCCATTATGGAAGTTCCATATAGGATACCTATTCGGAGTAAAATATTTTGAGATGAAGACGGGTAAGAAAGTAAACTTTCTCTGGCAATACACAGGCACATTTACTGATCCACAAAAAGGATACCAGACCGCGATGCAGATGCTGCAACAAGGAGCAAAAGTCCTATATGGAGTAGCCGGTCTCACACATCTAGGAATGTTTGACGCAGTTATTGATTGGAACGAGAAAGGATATGGTAAAGCCTTTGCTATAGGACAAGATGCTAGCCAGGAATGGTATAATCCAAACTATATACCATTAAGCGGTGCTAAAAGAGTAGATGTCGCAGTATATACTGTTATAAAAATGGTTGTTGATGGAACATGGAAAGGAGGAATACATACACTAGGACTTAAAGAGGGCGGTGTAGGAATCTGGGATCTGGACGGTGTTAAATATTTTGCTAAAATAGCATACAATGAGGGCAAGCTACCAAAGGGACTAACTCCTGATGACGTTGTTAGAATAGTTAACCAGACGAGACACAAGTACATACCCCAGTATGCATGGAATCTAGTCAATGACTTAGAACAGAAGATTAAGAATGGCGAAATAGTGTTTAAGACCCCGCAGACACATGAGGAATATGATCATATTATCCAAGAGCTCTTGCAAGGAAACTTAAATGCAGCACTGGAGAAGGGAAGTGTTAGCTAAGAAGTCTTCTCATCCAATTAAAATACTCAATAAAATATTTTTATTCTCACTTCATTAAATACTTATACCTTGTAATTTAAGTGATTACCCGGTTAAATTATTGTTTAAATTTCGATCTAAGGAGGTTTGATGCATAGATATGTCTGAAAAATATGCTGTGGAGATGGAGGATATTCATAAAGTATATCCTGATGGAGTAGTTGCTTTAAAAGGAGTTGATTTTAGAGTTAAAAAAGGAGAAATACATGGTTTGCTCGGCGAAAATGGTGCCGGGAAAACCACTCTTATGAGAATATTATATGGTGAAATAAAGCCTACTAGAGGAAAGATAAAGGTTTTCGGTGAAGAAGTAAGTTTCCATGGTCCATGGGATGCTATAGCGAAAGGTATAGGAATGGTTTATCAACACTTTACACTTGTCCCCACATTTACTGTCGAAGAAAACCTGTATCTGAGCCTACTTAGTATAAATCCGAAAGCAACTATAAATGAAGCAATTGAAAAAGCTAAAAAAGCTATAGAAGCTACAGGTTTAAAGATACCGTTTAATGAAGTCATAGAAGATCTGCCTATAGGTGTTCAACAAAGAGTAGAAATAATAAAAGCATTGATTCGAGACGCTAAAATACTTATTCTCGACGAACCCACTAGTGTATTGACGCCTATAGAGGTACGCGAATTATTCAAAGCATTGAAAAAGATGAAATCTATGGGCATAACAATTATTTTTATTACTCATAAACTCAAAGAAGTATTGGAGATTACTGATCGAATAACTGTTCTTAGAAGAGGAAAAGTTGTTGGAACAGTAGAAACAAGTAAGGTTGATGAAAAAACACTTGCTAGAATGATGGTTCAGAGAGAAGTAGTGTTTAAAATTGAGAAGAAACCAGGCAAGTATGGTAGGGAGACTCTAGTAATCAACGATCTATATGTTAATGATGATAGAGGATTACCTGCTGTAAAAGGTGTTTCGTTAGCGATTAGAGAGGGAGAAATACTTGGGTTAGCCGGCGTTCAAGGTAATGGGCAGAGAGAACTTGCTGAAGCTGTTGCTGGTATAAGGCCTGTTGTTCGTGGAAAAATAGTTTTCGATGGGAAAGATGTCACGAATCTAGATGCATATAATAGATATAAGATCGGTATCGCATATGTTCCTGATTCTAGAAAAATTGGCCTTATAGGAGAAATGAGCATTGTTGAAAACGTTGTTCTCACAAATCTGTATAGAGTACTAAGTAGAAAGTTTAGAATGATAAGTTGGGGAAAGGCTTCAAGTATTGCAGATGAAGTGGTTAGGAAGCTTGAAGTAGTTGCGCCAAGTATTAATGCTCCGATTAAGTACTTGAGCGGCGGTAATCAACAGAAAGTAATGGTTGGCAGAGAGATTGTTCGTGAACCTAAGGTTTTCATTGTTGCAGAGCCTACGCAGGGATTAGATGTTGCAGCAACAGAGTTTATTAGGAAAACTCTTCTCTCGCTACGAGACCGTGGTAAAGCAGTTTTATTGATATCGACTGATCTAGATGAGATTCTTCAGTTAAGTGATCGGATAGCTGTTATATATGAAGGTAAAATCATGGCTGTAGGTAAGCCTGAAGAGTTTACACTTGAGAGACTGGGCTTGTTAATGGGTGGTGTTCATGGCTAATCTACTAAGTCGTTTCATCGAGAAAATACGTATTAAATGGGCAGATTACATAATTGGAGCGTTGGAAATAATTTTATCGGCTCTAATAGGCTTCTTAGTCGCTGGATTAGTATTGTGGGGTCTAGGATATGATCCTTCGAGAGCGTTCTCGATAATGATAAGTTATGGATACTCTGACCCAGTATATTTGATTGCTAAGGCAACACCTTTGATAATGACTGGTCTAGCATTTTCCATTCCATTATTAGCGGGTGTATTTAATATTGGTGGTGAAAGCCAACTATATCTTGGAGCATTAGCTGGTTTATTGACTGCATACTATACTGGTAACTGGTTCTTAGCTATTATAGCTGGGTTCATAGCTGGTGCTTTATGGGGCGGGTTAATAGCTGTGCTTAGAATATATAGGGGAATAAATGAGGTAATCACAGCTATAATGCTTAACTGGATAGCATACTATACAATTATTTACCTAGTCATAAAGTATTTTGCAAATCCTGTACTGCCTCAACAAAGCGTCGAAGTTCCTCCCTCGGCACAGTTATCGCCGTGGATAGGGTTTTTACTTGGAATAATAGGTGTTGTGATAATTTATTATCTATTATACTATACTGATATAGGATATAAGATGAGAGTATCAGGTTTATCTCCTAGATCAGCTAAGTATGCTGGTTTCAACCCTATAACATCTATTCTATACTCAATGCTTATAGGAGGAGGAATGGCAGGGTATGGTGGAGCATTACTAGTATTAGCTGTTAGCCGCAGCATAGATGTAACAATGTCGACTCTATATGGATTAGGATTCACCGGTATCGGTGTTGGTTTGCTCGGCAGGAATCATCCAATAGGCATAGTGTTTTCTGCTCTATTCTTCGCCGGACTAATAATTGGTGGGCAATTCGTTGAATTAAAAACAGGTGCTCCACCCATGTTATCTGATGCAATTACCGGTACAATTGTGATTGCCTTATCAGCTCCATACGCTTATAGGGTTCTCATAAGGTATTTTGGGGGGAGAGGAAAATGATTGAGGACGTTATTAATCTTTTATCAGCTACATTATTCTCTATGACACCTATACTATTAGCTGCAACAGGAGAGATAATTACTGAGAAGGCTGGAGTTGTTAATATCGGGTTAGAAGGAATATTTATTGTATCAAGTTTCTCAGCAGCTGTTGCAACTCTAGTGTTAGGTAATAATCCATTGCTTGGATTATCGATTGGAGCATTTATTGGTTTATTAGCAGGGGTTCTCCACGGGATCATAAGTGTTTATCTGCGTGGTGACCAAATAATTGCTGGTGTTGGATTCAATAGTTTTGCTTATGGTATAAGTGTTCTTGGAATGATAGGGTTATGGGGAAGCTATTCTAGCAGTCCTACTGTGAATAAGATGCAAAACATACAGTTATCTATGGCTAAAAATACTGTATTAACAATTCCGCCTTTAGCGTTACTAGCTATACTCGTAGGTATTATTGCTTGGTGGTTTCTAGAGAAGACTAAGTGGGGATTAAGGCTTAGAGCATGTGGTGAGGAGCCTAGAGCAGCTGAAGCTATGGGTGTAAATGTTTTCAGGACAAGATTCTATGCTACAGTAATTGGCGGTACACTTACAGGTATAGGTGGTGCATTCCTAGTTGTAGGATGGCTTGGATCATTTATTAAAACAATATCTGCTGGCAGAGGCTTTATAGCTTTAGCAATAGTTGCATTCTCTAACTGGAACCCGTTAATGGCTATTCTAGGTGCTTTCATATTCGGGTTCTTCGATGCCTTATCAACGTATTTACCATTAAAAATACAAAGTATAACAGGACAACAATTTACTGCTGAAGCAAACCTGTTCCTAACAATACCATATATTGCAACACTAGTTATAGTGGCAGCAATAATGAAGCGTGTCAAAATGCCTAGAGCACTTGGAAAACCATATATTAAAGAATAGAGCGGTAAAACTATATTTCTAATTGAACCTTCACATTTTCTCTTCTAAAACCAGCTTCAAAGGCTTCTATCCCCTTCTCCAAGGGATAGACAGCTGTTATAAGTTCTCTAACCTTAACAAGTCTTTTACGTAGAAGCATAATTGCTTTATCGAAGGGGCCGCATCTACTACCAACTATTCTGACTTCTTTAACAACCATTAATGTATAATTAAATGATACATTGGATCCATGGGTTGATTTAGCAGCTATTACGCCTCTAGGTCTGGTTAGTTTTAAAGCCATATCTAATCCTTTATAACTACCTGTAGCTTCAACAACATAATCGAATCCCTGTCCCTCGGGAGTGTGTTGCTTCATGTATTCTAGTGCTTCTTCATACGTTAATACTTCATCTGCTCCAACCATGTATGCATATTTTATCTTTGGAGAATCTCTACGAGCAATAGCGACTATTTTGTCTGGATGAAACAATTTCAAGACCTGAATAGATAATAGGCCTATAGGCCCTATACCGAGTACTGCAATGTTTGATAACGGCTCCACCCTCTGCATCTCGATCATTTCAACAACTGCTGCTAAGGGCTCAATAAAAGCTATGATGTCAAAATCTAAATCATCAACTACATGTATGAGATCTTTCCTAGTCAATACATATTCTGCCATGCCCCCGTCACGAGTGATCCCTATTGTTTCTCTGTAGGGGCAATGAGTATACATTCCATGGCGGCAATACCAGCATTTTCCACAATAAACATTGATTTCTGTAGTTACCTTATGTCCTATGAGTGAATCGGGAGCATTTTCACCGACCATATCGATTATACCAGCAATTTCATGGCCTGGAATCAATGGTTTCTTCATTAATTTATATGTGCCCTTGTAGAATGCTTTATCTGTTCCACAAATACCTATTCGTTTAACTCTTATACGGACCCAATCATTTTTAGGTATGGGATCATCTACTTCTTCAAGCCTTAGATCATAGGGGCCATGTAAGACTAGTGCTTTCAAAACTATTCTCCCACCATATTCTTATTATGGCTACTACATTATTACTTCCCGGTTTAAAGTTATTATTTGTGGTGAATAGATGATATGAAGCCTGCTCTTCTAAAAGATGTTGCAGGGGTTAGTGATCTAGTTATTGTAATGGGTGATCCTGATAGAGTATACTTATTATCAACATTGCTGGAAAACCCCAAGATCATATATGATAGGAGAGGAATAGTTGTTGTTAATGGAGAATATAAGGGTAGAAAAATAACACTTGCCAGCCACGGTATTGGTTGTCCAATGGCATCAATTATATTGGAGGAACTGGGTATGCTTGGTGCTAAAACAATTATTAGAATAGGCACAGCTGGCTCACTTGTTGAAAACATTGGTTTAGGCGATATTGTGTTAGTAGCGGGGGCTGGGTACATGCTTAATGGGTGTGGAAACAATATGTATTCTCCCGAAATAAATGGAGGAACAAGCCCAGATCCTCTACTGCTCAGCGAAATCTATCATTATTTATCACATTATAATATTAAGCCACATATTGGACTAGTATTTACAAGCGATGCATTCTATGCGGAAGAAAATATAATTGATAAACTAACCAATAAAGGATTCATCGCTGTTGATATGGAGACAGCAATTCTATACATGCTTGGATGGATGAGGAAGTGGAGGACACTATCAATACTGGTAGTAAGCAACAGCCTCGTGAAGAAAACACCGTTGCTTACAACATATGAGCTCGCAGAGAAGTTTGTTGAACTAGCAAAACTAGTATTAGAATATCTTGCAAGAAACACTCAGCACTAAATACTGTGTTCACAAACACACAGACATACCTGATCCAGCAATGCTTTGGCTTAGATGATGCTTCAAAAAACTATCCAAGCCATTATTCTTCCCGAAACAATATTTTAGCTTTATATAAATAATACATGATTTATTAAAGATGATTAGTAATGGGTGAGGATATATGAATTCACGTCATTGGCTCATGGTCGTGCTTGATACATTGCTTATAGCTGTTGGTCTAGGAACTCTTACTATGATGAGTGTTGCTAAGCCCGAGATCATGTCTTTTTTCGGTGTTGATGAGAAACTATATGATCTACAATACATATCATATGCAGCCGGGCTCTTCGTAGCTTTTTTCCTCGGCCATACAAGACTGTATGAGGGGGGCTTTAAGAAGGATGTATTATTAGCTGTGAGCTTTGCCGCAATCCCACAGTTCCTGATCCCATTGATCAGATGGTGGAGCGTTGTTGTTATTCTAAGATTCATACAAGGATTCATTCTCAGCCTCATACCATTATTCAGCGTGCAAGTGGGTAAGTATTTTCTGGCTGAGAGACCCTTTGCTAAAGGAATAATATTATCAGGCATTTTCTGGGGAGGATTTCTAGGAGCATTTACTGCTGGATCCCTTATGCAACTAGTTGATTGGAGAACAACATTTATTTTAACAGCTGTTCTAATGTATGTGATGCTTATAATATGGTGGATTCCAGCAGAGGACTTCACATTAATACGTGAAAGCAGAGGAGAGAAAAGAACAAATAATGTTTGGAAAATAAAGTTTACATGGATTATGGGGTTCACGTTCTTTCCGGCTATATGGGTTATATTCACAATAGCGGGGTTCTCAGCATCTCTGGGATATAGTATTGGTTGGTCGAAGAGCCAAGTATCCATGATCAGTAGTCACCTCAACATTGCTTTAGCTATATGGTCAATAGTGTTCGGCTACATAGGATATCAGTTGTCAAAGAAAAACACTAGTCCACGAGGACTATTTAGGGCAATAATAATAGTTATGCTTATATCTTACACTTTGTCATTCATAGGCTTGCTCCTATACAGCTACGCCATGCTCACTGGAAACTATGTATTAGCACTAATAACAGTCTGGATTGTTGGAACAATACAGGGTACAGGCCCAGCATTCTGGACAACAGCACCAGCGACTTATCCGAAGGAAATATTTCCCAAAGCATCTTTCGCACTAGGCGTAATATCCAATGCACCAAACCTCATAGCTCCAACAATAACAGAGCTTCTAGCTCAGATATCAAATATTCTAGCATTAAGCGAGTTAACAGCTATGCCAGTTATAGGAATAATAATACTAGTAATAACACTACATACTACGCTACCAATAGAAGAATTGAGAAAACAACTTCTACATCAACAAACCAATAAACAAGATTGATAAGAAAAACAAAAACACTACTAGATCCTCTACAAGACTGAAAAATGTATTGATAAGGTTTTCATGGTTTTTAGGCGATAATCCTTGGATCCGGTTAGAATAGCTAGAGAGTTGGTTAGGACTAGGAGTTTGTCTGGTATGGAGAGAGATATTGCTTATTTAATAAAGGATCTTTTGAGTAGTAGTGGTGTTGATAACGTATTTATTGATAAGTATGGAAATATTATTGGGTATTTGAGAGGTGAAGGTAGGGGTATTCTCGTTTTTGAGGGTCACATGGATCATGTTCCTGAAGGAGATGCTAGGTATTGGAGCTATGATCCTTATGAGGCTGTAATTGTTGATGATAAATTATTTGGGCGTGGAAGTGTTGATATGAAATCTGCTATTGCAGCAATGATTTCTTCAATAAATAATATTAGGGGAAAAGATCTCCCAGACATATACTATGTCTTTGTACCTTTCGAAGAAATATCTGAGGGAACATTGTTTAGGTTAGCATTAGAGGATACATTAAAGATTAGACCAGACCTAGTAGTTCTTGGTGAAGCAACTAAGCTGAATGTTCATAGAGGTCATAGGGGTAGGAGTGTTTGGAGAATAGTTTTAAAGGGTAGATCCTCGCATGCAGCAATGCCTGATGAAGCTGTGAACCCTATACATGCGCTATCATCGTTCATTATTGAGCTAGGTAAGAAACAATTACCTAGACATGAAGTACTGGGTAAAAGCACTCTTACTCCAACAATAATAGATTGCAACCCTAAATCAACACCATTAATACCTGATACATGTGAGGTATACATAGATTATAGAATGATTATCGGGGAAAAAGAGGAATTGATCAAGAAGAACATTGTAGATGTATTGGAGAAGCTGAGAAACAATAAGCTACTAATCGACTACATTGTTAACATAAATAAGGGTGTTGCCAAGATGTGGACAGGAGTTTCGATAACGTATAGAGATTATTATCCCGCATGGCTCAACAATGATGAGAAAACATTAATGAGTACATTGAGAATTATTAGAAAACATAATCCCAAAGCATCTATTAGTATTTGGAGATTCAGCACCGATGGAGTCTACTCAGCTGGACAAGCAGGCATCAACACCATAGGCATTGGTCCAGGAGATGAAATACTAGCACATAAACCAAATGAGCATGTTTCTATAAAGGAAATTATACAAGCATCAAAGATCTATAGCGACATAGTTTTAGAGTTTAGAAGTATAGTCCGATGAATATTCCTGTTGAAGTTATTATTGTTCCTAGGTATGTTTTTGGTGATGGTTTTTCTCCTGCTATGTATTTGGCTAGTATTCTTCCTAGGACTGGTGTTAGGCTTGTGGCTAGTACTGTTGCTGAGACTCCTATTGTGTTGATTGCTGTTAGGAAAAGCGTCATTCCGATGCCGAATCCTATTCCTCCGGTGATAAATGCTGTTATTTGAACTTCTTTGTCGAGAAATACTTTTTTTACAGAATTATATGTTATTGGGAGGAGTGATATTGTTGTAGATAAGTTTCTTAGTAGAGCAATTGTTACTGGATCACCATAGTTTAATGCGAGCTTGCTGAGAGTAGCACCCATACCCCAAGATAACGCTGCTCCAAGAGCTGCTAGGAAACCTATGATTTTTATATCGTTTCTCTGCCCACTATATACGAGGTAGACTCCTATAATGGCAATAAATGATCCTAGAATCAACTGTATCCTTAATTGTTCACCATATAGTAAATAAGAGTAGAGCTGTGCAAAGAAAATGTAAGTATAAGATATTGATACAGCGTTTCCCCCACCAATATGTTTAATGCTGTGAATATATAGTGTATCGCCTAGTAAGGGACCGAAGAAAGCACTTATATAAACTATGAGAATTCCTTCAGGAACAAACCATCTATCATTAATTGTTAGGAGAAAAATAAAGAATAAAACAAATACTGCATGAAGACTCCTCAACATATTCAATGTTATAGCATCTACTCCCTTACCATATCTACTTATCAATCCTGGAGATAAGCTCCATATAGAACTAGCTGTTAAAGCAGATAAAACACCAATTACTTCCATCTGCATAACCATCACATCAACATCTTCGATACAAGATTATTTTTGGATTATCTGAGATTACTGCATCAACACTTAGGTTCTCAAGTTTACATGCTGTAGCTGTGTCGTTAACTGTCCAAGCATAAACAATATAGTTATTACTATGCAGTGTATCTATAAGCCAATCCTCTATAAAAGCATAGTTTATTGAGACTCCATCAGCGAGGGAATCACTTATTATATCAATAATGCTTATTGGTAAGGAATCAATGCTTACTAGTGCTTTATAATTTGTAGTTTCCTTCACGTATCTAATGGCGAAATGGTCTTTGGAGGTGAAAATAATGCTGCGCGGAAGATTATTTAATTCTAAAATCCTAACTATGGTATTGATATCTTTTACGTCTAGAATCAGTTCTAAACCTCTCTTCCGTATAATTCCAAAAATATCTTCCAGCGATATGCTAAGTGATCTAATATATGGATCTCTATAGAAGAAACGGTAATCAATCCAGCCCATAATCTTACCTAGCAAACTAGGCCTCACTATCGGGCTAGGACCATGCATAATCATTACTCTATTATTTTTAACTGAAACATCCACTTCTAAGCCATCAATATTCTTAAGTGTCAAATACTTTTTCAATACTAGCTTATTATTAGCTCTATGGCCGTAAATCTTCATCAATATCTCCCAAACAAATATTCTCTCTTAAAGCGTCTTCGTAGACGCTACTGTGTTTTATCACTAGGTTTAAACCTCATTATTCCAATATTAATTATGCTGTATAATATGGCATTGTTAGGGAAACCTAACGGTGAAGCCTATGATCGGGTTGGAGAAAATAATAGAATATATATTATCGGAAACAGGATGCATACACCCATTCAAACTAAGCAGGATAATAGCGTTGGCAGAACTAGAATACTATGAAGAATACGGTGAGAGACTAACAAATGCTGAATACAAGGGTTTCGACAAGGTATTCTATATAGAAGGAGTTAAGGAGTTATTTGAAAACAATAAATGCTTTAATAGACGAGAAGGAGATCCGGAAAAAGGTATTAAAGGATGCGTCGAATACACCTGTCAAAAACCAGTTATTCCAGAAAAGTATAGGCAGTTCATTGATAAAGCAATAGCGCAGGCAAAGAATCTTAGAGATGAAGAACTTAATGAACTAGTATTTAGAAACTCATTATTCAATAAATTCTTACAATCAATGTAAGTCTTGAACGACAATCACATGCGAATGGTGGAAGAGATATGCGAAAACAAATAACTGTTACTGGGGGTAAGGGGGGACAGGTAAGAGCTTTGTAGCAACTAATTTAGCAGTCTTATTATCAGATAGATACCCCACTGTACTAGCCGATCTCGATCTAGAGGCCCCAAATGATCATATACTACTTGGAGTAGAGAAACTAGAGAACGAAGAACCTATCAAGGCATTCCTACCCTTCATAGATACGAAGAAATGTACAAGATGCGGTGTATGCGCGAAAATATGTGATACTGGAGCAATACTTATGCCACCAAATAGTCTCCCAGTAATATTTCCTAGATTATGTGGTGGATGCAAAGCATGCTACTATGCATGTCCCTACAATGCTATATTGAAGGGATACCATGTACTAGGCTATAGCTATGTGACAAAAGTCACCATAGATAATCATAGTTTCATACTTGTCACCGGCATATTGAGGGAAGGAGAAGAACATACCCCGCCAGCAGTGGTTGCTACTAAGAATAGAGCTAAAAAGATTGATCATGAATTAATGATTGTAGATACTGGGGCGGGAACAGGTAACCAGATATCAATAGCGCTTCAAGGATCAGATCTAGTCATAGCTGTAACTGAAGCAACCCCGCTGGGACTACATGATCTCGAATCAATATTGAAGGTTACAAGCGATATGGACTTAGAAACAATAGTTGTAATCAACAGGTATGGTTTAGGCAGAATCGACAAACACGTGGAGACTATGAAGAAATATAGTGTGAGAACGTATTTTAAAATACCATACCATGTCGATGCTGTTGAATCATATATTAAAGGAAAACCAATTGTTATATACAAGCCTGACTCAATTGTTTCTAAGAGCATTCATCAAATACATGAATACATTGTTAAGGAGTTGCTTGGGAAATGAGTAGTGGAGGACTCGAAATAGTTGTGGCAAGTGGTAAGGGAGGAGTTGGAAAATCAACAATAACATCTTCATTAGCACTAGTCTTAGCTGAGAAAAAACTTGATTTCATAGCCGTAGACGCTGATGCTGAAGCTCCAAACCTAAACATTGTTCTAGGAATAACTAATTGGGACGAGATAGAACCATATTATGAAGGCAGATACGCTGAGATCGTACAGGAGAAATGCATTAATTGTGGAGAATGTATGAATGCATGTCCATTTAACGCTGTTGAGCTTATCAATAATAAATATGTTATTAACAAATGGATATGTGAAGGCTGCTATACATGCAGCTTTGTATGCCCTACAAAAGCTATAAGAATAATCAGGGATATTGTAGCTGGCTATGTTAGAATAAAATATAGAACACCCTACGGATTCCCCCTCGTATCAGGCGAACTAGTGCCTGGTAGGCCTAACTCGGGTAAACTAGTGACCGAGGTAAAGAATAGAGCAAGGAAGATTGGTGGAAAAGATGCTATTCTACTAGTAGATGCTGCTGCAGGTATTGGTTGCCAAGTAATATCTAGTCTTGCCGGAGCACATATGGCGATCCTTGTAGCAGAGCCTACACCAGCTAGTCTAAGCGATCTCAAGAGAATACATAAATTAACAAAACACTTCATGATACCCTCCGCACTAATAATTAACAAATACGATATGAATCCAGAGTATTACGGGATCATTAAGGATTATGCTTTAAAAGAAAACATTGATTACCTAGGAGAAATACCCTTCGATGATCACATTGCTGAATCAATTGCAAACATGGAGCCACTACTAATAAAATATCCTGATTCACCAGCTGCAACAGCTATAAGAAAGATAAGTTTGAAAATTATAGATATACTTGAGAACTATAGGGAATGGAGAATAAAGCATCTACCTCCAAAAATGGAGCCATTCATACCCATAGTTATAAAACCTAGAGAAACACATACATAGATGAAAAGGTGGTCAACATGGTTAGAATAGCGTTTCCAACAGATAAGGGTGGATTAGATGATTACATATATGATAGGTTCGGTAGAGCACCAACATTTACAATTATAGAAGTAGAAGATGGTGAAATTAAGAATGTTAAAATAATTGAAAACCTAGGACATCGAGCAGTTAGTGGTGCGGGAATAAAAGCTGTTCAGAAACTTATTGAGGAAAAAATAGATGTTGTTGCAGGACCCAATCCAGGCCCCAATGCATATATGGCTTTACAACAAGCAAATATCAAGGTTATATCAATGCTTGGATTAAAAGTTAAGGATGCTATCGAACACGTGATTAAACAACTTTAAAGAAACCTGTATCGACGCAAATATTTTTCGTAAGCATATAATTCTTAATATATACTTTATTTTTATAACTGAACAAGCCAATATAATTTCTCGAATAAATACATATTCAAGGTTGAATAAGCTTTGCCTGAATCATCCAAGATCAAAATAAGTATTATAGGTGCTGGTTCTGCTGTATGGTCTATTCCTGTATTAATAGATATAATGTTGAAGAAGAGCTTAGCTAATGCAGATGTGTATCTCATGGATATTGATCTTGACCGGTTAAAGCTTGTATATGGATTTGCTAAGAGATATGCTGAAGAAATACATTCAACAGTAAAATTTCACATGACCACTGATAGAGTAGAAGCGATTAGGGATGCTGATTTCGTAATAAATAGTGCTATGGCTATGGGTCATTCATACTATGAGAGAATGAGGGAGATCAGTGAGAAACACGGATACTATAGGGGAATAAATAGTGTTGAATGGAACATGGTGAGCGATTATCATACTATTTGGGGATACTACCAGTTCAAACTCGCTATGAGTATTGCAAGGAATATAGAGGAGTATGCTCCAGACGCGTGGCTGTTAAATGTTGCTAATCCAGTATTTGAATTAACAACTCTAATTAGTAGAAAGACAAAAGTGAAAATGATCGGTTTATGTCATGGACATATGGGGTTCGAGAATGTTATACGAGAACTAAAACTTCCCAAAGATAAAGTAGAAGCTGAAATAATCGGTTTCAACCATGTGATTTGGCTAACAAAATTCAAAGTAGACGGTGAAGACGGCTATAAGTTCTTGGATAAATGGATAGTGACAGAAGCTGATAAGTACTGGAAGAAATGGAGAGAAACAACAGCTAACCCCTTCGACATAGACTTATCCCCCGCAGCCATAGACATGTATAAAAACTACGGCTTACTCCCAATAGGAGATACTGTTAGAGGAGGAACATGGAAATACCACTGGAACCTAGAAACAAAGAAGAAATGGTATGGACCATATGGAGGGCCGGATTCAGAAATAGGTTGGGCAATGTATGTTGCTTTTCTGAAAATGAGACTATACGAAATCTACAAAGCTATAACCGATACATCAAGGCCTCTAACACTATTATTCCCGCCTAAACCCAGTGGTGAACAAGTTATTGAACTAATTGATTCCATGGTGACAGGTACACCTAGAACTTTTCAAGTCAATATATTAAATAATGGATCAATACCTGGTATACCAGATAATGTAGCTGTTGAAATGCCAGCTGTAATTGATGATAAAGGTGTTCATAGAAAAACATTCCCTCCATTACCATCGAAGATACAGAAATATGTCATATATCCCAGAATGATGAGAATGGAATGGGCTCTCGAAGCCTTCCTAGAAGGTGGTAGAGATAAATTATTTGAGTGGCTAATCTATGATCCAAGAACAAAATCTACTAGACAAGTAGAGGAAACAATAGATGATCTATTAAAAATGCCTGGAAACGAAGAAATGGCTAAACACTATTCATAAAACATTAGGTGATTTTTTGGGGCTGGAAATCTATACATTAGATGAGATAAGTTTAAGCAATAAAGAAGTATTGGAGATTCTAAACAAGATATTCGTTTATGACCATATAGATATAGAGCTTTATAGGAGAACTATAGAATTAGATCCTAATCATTCAAATAATGAATTCTTCTTCTTCACTGAAAACAATGAAGTTATCGGAGTAGCTTACCTAGTATATTTAAAAGAAAAAACCAAATCTATCCTAGGCGGATTAAACAAGTATACTGATCATATATGGTTAAAATTGTTAGGTGTTGTTCCAGGAAAGGAAGAACTCCTAGAAAATATAATAGATTACATCGAAGATTATGCTGGAAGAAACAATAAAAAAATAATACACATATATGGGTATGCACCATTCTACTTTGCTCCAGGAATAGATCGTAGATACGAGATAATAAATAGGAAACTATTTGAGAAAGGCTATGAGTTGGAGAGCAAGGTTGTAAACTATTATGTTGACATGGATGAATACTATGTTCCATTAGAAGCATTATGGCTACAAGAAAGAATTAGTAGGGAAGGATATGTTGTTAGGGAAACAGGGATTGATGAATATGATAGAGTGACTACATGGATAAAAGAAAAATTCGGGATTATCTGGGGACTAGAATCGTTAATCACTAAAAACTATGAGTGCTCAGGGATCATTATAGTTGAGAATAAAGAGGAGGAAATAATAGGTTTTAATACTTATGGGGCATCTGCGCCTTACAGATATGGTCCTGTGGGTGTTTGGGAAAAGTATAGGGGTAGAGGGTTTGGAAAAATACTTCTCCACTATACACTAAATAAGATGAAGAAGCTTGGACTGCGCATAGTTGAGATTCCATGGACTACTCATTTATTCTACTATGCAGGAGTGCCTGGACTATATAGGATTAGGTTGTTTAATATATATGTTAAAAAAATTAATTAAATCCAAATTCTTCTTTTTTCAATTACTTCGCCGAAGAAAAACTTCATTTCTTCATCATTCATCAATGGATCATAATCTCCCGCAGTTTGTATTCTCGGCTCTACCCTTATTCTCTGCCCTTCTAATAATGCAGTTATTGCTTGGAGCTTGGAAATTATCCATGAGGTTTCCTCTAATAATTTCTTATTATTTATATTATTTATTTCATTTAGCATCTTCTTTAAGCGGGCAACATCGTTTTTACTTGGTACATAGTCTCCTAATGGGTTGAAAGGTGACGCCTTATTTAATTCTATAAATAAACGCATTGTTTCATAGTATTCTTCTGGGTATAGGTGTTTGATTGCATTAGTAATTGATTCTTCAGGATCATAGTTTTGTTTTCTCCTATACATTTCAGCTAATGTATATAATGGGATTTTGGAGGCTTCAGCTTCTATCATTGGGTTAGCAACGTATCCTGATACATAGTTCCATATTTCTGGTTCTCTATTAGTGAAGGGGCCTAAGTGTAGTCTTGCAATACCTTTTAATAAGAAATAATCATTTACTGGGTAATTGTCCCAAATAAATGGTTTCCTCCCAGTGATCTCATGGAATCTCTTAACATCTTCTAATCTTATTTTTCTAGATACTATTGCTGGACCGGTCCACATTATATATACGTTGTTCTCAAGCAGTGATCTGAGTTCTCTAAGATAGTCTTCTCTGAACCCCCAATAATATGTGGGGCAGAAAAACATGTTTTTAGGAGATAATTCATGGATAACATAGTTTACTAGATCAGCTTGTGCTTCGCCCAGTGTTTTATAGCCTTTGCCTCTAAGAACTGGAGGAATATCATCTAGGAAAATAGCTATGTTGGTGAAACCTATCTCCATTAATCCCTCGAGTTTTAATATGATTTGTCTACGATCGTTTTTGTCCGAGTAATTAATTGTAAGACCTGGTGATAATGCATATACTATTTCAACCCCCTTCCTATTACCAGCATCAATTAACTCCGTGAACATGTCTGTGTAGCTTCTAGGATAAGGTGTTCTCCAACGAGATCGATGATAAGGATCCCATTTTGGACCATAAATATATATGTTCAATCCTATTTGTTGCATAAACTCGATCATTAATAACCTATCTATTTTATCCCATAATGGACCATAGAAGCCTTCAACTACTCCAACATACATGTTATCGCCTAAATATACTCGGTAAAGGGTACAGCATGTAATAGTATTGTCGGAACAAGCTTGACTGCGTCAGCGTATTCAACATTTATTTTTCTCCCATAGATTGCTCCTAATATACGTATGAGGGCTTCAATAAGCATCCATGATTCTTTAAATTGTGATTCATGTTTCCTTAATGCTTCCAGTTTTTTCTCAATAACATCTGTTATATCTATATACATGTTTGGTCTCGAAGTATAATAGTAGGCTATATATCTTATGCTATGTGGAGATAAACCCGTCTCTAAGTCTACACGATTATATAGGGGCATCCCCGAGAATATTGCGGCTGTTGATGCTGCTCTCCCAGTATTTAAATGATCAGGATGGGCTTCATAGGGTAGAGAAGGATCAGGAGCTAACACTATATCTGGTTTGAGAAGCCTATATAGTGTTACAAGCTTGTTTATTACCTCATAACTATATGGTAGTTCTCCATCAGGATAATTTAGCCAATAAATATTCTTAACGCCTAAGACCTTAGCAGCTTCTTCCTGCTCTCTTTTCCTAATTAATGCTACCCTACCCCTCGTCATTCTTGGATCACGTGTTCCTCTGGAACCATCAGTCATTACTACTAAGTATACATCCTTGCCTTTTCCAGCATATTTAGCGATTAACCCACCCACTCCTACTTCGCAATCATCTGGATGTGGTGAAATACATAGTATTTTACGAGCATTATCGAATGCTTGATCAAAGTCCTTTGCAATATATTGCTTCACAATAGTCCTGTATACTTCTTGTTCCGGTAATTGCTTTATTAGCTGGAGAATTTCAGACATCACATTAATTCACCTATACACTATACAATTATTTTTCTATGGGGTACTTAGTAAATATTAGTGCTGCAGGTATTAGTAGTAGTGCTCCAACAACATATACGAGGCGAATGCCTAGATCATTGCCTGGAGCATAACCGAATACTCCTAGTAGAAACGATACTGTTACACCAGCTATTCCAGCCATTGTCTTAGTTATTAGTCCTTGTGTTCCAAAATAAATTGCTTCTCTACGATAACCAGTTATTTGTTCATCAACATCGGTTATGTCAGCGATGATTGCGTTTGGAAGCATTAGTAGTGGAGTAACAAATGCTCCTGCTATAACGCCTGTTATTAGCAAGTATATTTGGGGATCAATTGGTACATAGCCTATGAAGGCAATCATTAGTGTTGGTATGAGAAATAATAGCATACCTAACAAGTATACTTTCTTCTTACCAATTGTTGATGCTAAATGTTTGTATATTGGTAGTGTTATTATTGAAACAATTATGAGTGGTAGATAGAATAGTGAAACATGTTCTTTTTCTAACCCAGCTGAAACAGTTACGGCATATGATAATGCCGTTTGCAACATTGTTGTTGAGAGTACTAGTAGTGCTGTTGGTACGAGGTATAGGAGAAATGTTTTATTAGTAGCTGTTATTTTTACTGCTTCCCACAAATTCATCTTAGTAGCTATTTTTTCAACAGACCTTATTCTCTCCTTAACACCTAGAACAATTGAAAACATAGCTGTTATTCCTATCAGTGTAAGAACAATTGCAGTATTGAGGAAACCAAGTATTCCTAGGAGGATAGGTACTATTACACCACTAATAATTAGTGATACTTGGCTGAAGAATGCTTGGAAAGTTGATAATTTCACTCTATCCTCCTTAGTAGTAGCTATTTCAGGTAATAATGCGAGATATGGCGCAATAGCCGCTGTAAAGCCAAACCAGAACACGCCGAGAAGTATAGCTGCATATAATACGTTTATTATAGATACCCCGTGAACAATCGGTATCCATATAAGGATCTGGCTAAGAGCCATCAATATGAAGCCCATAACAATAAAGGGTTTACGCCTCCCCCACTTTGAAATTGTTTTATCGCTCCAATAGCCAATCAATGGATCAGAGACTGCATCTACAATTCTACCAAACAATATAACGGCGCCCATAGCAATGATCGGTGCTAAAGGCATTAATCCACTATTCTCTGGAGGAGAATAATAGTATAGTAACCACTGAACAATAAGTGCCGAACCAACACCCATAAGATTACCATAACCATAAAGCAGAGCTTTAAGAGAAGAAATCCTCTCCTCAGACAACTAAACCCCCCAACAGTCCCACAAAAGTTAAATAAATATAAAAAATAAAATTAAAATATTGCCATAAAACCCCACAGCCTCACCAAGTATTCTCCGCAAGAATTCAACGTAAAAATATAATATCCTGGGAAAAATAGAACATAAAAGACATAAAGTTGGGCCCGTGGTCTAGCCTGGTTAGGACGCCGCCCTCACACGGCGGAGGTCCGGGGTTCAAATCCCCGCGGGCCCACCATGCAATCCTACATTAACAAACCATATGTTAGCATAACCTAGTTTTCCTCCTTTAGAATTAGATCTATATTTTATTTAAGAAAAGAAGCTTGTAATAATGATTCTTGCCTTAATACACTGAATACACTGTAGAGGTTTAATAAAAATGATTAAGAAAAGCTACTATATGAATGTATTGCTAAAAACTATTTTTCTTTTGCTCTCCTAGCCTATATGGTTTCTAGTATGATTAATATTGATCTCATCTTGTATTGATGTTATTCTTTCTATTTATACACTAATACGTTCCTGGTTGTATTTGTATTACTAGTTCTACTGCTCCATTGTCTTCTATTACTATTGTTAGTAGTCCCATGAACATTGCGGGTGCGCCGTTTATGGTTGTATTATAGTATCCTGCAATGTGTATTTCACCGCCTGATGATACTAGTGTGGTTGTTACCCATCCATTATTTGCTAATGTTGTGTTTAATTCTTGTAAATAGTTAGATGCTTCCTGCGGATTATAGTTTTGTATATGGAATGATGCCGCATATTGTTGGTTAACTACTCCCTGGAAATAGCATTGTAGATTTGATTCTCCGAAAACTGTGGCTGCTGCTTGATACATAGACTGATACGCTGCTTGATACTGTGTGGGCGGATTAGGTATGCATCCGGGGGCTTGTGTGGTTGTCGTAGTACCTGTTACACTTTGAGTGGTTGTTGTAGTTGTTGTAGTTGTTTCTGATGGTATCTGTGTCGAGGAAGATACTTTTCTACCGCTCCACTGTCCATTATCCATATTATTTGTGAAATGCCATGTTCCAGATGCTTGTGTACCATCACCTGATACTGTACCGCTAAATACTACGGCTGCCATACCGCCATAGTTTCCTACAGTACCAACAGTTATTTGGTTACCATCAACTGTTACCTCGATATTTATCCATCCACCGGTAGGGTATACATCTGATGTTTTTAAAACACCAGCATACTTGTTAGAGCTTACTCGGTGAATAATCCATGTCCAATGACCAGTACTACTCGGACCCTGCCATGCATGAGCAGTAAATGTGCCTTCCCATGTACCAGATAGGTCCGCGCCAGAGTATCCACTGGTTGTAGTAGTTGTCTGTGTTGATTGTTTTGTTGTAGTTGTTGTTTCACTTAGTGTACTAGTTGTGCCAATGTTTATTGAGGAGGCGTTATAGTATATTATAGCTGCTCCAACGCCCACTAGGAGAGCAACTACTACTCCTACAATTAATAATGTATTCAAACACTTTCCTCCGGCCGATAATGTATGTATTGACCTAAACGCTGTTATCCTTATAGAGGTTTATAAGGGTTTTACAACATCGTTACTTTCATTAAAAACCCATCTACACCGATGAAACCATAAAATGGGTAGAGACAATATAAATAAGCTAAGCCCCTCAGAAAAATAGCATAAAAAGTCACGATAAACAAGATAGTGCTTCCACTATATAGGCCAGATAGTAAAGCATATATTTCTAGAAAGCAAAGTTTTTCAATGTCCCCCGCTCCCCGGCAACAGAGCCGTATAGGCTTAGGATGAGCCGTGGGGTTCCCGGCCTTCAAAACACTTCAATTTGACTGTTACTGGGATAAGGAATATAATGGATACTATATTCTTCATATTTATTGAGTGATGAATCCTCCTCTCACATAGACCGCGTAGTAGCGGAGTGAAGATCCTCACGGTAACTGATCATTGCTTACCGATGAGGAGCCTATACCCCTCAATGATAGATGATTAATGCACCGGTTGCCGAGGGAGGAATATATAATATATTTATTTAAACCTTTTAATCATAAGGTATTCAAAGACTAGTAAGAACATAGATGCGGTGATGAGAAGGAGTTGAAGTATCCCCTAGATAAGATATGTGTTAAAAGCGGCATACTCTGTCCTAACTGCCAGAGAAAAGTAGATACTGGAATCGTGGGTAAATACGAAATCTCAATTATGAAGGCAATGATGGAACTTGAAGATGAAATGAAAGAATTACGTAGAGGAGAATATATTAAAGCATATGAAGTAAATGGCTTGGTTATAGTGATAGTAAAAGATCACTGGGAAAAAGAAGAAATCGAGAAGATCTCGAAATCATTATCGGCTAAGTTACGTAGAAAAGCAAAAGTAGTAGTTGATACAGGAGATAAGAAGCTATTAGTTGAACAAATACTTTATCCAGCCACACTATTGGGCTTAAACACTCTATGGCTCCCTGATGGAAGCGAGCAAATGATAATTAGAATCTCTAGGAGAGACCATAGATTCATTGGGGGACGAAAACACGCATATGAATCACTACTATCAAAGCTGTTGGGTAGAAAAGTTAGGATCAGGTTTGAGTAAATAATAAATTATCTTTAAACAGCTCCCGCATAATAATTGAAGCATACATTCCAGACTCCAGTAAAAAAGATATTTTTAAAGCATCACCAATTAGAACAAGACTAATATTGCTAGGTCTAAATATTCCCCTTCTATACCAGCAACCCATACGTTTCATAACATTTTGATCCAAACTTTCAACACTAAATATGTCCTTATAAAAATTTATTCCATCAAAACAACCAGGCAAAGGCAATACTTTATCCAGACCAATCCAGCCCTTCTCCTCTATTATCTTATTTAACAAAAGATTATAGAGATAAGCAGCATAAGCATCAACGAGTATGTTTCTAATCATCCGGTTAACCTTGTTTACTGCTTTGAAAATATCCTCAGTATCAACAAGTATTTTCTCATACAATAACTTCTCAAATCCGAGAAATATTCTGTTATATATTGATTCATTGCTTTCACTAGGATATATACCTTTTAGAAACTCTCTTATAAAGAGATCGATCCTGTCGATGAGAAGGTATTTTCCTAATAGGTGGGAATTGAATCTTTTCAAACCAAATCTTTGATAACCATAGTATGACGGTAATCCATATTTTGCTATCTTATTTAAAATATTATTTGCTATATCACGATCTTTTTTATCAGTGTCTTTAACTATTAATACAAATTTATTACCTGTTAGATCTTTTCTTCTAGGCTTTCTATGCACGTATCCTATAAACACGTATTCTAGATCTCTATGAATTGTTTTCTCTTTGGAAAGACGATTATATATGATGTTTTTTCTAATGAAAAAGAACTGTTTGGATCTTGAATCTCTATCCTTGAACCCCAGGAATAATATGTTTTGTTCAGGTATACCTAGATCTTTTGCAACTATTCTTACAGCTTTCAATGTATCTATGTTTTTCTTTCTTATTTCGAAAACAGCGTAGTCACCGTTTTCTTTTGAAAAACCTAGCTTTTTCCAATCGATAATTTCTTCGACTATAAAGGTTTCTGTGGATGGATAGTATTTTGTGTTTAGCTTATTACATGTTAGATAGTATTTTATAGCTGAAACATAATCTAATGGGTGAACATATACGTATTCTTTACAGGGAGGTGTTTCTAGAGTAATTTTAGATCACCAGTTATTTCATCGATTTTCCTAGAGGGGCCAGGACCTATCCCTACAGCTGTTAATGTATTTGGGGGGAGCTCTGTTAATCCAGCATCTCTTATTATTGCTACAGGTAAATCTTTCTTCTTAGCCATTTCAGCATATTTCAATAAATCTCTTTCACTTCCCCCTTTAACAACTATTTTTTTCTGACCAGTAGCCCACCATTCTAGAAACCATTCTCTCTTCTTCTTATATGCTTCGAAAGCTGCTGAAACCGCTGCATGGGCTACTTGTACAGCTAGTTTTCCTTTGCTCATCTTAATATCTGTTCTCACAATTATTACTTGTTTATACTCCGTGTTTCTCAGCAAAAATATCTCCTCCCATGGGAATATTTTTAAGCACCTATCCACGTTGTATGGTATAGCATTGGGGGATTTAGAATATTGACTAGCTAATATGGTGAATGGTTATGGCGTCAAAATATAGTTTGACCAGCAATATATCGATGCTTGAAGCAGCAAGCCCTCCTGTTTGTAGTAGTTGTCATAGAATCATTCCGCCACATGAACATGGAACAGAGTTTCTATGTCCAAACTGTGGCCAAGTAATAATTCGTAGATGTAAGAAGTGCAGAAAACTATCAGTTCCCTATGTTTGTCCAAATTGTGGTTTCCGCGGTCCATGAGGTGAGCAGTGTATGGCTAAAGTACTTGTATTATTGAAGGTTTTACCAGAAGATATAAATATTGATCTAGAAGAGTTGAAGGAGAAGATACGAAAAGCTCTTCCCGAAGGATACGAGATAAAAGGATACGATATAGAACCAATAGCTTTCGGATTAAAAGCATTGAGACTATACATATTCATGCCCGAGGAAACAGAGGGCGGAACAGAACCGCTGGAAAACACTGTTATGAATGTTGAAGGAGTAAGCCAGGTAGAAGTAGAAGCTGTACATAGAATTACCTAGCATTAATGTTTTTCACAGTAGCAAACTTGTTTGATCATGAAAAGAACATATTTATCTGTTTCCCTCCTACCTATACAATACGGGTTATCATTACATAGTCGTAAAACTATCTATCCAACACTATTTAAGGGTATATTGATAGTAGGATTAATAGGATTAATAGTTAGCGGCGAATGCATGGTGCTTTAGCTATGAGCTTGTCGACACCAAGCAATAAATCCGGTAAGATAAAAATTACACTAAGAGTTCTTGAAAGCGAACCAAGAGATGTAGGTAAGGGAATAGCAAGAGTTGATCCAGCGATTATGGAGAGATACGGAATAATAAATGGCGATATTCTACTTGTTGAAGGAAGGAAGAAAACCGTTGTTAGAGCTGTTGAGGGATACGAGAAAGATCGTGGATTAGGCATTATCAGACTAGACAAATTCTCTAGGCAAAACGCAGGTGTAAAGATAGGGGATAAAGTAATAGTTGAGAAATTAGATGAGAACGAAGTCCAGAAAGCAATAACAGTTAAATTAGCCCCCACAAAATACTATGCACCAATAGATCCAGGCACGATTGGGTATATTAAAAATAGACTACTAAACCGTCCCGTATTAGAAGAAGACCTAGTAGTTATTCAAATACTTGGACAAACAATACCCTTCAAAGTAATCTTGACAAAACCTAAGGGACCAGTCATAATAAAGAGGAACACAAACATAATAGTATTAGAGAGACCAATGGATCACGCAGTTCCTAGAGTAACATATGAAGATATTGGAGGCATGAAACACATTGTACAACGAGTAAGAGAACTAGTAGAGCTACCGCTAAGACATCCAGAGCTGTTTAGAAGACTCGGAATAGAACCACCCAAGGGGATCCTATTATATGGTCCTCCAGGTACTGGTAAGACATTATTAGCTAAAGCTGTCGCTAACGAAGCAGAAGCATATTTCATAGCAATCAACGGACCTGAAATAATAAGTAAGTTCTATGGTGAATCAGAGCAGAGGCTTAGAGAAATATTTGAGCAAGCAAAAAAGAATGCTCCAGCAATAATATTCATAGACGAAATAGACGCTATAGCTCCTAAAAGAGACGAAGTCATGGGAGAAGTTGAAAGGAGAGTTGTAGCACAGCTTCTAGCATTAATGGACGGGCTTGAAAGCCGTGGAGACGTAATAGTAATTGCCGCAACAAATAGGCCTAACGCATTAGACCCAGCACTCCGTAGACCTGGAAGATTTGATAGAGAAATAGAGGTTCCACTACCAGATAAGCAGGGAAGACTGGAAATTCTACAAATACATACACGTGGAATGCCTTTAGCAAATGATGTTGACCTAAATAAATTAGCAGAAATAACACATGGATACACGGGAGCAGACATTGCTGCACTAGTCAAAGAAGCAGCTTTACACGCGCTTAGAAGATATATGCCTGAAATAGATTTGGAAAGTGAAACTATACCTGTAGAAGTCCTCGAGAAAATGGAGGTTAGAATGGAGGATTTCCTAGCAGCATATAAGGAAATAGTGCCTAGTGGTCTACGTGAAATATATGTTGAAGTCCCAGAGGTTTCATGGGACGATATTGGTGGGTTAGAAGATGTTAAACAAGAGCTTAGAAGAGCTGTTGAATGGCCTATGAAGTATCCAGAAGTATTTAAGAGACTTGGAATAAAACCTCCCAGAGGAATCCTATTATATGGTCCTCCAGGTACTGGTAAGACATTATTAGCTAAAGCTGTTGCTACTGAGAGTGGTGCAAACTTCATAGCAGTAAGAGGACCAGAAATACTAAGCAAATGGGTAGGAGAATCAGAAAAAGCGATCAGGGAGATCTTTAGAAAAGCGAGACTCTACGCTCCAGCAGTGATTTTCTTCGACGAAATAGACGCTATAGCTCCAGCTAGAGGATATGCTTTCGATTCAAGAGTAACTGAGAGAATAGTTAGCCAGTTATTAACGGAAATGGATGGAATCAATAGATTGGACAACGTAGTAGTTATAGCTGCAACTAATAGACCAGACATACTCGATCCAGCACTGCTTAGACCGGGAAGATTTGATAAGCTAATATACGTGCCTCCACCAGATCTAAATGGTAGAATAGAGATCTTAAAGATTCATACACGTAATATGCCGTTAGCTGATGACGTAGACTTATATGAAATTGCCAGATTAACTGAAGGATATAGTGGTGCTGACTTAGAAGCATTAGTTAGAGAAGCCGCTATGAGAGCATTAAAGGAGAACATAGAGATTAACAAAGTATATATGAGGCATTTCCTAGAAGCAATGAATGAAGTAAGACCCTCGATCACCCAAGACATAGTGAAGCTATACGAGGAATGGGGGAGAAAGGCGAGGCAGAGATTACCAAGAGAATATTTAAAGCCCGCAATGTATACATAACTCCTATATGAGTATACTCTAACTATAACATTCCATTTTACATAGTTTCAAAAACAGTTTTCTAAGGTGCAATATTATGAGCAAAAATATTTGGCGGAACCATCCATTATTCAGGATAATACTAGAAGAACTAATAAATAAGCCGACAGGCATGTCTGAAAGAGAATTATTAGAAGTTATCAAGAAAGAATATGGATATGAAGTGTCAAAGGTAGAACTTTACCAGATACTGCTTAAATTAGAATTGAGAGGACTTATCAGAGTTGAGGAATTAGGCCGTGATCTAATAGTTAAGATCTCCCCTGATTTCAGCAAGATCATACAGTAATCTTTATGGATTAATCAGTAATATTTTATTCTTGGTGAAGTATCTTGGGTGTTAATCTTAAAGATTTAATCCCCGAAGAAGCAAAGATGACCATAGAAGATCTAAGGATGCTTAGGGGAAAAATCGTTGTTATCGATGGATACAATGCATTATACCAGTTCCTAACAGCTATTAGACAACCAGATGGAACACCTTTAATGGATAGCCAGGGTAGGATAACAAGTCATCTAAGCGGATTATTTTATAGAACAATAAATATTTTAGAAAACGGGATTAAGCCTGCATATGTCTTCGATGGAAAACCACCAGAAATAAAGGCTAAAGAAATAGAGAAGCGTAGAAAAATACGTGAAGATGCCTCTAAAAAGTACGAGGAAGCACTTAGAAAAGGAGATATAGAAGCTGCTCGAAGATACGCTATGATGTCTGCAAAGTTAACTGATGAAATGGTCCAGGATGCTAAGAAATTATTAGATGCAATGGGTATTCCATGGATACAAGCTCCTGCTGAAGGTGAGGCGCAGGCAGCTTATATTGTTAGTAAAGGAGATGCATGGGCTAGTGCTTCACAAGACTATGATAGCTTATTGTTTGGATCACCGAGGCTTATAAGAAACCTTACAATTTCTGGTAAGAGAAAACTGCCTAGGAAAAACGTATACATAGAGATCAAACCAGAAATCATAGAGTTAAAGAAACTATTAGAAAAACTGGGATTAACAAGAGAACAACTAATATATGTAGCTATACTGATCGGTACAGACTATAATCCTGACGGTGTAAAAGGTATAGGTCCTAAAAAAGCTCTTCAACTAGTAAAAGCCTATAAAACACTAGATAAAATACTCAAAATAATACCGAAAACAGAGTTTCCCATAGAACCAGAGAAAATAGTTGAATACTTCTTAAACCCACCGGTATCAACAGATTATAAGCTAGAATGGAGAGCACCGGACGAGTCCAAGATAAGAGAGATTCTCGTAGAAGAACATGATTTCAACCCTGAAAGAGTCAAGAATGCTGTTGAAAGACTAGTTAAAGCTTATCGTGAACATATAAAGAGCAAACAATTGGGATTAGAAGCATGGTTTTCCTAGATATGATCATGACTAATCTTTCCATCCATACTCACCAATCAATGGAACAAACATACATTCAATACCATGTTTAGTAACATATTCATGTTCCCCAACACGCTTAACACTCAACAATCTCTGTACAAATCTGTCTCCAACAGGAATAACTAGTTTACCACCTACTCTTAATTGTTTAAGCAAAGGCTTAGGCACCTCGGGAGCTGCAGCTGTAACTATTATCCTATCATAAGGAGCTTTCTCTGGATACCCCTTAGTACCGTCTCCAACTATTACTGTAACATATTCTATATAGCCTGTTCTTTCCAAGTTCTTTTTAGCAAACTCTGCCAGTTCAGGTATTCTCTCAACTGTGTAAACATGTCCTCTTCTATTAGGATCCTGTTTAGCGACAATTTCAGCTAAAACAGCTGCTTGATAACCAGAACCCGTGCCAATCTCTAACACAATGTTGCCAGGTTCTGGATCAAGTTCTTCAGTCATTATTGCAACCATGTGGATAGCGCTAATAGTTTGACCAAAACCTATAGGTAATGGTTCATCAATATAAGCATATTCCCTGTACTGTGGAGGAACAAATTCTTCTCTTGGAACACTAAGTAGTGCACGATAAACTTTATCAGATCTAATTATTCCTATTCTACGCAAATAATCAATAACTCTCCTACGTTCATTCTCGAATCTGCTACGCATACTTATCCACCACAGTTATAATTTTATATCTATACTACTTAACTACTTATTAATGAACCATATCGAGGTGAACATTTGAAAGCATATGATATAATAATAGCTCGTGGACACCCCAACATAAAAGCAACACATAAAACAACTATTGAAATAACAAAGGAAAACTATCTAACCCCTAGAGGAGACTGCATAATAGGTGTTGCTAGTAATAAGTCGGCAAATGATCTAAGGCCTGAGCTGAAAAATATTCTAAAACAAGATAATACAATAGCTGTGTTCATACTATATGTCGGCGAATTAATGGATTACATATTAGCTACAGGTTCAAAAAACCTATTAATACAGGATGAGAAGAAACTTATTATTAGGAAAAGCACATATATTGAGCCCGCAACAATAGCTATAAGATCAAATAAAGCCGCAAAAGATATTGATCGTAGAATCGTGGAGAAACTGAGGGATCCAAACACTATTCTGAAAATCTACATAGTAGGATTAACGCTTGACGAGATCAAGCCTATAAATATAAGTATAGGGAGCATAGTCTAATACTCTCGTAGCTTTCTCTAAAAACCACTTATCACTATACTTGCCAATTCTCTCCAACACATCTTCCAAGCTTTTCCCAATAATATATAAGTGCAAGATCCCGTTTTTCCTAAGCAAGTAATCGTAGACATACATATATTCAATGCTTTTATGAGGGAGATTAGCTATTAATCGGTCAAAGTATTCTTTAAGACTTGGAAAATTCATAAACTCTTTAGCATCAATCTTTGTAACAGCTATGTTTCCCCTAAGTTTTTTTCTATTTAATAATATATTATCAATTATTGATACAAATGCATAAGGGTTAAGATCATTAGCTAAAATAAATGATTTATGCATCGAAGCTATATGTATTGGAAATCCTCCTATACCGCTGAATAAATCTATTATTTTTTCATTATCACCACTAATAGTAGCAATCCTCCTATGTTCTTCTGATAATCGTTTATTATAGTATACTTTGCCCAGCATTATCCTGAATAATAAACCATATTCTTTAACAATAACTGATCCTACTTCTACTCCCCAAATTAGTTTTAGCTTTGGTAAACGGAACTCATTAATGGTTTTCTCCTTAATATAAATAGCTTTAATATGTGGATGTAGATCAAGTAATGTATTAATTAGTTGTTCTCTACTAATATTTTCCAGTACATTTTCTCTCACAACAACTATGTCTCCCAATAGATCATATGATGGGATATATTTGTGATCTCTATGTTTTCTCCTCTTTTCCAGTAAACAATCAATTAATTCATACTCGAATTCTTTAAGTATAATATGTACTTTATCATCTGATCCTTGAATAATAGGTATATATACATACTCTTTATCATGTGATACTTTATATTCCCTATTTAGAAGCCCGTGTTTTTTCAGTAAAGCTAATACGTTATTAGCGTATCTCTTATATATTTTAACGCATTTAGTCATTTCCAATACCAGTAAAACACTAAAGAATAGGGTATTATAATATCTTTCAATAACAAAATAATATCTTTGAGAGAGTGAAACAAAATGATGAAAGAAGTTTTTAGGAGAGCTTTGATAATTTATCGACCAACACCAATCTGCCTAGATAAGGCAAAAAAGATCATCGAGTTATTGAGAGAGTACGGATTAGCAGTTAATTCTTTCTGGGTAGATGACTTGATCAAGGAGATGAAAATCAAGACAGACTTAATAGTAAGTATTGGAGGTGACGGCACATTATTAAAGATCTCGAGAGTATTCCAAGACACAACTCCATTAATACTACCGATACCTTGTGGTAGGAGAACAGCATTATATGAACCATTTGATACAGATGATCTAGAAAGAATTCTTGACATGGTAATGAATGGGTTATTCACTATACAAACACTTGGCAGAATAGATGTTGTATTAGATAATAATAGATATACTGCTTTAAACGAAGTAGCATTGATCTCTATAGATAGAGGTAGGGTTATAAGATTTAAGATAACGGCGAAAACTCCAGCATTTATATCTGAGTATTATTTGGAGGGAGACGGAATCCTCATAGGAGCTTCTCCAGGATCTGCAGCTTATAATTTATCGACGAGAGGGCCATTTATAGATTATTTTCTAGAAACAATATTTATTACACCATTAAACCCTATGGAACTAAATATTTCACCAATCATAGTTCCCTCGTTATCTAAAATACTAATTGAAACAATGGGGATAATGGAAATATATATTGATGGTGAAAGAACCGATATACTGGGGCCGCATAGAAAAATACTTGTTGAGCATAGTAATAGGGATTTTAGAATTATAAGAGTCTATGGGAAAAAAGATTTCATAAGGGATGTATTTGAGAAAAGAAGAATATCGCATCCATAATAAAAATAATAGTAGGAAGCTAAATATAGTGTTTGACACCTCTGCATTTCTAGCAAAATACCATTTACAATTACCAAGATACATTGTTAAAATATATACTGTTCCAAGAGTAGTTGATGAGGTAAGGGATCAGGAAAATAAGGAAGCTCTCGAACTAGGTATTGAGACTAAAATGATTGAAGTAATTGAGCCAAGAGAGGATTTTAGAAGAAAAACCATAATTAAAGCTAGGAAAATAGGAGAACATGTATCCTTATCTAAAACAGATATCGATGTAGCAGCACTTTCTCTACAATTAAAAACAATACATGATAAGGTAATTGTTTTCACAGATGATTACTCTCTTCAAAACCTCTTATACCATATGGGGATTCCATTTAAACCTTTGAGAACGAAGGGTATTAGAAAAGCTAGAAAATACCGAGTATACTGTCCCGTTTGTGGATACGTTCCAGCAGACCCCTCAGAAGATACATGCCCAATATGTGGTTCTAAACTTGTTAAGAAACATATGAAATAATCTATTTTCTTCTTAGAACAGCTACAAAGAATCCAGGCATATCATAGCCTAGCGGTGAAAACCTATAAGCTACAATGTCTCTATAATAGATTTTATCAGCATAGGGGATCTTTCCTAAATCAATTGTTTCCAGCCCCAGCTTCCTCACTGCATATATAATGTTTTCTTCGTTCTCCTCCCATGTTAGCGTGCATGTGGAATAAACAATAATGCCTTTTCTAGTAAGAATAGTTGATGCTGAATTGAGAAATTGTCGCTGATACTTACTAAGAACCACTATATCCTCGCCTCTAATATCAATGTCTATTTTAGGTCTAACACCTAAACCTGTACATGGAGGATCAATTAATATCTTATCAACCTTCTCCGAGACGTTTAGATCTAAGTGAACATATCTGGAATCCATAGGCAAAATAATAACGTTCCGTAGAAGACGGAGTCTTTTCAGGGTAGAATATACTTTTAATGCCTTCTTCACATTTCTCTCAAACGCTATAATTCTGCTCCTACCTTGAGATAATTGTACTAGATGACTGGTTTTACCGCCTGGAGCAGCATTCATATCAAATATTAGCTCGCCAGGCTGGGGATCAAGTATTCTTGAAACCATCATAGCTGGAAGACTTTGAGGATAAAATAATCCTAGATCATATTCCTCTAGATCACGGATTGGAGGAGCTTTATAAATTGATACAATGTTTTCGCCGACAATTCCTTTCTTCATATATTTCAGCTTATCCGATGAAACAAGCGTTCTAACAACGGCTATTATTCTTCCATTAGTAGCTTGAATATTAACATACTCATTCTCTTTAAAGCGATCAAATCTTACTATGCCTGGTCTATAAAGATTTGCACCAATCATTATGGATTCAGCAGCATATTTATCGACAATGATTTTTTTGTCATAAACAGGTATCTTATTAGGCCCTTCTAATTCAATGAATACTGCTTCTTCAACATAGGGATCCTCCTTTACATTAATACCACGCTTTTTCAATCGTTCAACTAGTTCTTCTCGAGTGATAAGCATAGTATTTACACGTAAGTAGAGCCGTTTAGGAGGCAATAATATTTTGTCTAATAGAGAATAAGTTAAGCTTCCATAAACTTTTCTCAAAGAAGCAATTAGGCCATAATCAATATTCTTGCTCATTTTTTCTCAGCTCTAATACAAACAAAGCCTGAATCAGGAACCAGAGATTTAACAGGTACCTCATATGTTGGAGGAGTGCTGGGAGGATATAATAGTGTTGAACAAGTATCTTTAACTATGAATCCCGTAATTGACAACATATAGTATAGTTCTTGAATAGTATAGAATCTAGCATATTTATAGAATAAGCTCTTACCACTATTCTTTAACCACCTATAATAAATTCCCCAACTACTCTCTTTAGGGACAACACACGTCACCAAAGTACCATTCTTCTTTAAAACCCTATTGATCTCAGACAACATCTTCAATGGATCATTTACAAAACATATCGTGACAACCACTATGACGGAGTCGAAATAATTATCAATAAATGGGAGATCCTCCCCAAACGAGTTAATAGTCAAAAACCCTCTTCTACTAGCATACAACAACATTTTCTCAGAAGGATCAACACCTACCATAGACTTAGATAATCCATACGTTAAAATACCTGTACCAACACCTACGTCTAAAATCTTACCATATAAACCAATTGATTTAATACAGTCTCTTTCAGCCTTCATAATATTATAGTTTCTAAGATACCAGTTCTCATATTTCCAGTAATATTTATCGAAAACTCTATACGAACTATTCATTTCCATGAATAGATACCCCAAAATGAAAGGATATACTTATAAGAATTAAAACATATTTGAAATAATGATTAACCACATCCATAAATGCTTCTAGAGAGGTGTAACTAAGATGATCCCAGATGTTAGAATAGAGGATCACGAGCTACAAGAAGCTCTCGGCAAAGTCGAGAAAAAAGAAGAGGTTGACGAGAAACAAAGATGGATACAGAGAATGATTAGAAGCGCTAAACACCACCACAAGATCTGTCCATACTATGATAAAAAAACTGGAATGTGCTTCCTCACACTAGGAGAAAAATGCACACGTGATGGAAGATACGAGACATGCCCCGTGTTCAGAGAGTTTCTGGAGAAGAAATATGAAGAGTATAAATCTAAAGGTTTACCTTTACCAGTTGACTTCGCAGATATAACAATTATGCCGTTCTAATATTAATTGGTTCACTAAATACATAGAGATGATCAATAAATGAGCGGTGAGGAAAAGGTAAAGGAGTATAAAATAAGTGATCTAGATAAGATCTGGATGGAATATGATAGACAAAATGATATCTTGTACATTAACTTCGGATACGATATCGAAGATGCAGATGAAGAATTCCTCAGCGGAGACGGCGACATAGTGGTAAGAATAAAGAATAGAAGAGTAGTCTCAATAATGATAATGAATTTCAGCGATAAAGCAAACATTATCGTGTATTAATAGTATTATCTGGGAATACCTCGCGGAATCATATGTATTAATACTTTGTTTTTAGACACTACCTTAAACAAGTATTCATTAAGTACTCTAACACATGCATCTTCGCTTCTGCACATTATATTTACTAGATAATTCTTATCGTTGTAATATAGCTCTAAGAACTCGTTTTGGCAAAGATACATTTTGAAATTCATGGAGGAGTCCTCATAGCTATAAATTTTCCTACACATATTGTTGAGAATACCGATAAGATCGCTAAATGATTTCTCATCGATCTCCAGATCTATCGCTAGAGTGATCAATGAATTGTTCATAAAGCTACATCCACCATATAGGTTATTAAAGGAATAATTCACGTATTAAATCATCTATTCTGCGTGGCTTAACAACATATACTTTCACACCATTCTCCTCAATATCATATGCAAGTTCTTCGCTTATTTCGCCAGTTATAATAATTGCTGGATCATATTTATCAAACACTTCCTCAAGAATCCAGAAACCATCTTTGTATAGATTATTCAATTCCTCTATGACAACGTGCTTGTCAGCATCATAAACGGCTATTTTAGAGGCTCTATCCAGTGAAGTCACATATCCATCATTATTAATTGTTATCATAACTATATTATTACCCATATAGAGCACCTAATCAGTATAAGATATTTTTATAGGTTTATAATGCTATGCTTCACAATATTCAGAGAGTGAAGAACATGTATAAAGTAGATGTTAAGCGAGCTGAGTTCATAGGCTCTTTAATAAGTAAGATTAGAGATTTCATAGATTTATTAGAGAAAAATGATCCACAATACCATGCTGTATCAGAGCTTGTGAGACATTATGGAAAAGAACTAACCTCAATAATAGTGGTTGCAAATGCTCTCATAAGTTATCAATTATCTAGTCGAGGAGAAGAATACTGGTCTGCATTGTCAAAATGGTTTATTGATAGAAGAGAAAAAATCAAAGACATAAATAATATTATAGAGAACCACATAATGTTCTTGAAAATCACAAACTATAATAGAATGGGTCTAAAACACAAGATCAAAAGATTACAAGTATTCTACAATAGTAGCTTAGCAAAAAACCTAGTGAACTCTCCACTAAAATTCTGTAACCAACTAGATAAATTAGTATATATGATCAGTAAAATCCTAAAAACCGATCCCACAGCGAAAACCGTGGTTTTTGCGGGAAAAATGTATTATTACTTTTGCTTAACATGTAAGGCTGAGATAAGCGGTGAAATACCCATACCGGTGGATCGTAGAAATTCATTTCTTGCAATAACCAGTTGTATAGTGGGATGCAAGAACAATACATCCACATGTGTAAAAGAGCTTATGACCCCTAAAAACAGAGAAATAGTTATAGAGGCTTGGAAAATAGTATCTGAAAAAGCAAACATACCTCTATATAAACTTGATTCCTTTACATGGTTATTAACAGGTATGATTAGACAACTAAAAGAACCTATTAAGATCTATAGAACAATTTGTAGTAAATATAATTATTGTAGAGAAGAACTTCGGGAGATATTGAAAGAGCTTATACATTGTAGAGGTAAATATTGATTATATTCCTACCATAATACCTAACATAGTATAATCGCCTAGGTGTAAGAAAAATTGACATTGTCTAGACACAATAGTATTTCTACTCATAAAAACTTACATATAGCTATAATACCTACTGGTAGCTATGAGTATCACGGTGAAGATCTCCCACTTGATACTGATAGTGTTATAGCTGAAGAAATAGTTTCTCTATGCATTAACAATTTCAAGTATGAGAAGAATATAAATATACATATCTATCCTGTTCTAAAATATGGTTATTCCATAGAATGGCTTAAATATCCTGGAACGATCAATGTTGATCCTAAAATTTATTTAGACTTATTAGATTCCATAGTGGATTCCATAGAGAAGAACATTTCTCCAGCCGGCTACATATTTGTTAACGGGCATGGAGGAAACTATTCTCTCCTAGAAGTTTTCTCCCGTAAAAAATTCTACGAGTTAAAGAAACCATTTATCATAATTGATATATGGAGAATTGCTTCTGGGTATGGATTAAAATATTGTCATGGATGCTTGTTTGAACAACAACTATACAGTTGTTTAACTAGTAAATCAATAAAGGAAAATTATAGGGAAGAACAAATATGTTCTAGTTATAATGAACTACTTAAAGGATATATAGAAGAATTAAAGATCGGTGGTTGTGGAGATATCAATATTGAACCCTGTGTTTTTGTTAATAAGATCTGTATGCTTATTGGTGAGGCAATAAAAATTATTATTGATCACTCATAGAATTAATTATGAGGTGCATTCCTAATTGGCAGAACAACTAGGCGTTAAAGGATACATTATAACTACTAAAATAACACGTGATCCCTACAAGTTGATGAGCAGACGAGGATATAAATGGTTCGGCATAATACCGGTGGAGATAAAGGGGCACGAAGTATTTCTTTGGACAAGCGGCGTTATTGCTCAATGGTTCAGTAAAGATGAGATTGTAAAGATTGTATTGAAGGATGAACCTAAAAAGGTGGGTGATACATGGATTCTTGGGCCAAACGACTACGATTTATACAGAGTATATAGAGGCGAAGAAATACCTGTATGGCCTGTTTGGAGGAAAACATATGTTTTAGAGAGAAAAGATCCGTTAAATATTAGAAAAGTATATGAATACAAAGTTGTAGCTCGTGAAGCAATGAGTGAAGAAGACTATTTGCTTATTTGGATACTATACCATGGTTGTTTTGGAAAATTATGAAAACCATGATTGTTTTGATAGATTGGCGGGGTTCGCTTTATAAACCCTCACTAATATAATGGTTAATAAAAAGCAGATGAAGGGCTCAAAAGTGGTCTGTGTGGAGCCCCGATAGCCCCCTCGATGAAGGGATGAAGCCCCAACCCAAGAGGGGGAAGCCCGTGCAGATATCCAAAGTTTCCAAAACAACCAAAAGATAAAGCACGGGCAACCACTATATGGAAATAGTTAATCTTGAACAACACCATTATGCTAGTAAAGAAGAAATCGTTGCTATATGGAGATGTTCCATATGCGGATACTATATGGAGTCTAATATTCAGCCAAAATGTCCTAAACATGGAGTGCCCATGAAGCTCCAAGAGATCAGGGGAAGTATACCGAGTAGCAGGTTTCTAGTATTAGGGCTTCTAGGTAGAAAAGAATATGAGCCTAGAATAGTTGCTTATGTTAGAGTTGATACACCTATTCCATTAATGAATCGTAGATTACCTAATGGCAAAGTTGAGAAGATGATTAGAGAAAAAGTTTTCCCGAAGGAATGGTTTCACCCAACATTCTGGCCCACAGCATTATCTGAGAGAAGAAACATTATTTCTAGATACAAGTATTTAAAAACAACTTATGGTAGAAGGCTGGCAAGAGCTATTGTTGGCGAAGAGGTTAGTGAGCAAGCATTAAAGATCGCCAATACTGCAGCCGCAAGAATAGCTAGAGTAGTAGTTCATCCTGATTATAGAGGAGACGGGCTAGGAGTATTATCTGTGAAAGCAGCTATTGAATGGATAAGAGAGCGTAGAATACCTGAAATGAAGAAACGTAAACATATTGTTGAAACCATAGCTATGATGGCACGTTATAATCCATTCTTCGAGAAAGCCGGCTTCTATTATATGTGGGATACTGGGAGTGGGAGACCTGTTTTAATGTATCCATTAACACCAGAGGCGGAGAAGAGGATAAGAGAATTCCTAGAAAAAGATCCTTATGCTAAGATGCATGGCGGAAAACTGTATAAGTCTAGGTATGGTACTGTGGAAAAGATGAATGGCCCTATTATCATTGAAAACTTGACAAAAATATATTCTAGCATACTCGATGTTAAAAGACTGCCACCAAGACTTAGAGACGTATTATTAGCCTTCGGAGTTGAGAGAAGAGTTGTTGAGAAATATGTTTTGAGAAATGTGAACATAGTGATCGAGCCTGGCGAGATAGTCGTAGTAGTTGGTGCAAGTGGTGCTGGTAAAACAACTTTTCTAAGAATGATAATTGGAGCGGTTCAAAAAGAACTACAATCCCAAGACAAGTATAAGCCTACTGAAGGAACAGTTAAGACGCCGCCAAATACTAGGTTACAAGCCCTATTACCAGGCGAGCTGGAACCAAGTTTTGGCTCGGAAACACTATTAGAACATGTAACTATGAAAATAGGTGATCCTGCAGCTGCGGTAGAAGTATTAAATATGGTGGGGTTAAGCGATGCAGTATTCTATAGAGCAAGATTCGCAGAGTTATCAACCGGTCAGAAGGAGAGAGCAAAACTTGCAAGTCTCCTCGCAGAAAAACCTAACTTATTAGTGATTGATGAGCTCACAGCACATCTCGACACCTTAACAGCACAAAGAGTCGCTAGAAAAGTAGGTTTACTAGCTAGGAAGGCAGGTATAACTCTAATAGTAGCTACTAATAGAAGCGAAATAATAGAAACACTAAACCCGGACAAGATAATCTATATAGGTTATGGAACAGCATTTCCCACGAAATCCTAACATTTATGGTAAATAATGTGTTTGAATTATACAAAATAAACCCTTTTAACAAAAAATCTTTCTGGACAAAGAATACCAGGAAAGTTAATAGGTTGATCAAAATGAAGATCCTTGTCCTAGCTAGTAGTAGTCAGCGAAGAATAGAATTGCTAAGAAAGCTTGGAGCAGACTTTATAGTTATCCCTCCAAGAATTACTGAGAGAATATATGATGACCCAGCTAAGACTGTATTAGAAAATGCGTTTTCAAAAGCTAACTATGCTCTAGTATATGCCCCTGAGAACTCGATCATTATTGGGATGGATACTGTAATTTTCTCTCACGAACTAGGAGTCATTGGTAAGCCTACAACAATTGAGGAAGCAACACATATACTTAAACTACTACGTGGAAAATGGCACTCCGTATATACTGGTGTATATATTATAGAAAAGAATAATCTCAAATACAAATCATTTATTGAAGAAACAAGAGTGAAAATGAGGAATTTCAGCGACGAAGAATTAACACTATATATTTCAAGCCTCGAACCACTCATGAAGGCAGGCGGTTATGCCATACAAGGACTGGGAGCATTGCTTATAGAAACAATTGTAGGCGACTACTACAACGTTGTAGGAATACCTATTACAAAACTCTACATCACGTTGAAGAAGTATTTCGGAGTAGACCTACTAAGGGAGGCGGTGAGGAAACGTGTTGTTGGAAAAACTAGAACCATATGAAATATTTACTCTGAGACCAGATGCGTTCTGGATATGGAATAACGAAGAAGTCAAAGAAAGGCTTTCTTGGTATTATCAAGTAATGATAAATAAGAAACCAGCAAAATTCATCATAGCTAAACATATAGAATCACCTGTTAACCCTTATGAAGTAGAGGATCAGAGGGAATTATGGAAAATACATGACAGTTTAGAAAAGGAATTCGTAAAAATCTATAAAGAGATAAGAAATGATCGATTGAAACTTGAAGAATTACATAAGCCCAAATATAGTTTTCTAGACGTTAAAATAGCATTAGCTAAATCATATCTTAAAAACTGTAGACTATGTGAGTGGAAATGCGGAGTAAATAGATTAAGCGGTAGACCAGGAATATGTATGATGGATAAAGACTGTATAGTCCACTCTTATTTCCATCACATGGGAGAAGAAGCCCCACTAGTACCTAGTGGGACAATATTTTATGGAGGATGTAATTTCAGATGCGTATATTGTCAAAACTATGATATAAGCCAATTATATGCTAGGCATGGTGAAAGAGTTGATTCGAGGAAACTGGCTATTATACAAGAGACTCTGAGGAAAACAGGTGCTAGAAACATTAACCATGTTGGGGGAGAACCGACTCCACATATACCCTTCATAGTTGAGAGCTTCAAATACTTAAACATTAATGTTCCACAACTATGGAATAGCAACATGTACTTGTCACTGGAAGCAATGAAGATCATAAAGGACCTAATAGATATATGGTTACCGGATTTCAAATATGGAAATAACCAGTGTGCTTGGAGATATTCTAAAGCTAGAAACTACTGGGAAATAATTACTAGAAACATAAAAATAGCTTATCAAAATGGAGACATGATAATTAGACACCTCGTTCTACCGAACCATATAGAATGTTGTACAAGAAAAGTTCTTGAATGGATAGCTAAAAACACTCCTAGAGCATTAGTGAACATAATGGACCAATATAGGCCTGAACACTTAGTCGCTAAATATCCCGAAAAATTCCCTGAGATAGCTAGGAGACCGTATAGAAATGAAATATTGGAAGCATATAAAATAGCTGATGAGCTAGGAATACTATATAAGCCAATATCATAGATAATCATAAATTCTCGGTGGACAAGCTTGAGTAAAAATGCCGAAGAAGAAAGTATTTATGAAAAAGTATCTGAATACTGGTTTCTGGATCATTACCGCGTCCTATTTGTGAAAGTAGATGAAAAAACAACTGTTGTATCAGTAGATGTTTATAGGAGGAGATGGCCGTTTGACAACTATGATGAAGAAATATGTGTTTCGGAGAATAAGTACTGTATAGTATATAAGAACATAGATAACCATAGAGAACATATAAATGCTGATATAGAAAAAATCGTTGTAGCAGGGATCAAAACTCCTGAAGGAATAGAAACAGTTAATGTAAGATGGTTTATTACTGGAAATATTAGCTTTAAAGATGCTGAAAAACTATTTTATGAATCATGGAAGCTTATAGGTTGTAAGGGTCCAAAAAATGATCCCTGGCATACTTATTGCCCCGAGGATTTTGATCCGTGAATAATTACTGCTACAACAATATTTACATTAGTCCCCGTAGGCCCTGTTATTATTAATCCGTTATATTTCCTGAAAAACTCGTATGAATTATGTTCTCTGAGATAACTCCATGGAGAATCCCTGTTTTTACTCATATTTTCCCATACCTCGTAATCTCCGTAAGCACCTGCAGCATCTGAAAAACCATCCACTCCATCAGTATCAAATGCAATTATAGATAAGTCTCTCCTACCCCTAGTAGTTGCTAAAAATGATAATACAAGTTCTTGGCACCTACCACCTTTCCCGTATCTCTGCCCCTTCAAACTAACATTTGGTTCTCCACCAAGTAGTAAAACCAGAGGTTTCTGTCCTAAAAGGTCTCTATCGCTTATATCCATAGCTATTGATGCAAGAACTTTTCCGACCTCGGAGCTTTCTCCTTCAAGCCTAGTAGTTAGAATATATGGTGTATATCCTTTATCTCTAAAGTATTCGCTTAACTTTCTTAGAACAGTATAGTTTGACGCTATAATCTTATTGATAGTTTTCCTAAATACTGGGTGATCATGTTTTGGGGTTTCTTCTATTTCGCCGCGAATTCCTTTCTCAATAACTATTCTAACGCTTTCCGGAACCTTATCCCATAAATCATATCTCTCTAACACGTTTTTAGCATCAATATATGTTGATGAATCAGGAACTGTGGGGCCTGATGCTATATATTCTGGATTATCTCCTGGCACATCACTTATCATTAATGATACAATATATTTCGCCTTGCCTGCTTTAACAGCTAAGCGTCCACCCTTTATTTCTGATAAATGTTTTCGAACAATATTTATTTCTCGTATATCAGCGCCGCTCTCCAATAGAAGCTTGTTTGTTATTTTTAGGTCATCTAGGGTTATTGGCTGAATAGGTTTCTCCATTAAAGCGGATCCGCCGCCACTGATTAAACTGATCAATACATCGTTTTCCCCTGCTTTCCCAGCTATATCTAGGATTTTCTCAGCCGCCTTAATACTTCCCTCGTTGGGTATTGGGTGACCGGCTTCAACTAATTGTATTTTCTCAAGCTTGTATAGGTCAGACATATAGTAAGGTATAGCAATAACTCCTTTCTCTATTAGATTACCCAGTATTCTCTCAATAGCTAATGCCATTTTTCCACTAGCTTTACCAGCTCCTACAACATATATTTTTCCATTTTCAAGACAGATCCTTCTACTATCAATATATAAGCAATTATTGTCTCGGCGAATATGGAGTGGAAGAATTTTTTCCGGATCAGATACTTTGATAGCTACATTAACTATTTCTCTATAAAACTCCTTATCTATAACTACTCACCCGGGAAACCTTATTTTACTCTGTTAAATAACTATTCTTTGACATATATAATATGGTTGCATCGGAGAAAAGAACGTTAAACAGGTTGAGAAGAATTGAGTGAACAACGTTTTAAGCCGTTGATCGAGGAGAAGAGATGGAATATTAAATGGGAAAAAGATCTTTATAAGAAATGGGAGGAAATGGGTCTTTTCAAGTTTACGTTTAGAGAAGATGATCCTAGAGAAATAATTGCTATAGACACTCCACCCCCATATGCCAGTGGTAAATGGCATGTTGGAGGAGCTGCTCATTATGCCCAGATAGATATGATTGCTAGGTATTTCCGTATGAAGGGATACAATGTCTTAGTCCCCTTCTACGCTGACCGAAATGGTTTACCAGTAGAAGTTCAAGTTGAAAAAACATATGGTATTAATCCACATGAAATCTCAAAAACTCCTGAGGGTAGAGAAGAGTTTCTAAGACTTTGCAGAAAATTCTTGGATAAAGCCGAAGAAGACATAGTGAAGATCTGGAGGATGCTTGGATGCAGTTTTGATTATTGGAGAAACGGTACAGACAGCGAAGAATATAGGAAGATTACCCAAGCCACATTCATAGAACTCTACAAGAAAGGATTAATCTATGAAGCAGAAAGACCTGTTAACTGGTGTCCTAGATGTAAGACAACACTAGCTGATGCAGAGCTGGAGCACAAGGAGGCGGAGGGATACTTATACTATATCAAGTTCAAAGTAAAAGAGACCGGGGAAGAAGTAATAGTAGCAACTACTAGACCTGAAATGCTGAGAGCTTGTAAAGCACTAGTTTTTCATCCAGAAGATGATAGGTATAAGCATTTAAACGGGCTACATGCGATTAATCCACTATACGGGCACGAAATGATCATCACGACATATCCAGAAGTAGATCCCGAATTCGGCACAGGACTTGTAATGGTTTGTAGCTATGGTGACCAAACAGATGTTAAAATGTTTAGAGACCTCGGATTAAAACCCACTATAATAATCGATAAGGATGGAAGACTAACACAGGTAGCAGGACCTTTAAGCGGATTAAAAGTTGAAGAAGCTAGGAGAAAAGCAGCCGAGATCCTAGAGGAGAAAGGTCTTCTAGTTAAGAAAGAGAAGATCAAGCACAGTGTTCCAGTGTGTTGGAGATGCAAGACACCTATACAAATAATACATACTAAGGAATGGTTTTTGAAACAACTAGATTTCAAGGATGAAATTAGGAAAATTGCTAAAACTATAGAGTTCAAACCCGAAATGCACCGTAAAAAACTACTAGACTGGATAGATAGTGTATCATCCGACTGGCCTATAAGTCGAGACAGATACTATGCAACCGAAGTCCCAGTATGGAGATGCAGAAAGTGTGGCTCAGTACTACTCCCCGAACCAGGCAAATATTATAGGCCATGGAAAGACGAGCCTCCATGGGATAAATGCCCTGTTTGTGGAGCTCCGAAAGAATACTTGGAGGGGGAAAAGAAGGTTTTCGATACATGGTTTGATAGCAGTATATCAGTATTATATGTTACCGGGTATAAGAGAAACGATAAATTGTTTAGAAAAGCATTCAAATATACTCTAAGACCTCAGGGACAAGACATTATACGTACATGGCTCTACTATAGCTTACTAAGAGTATACCAGTTAACAGGTAAACCAGCGTTTAAATGGGTAAGAATAACTGGTATGGGATTAGATGAGAAAGGAGAAGCAATGCATAAATCTAAAGGTAACGTAATAGATCCAGAACCATACATAGAGAAATATGGAGCCGACGCCTTCAGATACTGGGCTGCTGCTTCTGCTAAGCTAGGATACGATTATAGATTCTCAGAACAAGTCATTAGAACAGGATTCTTATTCGCTACAAAACTATGGAACATTGCACGTTTCATATCAATGTTTCAAAAACCTGAAAAGAAACCTATGCTGAGACCATTAGATGAAGCTACAATAGCTTATTTCAATAATATGTTGAAAGAAATAGATGAAGCTTATAGTAACCTAGACGTTTTCGAACCAATAACAAGTATTTACCAGTTCATCTGGAACTATTTCGCATCACACTATATAGAACTAGTAAAGTCTAGAGCCTACAATAGAGAAAACAAGTATAGCCGAGAAGAACAAGAAGCTGCATGGTATACATTACACTATATTCTGAACAGGACTCTGAGAGCACTAGCACCAATAATGCCCTTCGTAACAGATGCTCTGTATACGAGGCTTTATGGTAAAACTGTTCATTTAGAAAAATTCCCTGAACCAGAAAAAGAATGGCTGAATAAAGACTATCAACTAGCACTACTCGTGCAAAAGATTAACTCAGCAATTTGGAGCTATAAGAAGAAAAACAATATAAAATTCAAAGAAAAACTAACAAAGAAAATATACTTACCCATAGAAGCTGAGAAAGCTTTGAAAGAAATCGTTGACTTACACAAGCTGGTGAACATAGAATTCCATAGTGGATCCCCTCCTGCAAACGCTGAGAAAATAGGTGAAGAAGTATATATTGAGAAATAAATACAACCTTATCTAGATACGTTATATTTTATCTTCCAAGGAATTTCCGGATTCTTCTCTCTATACTCCACTCTACCTTCTTGATAAATACTTTAAAAGGGGGGTATCCAAAATGTGGATGTACATTTCCATTCTTTATAGCTTTGAATACTGATTCTACAGATAATTCATCTAGTTCTAGAACTGTATATGCCGAACCGATTGCTTCGGGGATGTGGGCGTCACTATTAGCAATACCCGGTAATCCTAGGATTTTTGAAGCTCTTAATGCTTCACGATTAGCTCGTGGATCAGCTGAGGCATTCCAAACCTCGATAGCATCCCATCCATTATACTCGAATAATGCATCTCCTATACCAAGTCTTAACGTATCAAAAGGATGTGCTGGCACAACTAAACAGTTGTTCTCGTGGGCTTTATCTATTAAGTAGTCTATTCTTCTAGGCACATCTATTGGTTCATAACAATATACTAGTATGTCTCCTTTATCTGTTCTAACTTCATTACCAATTATGACTAGGAGTTGTTCATCATATTCTCTAACTAGATCCTTTGCTAGTCTACTTGCTATAATAGATCCTTGGAAGGAGTTGTGATCAGTGATTGATATAATATTTAAACCCTTATATATTGCTGTTAAAATAATTTCTTTAGGACTAGCTCTTCCATCACTATATGTTGAATGAATATGCATATCCGCTAATGCTTTAAACAAACCATCTTCACCACGTGGTGTTATATTAGTTGGTTAACATCATCATAGATAGTGAAAAATGTGATCTTTGTAGTTTATGCGTTGAATACTGTCCTACACATGTATTCTATATAAGAGCTAATAGAGTTTTTGCAGATAATAATAAATGTGTTGAATGCTATGCTTGTATACCGTTATGTCCTAGAAATGCTATAACAATTAAGAATTCTGATCCGTAGAGATTATAAATAATAAGGCTTTAATTCTCCGCCACAATACGGACATCTATAATGCAGTCTCTTAGCATCTGCTGCACAGAAGAATGCTTCTCTCCCATTAGCTAAGCATTTCGGACAATAATATGCATCGCCTGTATCAACTGCTTTAAACAAATCAATGTCTTTATGACAAATAGAACACTTAACAGTAGTCCATCCCTTATGACCGCTCTTATTAACACCCTTAAGCAAACCTATAGTCATACCTATACACCGCCATAACCCAGCTATTGCTAGGGAAAATAAATAATCAATGACCTAATAAATGTTTATCTTAGAGGTGTTATAGAATATTGTTGAAGATATTGGCAACAGCCGATATACATAGTCCGCGATTTCTCGATTTATTCATTAAGTCGTTAAATAAGGTAAAAATAAGACCTGACTTAATAATATTGGCTGGCGACCTTGTTGATAAAAACAATATTTATGCTCTAAAACATGTATATGAAATATTAATTAACAAATATGAGGAGATACCGATCATTAGTGTTTTCGGTAATGAAGAATACCGTGGATTCGAGAATAAATATCGAGAAATGTATCCTGTTTTCAAATGGTTGGACGATGAATACATTATTTTAGAGATGAAAGAGTTGAAGATAGGAATAATTGGGACTAGAGGAGCACTTGACAAGCCTACTCCATGGCAATCACGACACATGCCTTGGCTGTACAATTATTATCGAGAACTACCATTAAAGATCTCGGCGATGATAGATGAAGCTAGAAGTAAAGGAGCCAAATACATATTCCTAGTATCACACTATGGGGTAACATATAAGAACCTCGAAGGCGAGCCCAGAAATATTTGGCCTTACCTAGCAAGTTCTAGAATGGAGAAGATTATAAAAGATAAGAAAATAGATCTTGTTATTCATGGACATACACACAATGGTGTTAGGGATAAAATAAATATAGACGGTGTAGAAGTTTATAATGTATCATTACCTGCTCGTAGAGAAGTTGTACTTATAGATTTTACCCCGAAGAGTAAAGTGTTTGGTCTCGAGAAATGGCTATATAGTGGAGGGTGAGTATTCGTTGGGTATACCTGTTCATCAAACTGCTCCACGTAAATTCCCAGCAGTTACTCTATTTATAATCCTGATCAATATTGTTGTGTTCATATTAATGTATATTGAGCCACAACTCCTAGTACCTGGGGCAACAAATGCCTATGAGGTTCAAAGACAGCTAGCAATGATACCGATCGCTATTGTTAGGGGCGAGCGGTTGTGGACTATTTTCACGGCAATGTTCACTCATGCAGATATTTATCATTTACTGGGTAACATGATCTTCTTATTCTTCTTCGGAGGACCCGTTGAAAGCGTTATGGGTCGTAAAAGATATTTGTTATTCTATTTTCTAGGCGGGATTATGGCTGATATTTTCCATATATTAAGCATCACAATCATACCTAGCCAATACTTGATTACTGGTAAAATAATTATTAATCCATGGGTAACCCCAACACTAGGTGCTTCAGGAGCTATTAGCGCGGTTATGGGTGCTTATCTAATCTATTATCCTAGATCACGTATAACAATGGTTTACCCAATATGGATAATACCGTTAATCTTCACGTTGCCTGCATGGGTATATATTCTAATATGGTTCTTCTACCAATTAGTAATGGGTCTGATCACACTGCTAGGATTTGCTTCATCAATAGCTTTCTGGGCACATATAGGAGGTTTTATATCTGGAATAGCATTTGCACCATTCTTCATGGAGCCAGCAATTAAAGAGCAGATAAGAATGTATAAGGCAATGCTAAGAGAATATATGGTGGAGGAGACACCGTATTATGAGGAAGAATTTTACTAGGTATTTTATGCTCTCAACCCCTCATAGACAGCTAAACCAGTAATTATACCTAGTAAACCAACGTATTCATCAAATGATATGCCATGTTTCCTCAGCTTAAGATCTAGTTCAAATAATTTCTTGCTTCCAGCACGACTAGTCATTAATCCCTCCTTAAAAGCTTGTTCAACATATGGTTTTGCCCATGATGGGAGCTTGGGCATGATTATTTCTAGGTATAATGCTATTATAGCATTATTGGAATCTCTAAATTTCCTATAGTATTCTAGGAGCTTCTTAACATATTCATATGTTTTACTCTCCCTCGTATCTAAGCTAATGAATGCATACCATTTACTACCTAGAACTCTGAAAACATCTCTAAAAGACAATCCCTCCCCAATACTTGCGATATGCGATATTCCAGCAGAGCTTAAATGATCATACATGTCTTCACGGTGAACCCCCCTTAAAGCATCTATAAAATACTTTATTTCCCTCCAAGAAGTTGTACTTATAAATAAATCTAGAGACTTAACTAGCTTACCATGATCTCTGATAATACTATCTATATCAGAATGACTTATAGCTAGAGAATATATTATTTGTGGAACTATAAAGGACGGATAAACATTATTGGGTAACCATCTATATGCTTCTCTAAGGCTTTTAGACAATAATCTACCTAAACCCAGACTGGTTGCTGCCAAGTCTCCTCTACGAATCTTCTCTCCATACTCTATTGCATCAATAATATAGTTTATTACTGCAATTGTGTTTGAAACATAGTATTCAATTCTCTTATCCACCCTTAGCCGATGAATTGTCCCAGGCTTTATTGTCGCATAAACTGATAAATGAACTCCTTCAATCATTGATTTAAGTATGGTTGGATCCAATCCTTAAACACCATTATTTATAGTTCAGAGTAAAATAATATACATAAAGAATTATAAACAAATACTATATAATGGAAGATCGCGTTGAAACTCTTAAATGTATTCACAAAAATAACACTATATATTATCTCTGGAATAGTAGTGTTTTTATCTCTATCAACAGCTACAAATACCTACTACGCTGTTCTAGAAGCAACAATAATTATTGCTGTAATAATAATTGGTGATCTAAAGGGAAACTTTATCAGAATAAGTAAAAGTATTGGTTTAAGCATAACAGGCTTCATTATACCATTTATTTTCAGCATAGAATTAATTCTTAGACTATTCACTGTTTTCTATAGTGTTGTATGGGATTTTTTCATAGGATTAATTATCTGTATTATCATAAATTATCTGAACTCTATTACCTATAAGAAGCTAGGAGTATTATTGCTTGATTTATTAATACCTTTATTTACGATATCAGCAGTTTCAGTTATAATAATTACTAAAAATAATCTCGACCCATTAATTGTTATTCCCTTCTCCATAGTTCTTGGTTCTTTTTCATCAATTATAGGATTAGATCTGCTTAACATTAGGAGAGAGCCTGGGAAAATATATGTTTTTGGAGGAAACAATGTTTTGGATGCTATATTTTTAGAAGCCTTCTTATCTCCAAGCCTCTCCTATGCAATCCTAGTATTAAGCACTACGTAACCGGTTTATTGAGAGGGATTATTCAGTGTGAGAGCTCGTCATCACTGCCTTAACCGGCTCTGATGGTTTGCTAATCATCATCTCTTAATAATATCTATTAAGTGCTTAATAATATGGATAGCAGGATCTACTCCTGTAGCGGCTTTTAATCCTCTCCACTGTGGAAACGCGTTTACCTCGATAATATAGTATTTATCATTTACTGTATCATATACTACGTCTATGCCGGCATAATCTAGTCCTAGAGTTTTAGAAGCTTTTAATCCTAAATCAAAAACCTCAGGATAATCCTTTTCAGAAATCTTCTCGCCTCTAGCACCTTGGAAAATATTTGTTTTCCAAGATACTCCATGTCTCTTCATAGCACCGACTACTTGGTTTCCCACAATAAATACTCTGAAATCATATCCTGGCTTCTCAATATAGACTTGATAATAACTTGGAAGATTTAAGTTAAACATTGTTCTCGTGATATGGAATGCTATATCAGGATCTAGGATAAGCGATGAACCTAACCCCAAGCTTCCCATTAACGGTTTAAATACTGCTTTACCATGTTTTTCCACGAACCTCTTAGCTGTAAAGGGGTTTTCTGTAATGATTGTTTCTGGAACGGGTAAACCATGTTTTGATAATTCAACTAGGCTTCTCCACTTATCTCTAGCAATCATTATTGCTTCAGGCTTATTAATTAATGGAATAAGTTGATTTAGTGCTTCTAATAAACCAATCCTGTGCATAAATGTTTCCAGTGTAAGTCTTAACCCTATTCCCCGAATAACTCCTCCATCCCCCTCTATGATTTCATCATGGTGTTTCACAGTGATTTCTCCACTAGATGTTATTTCTGCATCTAAGTTATTGATTCGTAAATATATTGGTGTATGGCCCAGCTTAATAGTTGCATTTTCTAGTTCTTTAACGCTCCATGGAGGCATTGCTCTATAGTGGAGTAGGAGAATCTTCATATCCATTACCAAGCTATGAACTCATATCTTATATATTCTATTAACAAAGTATAGAATCAATAATATGCTTATAGTCATTGTTAAAGCATATATTGAAGCCCCTATATTATTGTAGCCGCCAAATATGATGCCAGTTATTAATCCCAGTATTAACGCAAGTGATGTAAATACTGTCAATGCTAATACTTCCTTAGCACTTCTGTGATTATGGGAATAATAAGCTAGATAACCAAGTATTATAACAGATGTTATTGTTCCATATATTAATACATCCCTGTTGAAAACAGCTGTAACATAAGCAATATCAATGTATAATATGAATAATAAGAGGCTAAGCATTTTTCTTGAATACAGTATTTTCTCGAACACCGTGGGGATCACCATATTATTAAGTCTTACTCCTACTATGAACAAGGTAATATGCTAGAACAGCATAATATATCTGAGCCTCCAATGGATCAGTATTTATTGGTAAATGTATAGTTTTAGTATTCATCATGTTTAATTTAAACAATATTTCGCGAGCATAGTATTCTTCAACACTAGTTGTCAACAATAATACATTAGCAGGCCCAACAATTTGCTCCGGCGCTTCATAATGTGTTTTAACACCTATTCTCCTCAAAGCCTCGACGAAAAATAGTGAGGAAGGCTCTAATATTTTAGAGGAAGAAACTATTACTTCTTTCAGCATAGAAATCTTCTCTAACTGATCCATATATTTCTCGAGCAACTCATTAATTACTATTGTGAATCCTTCTAGGGAGTGCTTATATAGTCTACTCCCCCTCCTACCTAACTTATCCTTATAATGTTTAGATGCAGCATGATAAGCAGCCATAGACATTAATAGAGAAGCTTCCAGCTCATCGTTAAGCTCTATATAGATTGGGTCATATTTAGATAACATATCAATAAGTCTTAGATCGGCTGGTTTGGGTGTGATGAAAAACACTTTATTACCTGTTAAACTAGATGATTGCAACAATGTTATTGTTGCTCCAGAAAACGGGTTTGTCGCTAAAAACAATGCTTTTCCCGGTTCTCTATAAGCGACTATATAGTATGAAACAGTGTTTGCATCCCCGAATACAACCCTGCTCTCAGGCTCCATTGTCACTATAAACCAGTATAGAATAGATGCAGGTAGATATCCCTGCCTATTATAAGTTATAATCACGTATTCTTTGTTAAGGTTTAGAAAATCAATTATCTTCTCAGCTAATATGCGGGATTTATGCTCTAATCTCTCAATGTGTTTCACATATTTATTTATACTAGCGCTGTCTCTAAGCTTTTGCAACAACTACACTTATCCTCCAATGGTTTCTCCGGTATTTTCTCTATTATTCTAGGCAATAACTTCTTTGCTTTAACAGTATTTTCATTCATTACTCTTATTACCTCCTCTGCAGTAACAGGTTTTTCAGCCCATACATCATAGTCTGTGATCATAGCTACTGTTGCATAACAGATCTGTGCTTCACATGCAAGATTTATTTCGGGGACTAGAGTCATACCTATAATATCTGCTTTAAATACTTCTTTCCAAACCCTGCTCTCAGCTCTTGTCGAGAACCTTGGCCCCTCAATACATATATATGTTCCCTTATTATGAAGCGTTAATCCATTGATTTCTTTCGCAGCATCTATAATTATTTCTCTTAAATGATCGCAGAATGGATCAGCCATGCTTACATGCGCTACTACTCCTCCCTCAAAGAATGTCATAGGTCTTATTCCTTTAGTCATATCTATGAATTGATCGGGGACTACGAAGTCTCCTGGCTTATAATCTTCTCGTAGACTCCCAACAGCTGAGAAGGCTATGATCCATTTTACACCAATGCTTTTAAGTGCCCAAATATTTGCTCTATAATTTACTCGGTGGGGAGGTATTTTATGTCCCCTACCATGTCTTGGCAGGAAAGCTATTGTCCTACCTTTCAGTTCTCCCACTACTACGTTATCGCTTGGCATACCATAGGGGGTGTATATTTTGTATTCACGGATATTTTGTAGACCCGGTATTTCATATAATCCACTGCCACCAATTACTCCTATCTCAGCTTTTACAGGAGGCTTCACGAGAACCATAAGTTTCACCATTACATAGTTAATAAGACATATTTATCGTTTGCTTCATCATACTTTATGAATTGTTTCTCGATAAGTATGTTTAATGCATCCTTATAGTATCTATCACCAACATCTATACCATACCATTCCTTAAACCCATCAATAATTTCTTTATAGCTCCACTCCCTCTTCCCAGTCTCCTTATATGTTTCAGTCATCATTCTCTTAATGAACTGATATGTATCTTCAAGCCTTGTCCATGGATACTGGAACCATGTCCAATCCTTAACCTCAATATAGTAGTAGTCAGGCTTAAACTTGGCTACCGGACTAATCCATTGTAGCGCGGCTGTTTTAAGTTCTTTCGGCTTCCAATTCTCAGCGACGAAGTCTCTTGCAAGCTTTAAGGTGTCCCCAGTATCAACTATATCATCAACCACTAGGACACGGTAATTGTGTAAGTCGACTGTGTATGGAAACTTTATAATAGCTTTCTCCTCAGCTTTAGCAGCTTCTGTCCAGTGTTGGCTCTGAATACTTAATAAGTTCTCTACATCTAAAAAATCACATAACAATCTAGCAGGCACATAGCCTCCGCGTGCAAGAGCAACTATTACATCAGGTTTATAACCATCATTCTTAATTATTTTGGCTAGATTCCATGCCCAATCAACTATTTCATCCCAAGAAACAAGTTTAACCTTGATCCTAGCCATATTTTTCACCGAATAATTAATCGTTTAATATAAAATAAAGATTTGACGCTACTTCTTCTCTGCAAAAACAAGTTTTCCAGGTACAACAAATACTCTACCCCTCATATGTAGTAGTATTCTTGCTTTTCGCAGGTTCCATCCATATTTCTCGTATAGATCACTTCTAACATGGATAGCTTTCGGTTCACACATGAATAGATCGCATTCTCCAGCTCTAAAAGTGTTTGAAACAACACATTCTATGTATCCATAACTACCCTGAATACCTGGAACACTTATGTATTTAGAGGGGGCAGGCTTTAAGCCCAGCATCTCCCATTTATTAATTTTCCTGCCAGAAACTGTTCCAGCCTTATAAACTATGTTGACATGTTCCTCGCCAACAATATTAATTGTGAACTCTTTAGTATCCAAAATGTTTTCATGTGTCTTATTGCCTCGTTCAATAGATAATATAATATAAGGCGGCTCTTCACTAACAGGCATAACCCATGAAGCAGCCATAACGTTTAAGACACCATCACGACTCCTAGAAACAATTAAATAAGCTGGTCTAGGATGCAATACACGGTAATCACTAGGATCAATATCAACATACATAAATAAACACCCACGAAATACTTATACTATGCTTCAACATAATTCATTATTACTTCACTATTATAATTTATAATATGAGTATTCACACTAATACAGTTCAACCAGAAAACTCTGTAGTATTGATTAATAATGAAGCTCCACCACTATATAATAAATGTCTTCATAGACTATATGTATGATGTTGATAATTATGAATTATGTGATAAACACTATAGTCTGATGGGATATAAAACACCCTTAGGCTTCTTCGAGAAGAAAAGGTAGCGTGAAAATATAGAGAAAATAATATTGCCTGATAATCCATGTGGAAAACTAGGTATAGACAGGGCTTCTATCTTCGCTCTAGACTCAAGGGTTTACCGAGATTAAAATAATAATATTAACTGGAAGAGTACTTGATGGAGAAGTATATATAGGTGACATACTTAAACTACCCGATGGAAGATTAGTGAAGATGAAATCTATTGAGAAGAATCACGAGAAAGCCGAGAAAGCAATTAGAGGAGAAACTATAGGCATCCTAGTAGAGGGTGTTAGCTGGAAACTCGATATGGAAGATCTAAGACAATACGAGACCCCTAGAGCTATAGAAGAGTTTAGAAAGAAATATATGAGGAGATAAAGAAAAACACAGACTACTCAAAAGGCTTAATAGAGAAAATTATGGTGGAGGAGGCTAAGAAAAGCGTGGGGAAGATAATAGATTCGAAAACTATATTAGCATACCCTAATATAATGATATGAACTCTAGGCTGTTGCTCTACATTATTTTCGGATACTATAATTGTTTTGGGCACTATTTATATGGGCCTCCCTCCTTAGCCACCTTATCTTTATTAGTGATTCATTGGGGCTTTATCAACGGGTACCACGGAGTTAGCCTTACGGTTAATTAAATATATTCTCCCACTCCTAATGGCTACTTTACCTTCAACGAAGCATTGAGACATTAATAAAGAAGCAGATAGCTAAATACTATAAAACATACTATAATTCACCTAACAGCTTTAGTACTTAAATAAGTGAATTACCTACTAAGGTTAGCGAGGAAAAGGCTATTTTATAATGAGCATTTAAGAGGTTTGGGGACAATTAGGAATTGTAGCAATCATGTAGTAGCAGTATAAGTAATCATAACTTGTGGATAATAGTGTTTAGAATAGGTTATGGCATGGTTGTTGCTTTATCTTAGATATAATTAAGTTTAAGCATTTAAACAGGTGCATATACATTTTCTAACGATTATGTGTTCTCTCAATTCTCTTTGTTCTAGTTCGTTTAAAAGATTTTCAAGCATGTTGGATGGGATGAGGTAAGTGCCTGGGGAGAGAATTATGCCATTATATTTTTGAATAAGTCCTCTAGATCTATATCTTCTACCCTTAATAGTCACAGTTGTTCCGCGGAGGATCTTGGATAATTTGTTCTTCAACCTCTTAGAAGCATTTGATGATATTTTTATAATAACATATGTTTCAAACAATTATGTATCGCCTTACACATTTATACTGTAAAAGATATAATTCATTTACTACTCTCCTGCTCCACAACTTCTTCAAGACATAGGTCCTCGCGGCACCTCACACTTGCATCTTCTACTATATTTGATAATGTTTTGGCTTGAGATATTAGTTTTTTAAGTGATTCCAACACACCCTTCCTTACCTCGAGAAGTATTTGTAGCTGTGTATTTAAGCTGGCGATATTATCGGTACCCCCCTCCCTGATCTTTCTCAATATCTTCTCTATAACTTCATCAGTATGTATGAGTGCAGTGGTTAAATGCTTTAATGTACACCAGATACTCTCCCAAGAAGTCCTAAACTCTTCTCCACCCTTCTCCCTAGCCTCCAGCCTCTCTATCTCAAACATTACTTGTCCAGCTTTCTTTCGAAGCTCACGTATCTCATCAACAAGGTTACCGAATACAGGGTAGCCTATGTATGCATCAGCCTCGATTAAATGCTGTTCCGAATGGTTTAAATGCCCAACTAAGTAGATGAACTCCTGGATTAAAGCCTCCTCCCAAACAGGACTCTCAGTTATACGCTTCGACTGCCCCACCTTCCTCTCTTCATATGATGTAAGAGCCATACTATCCCCCCTTTATGCATCTAGAAGCATAAAATAGATTATAAACTTAACTATCGATCACATAATAGAAACATCTCTACATAATACCATACGTAGAAACAATGAGTTATAGAAAATTTTTATATACATCGGAGTCCGAGGTAGTTAATGGGGACTGTTCATGAAGGATATACTCCTTACTACCACGGAGAACATTCCAGGATACAGAATTGTAAAAGTATTAGGCATTGTTTCAGCAAATACTGTTAGGGCAAGGCATATTGGAAAAGATTTTGTTGCTTCTCTAAGAAACATTGTAGGGGGAGAGATAAAAGAGTATGCTGAGCTACTCCAGCATTCTAGAAGATATGTTCTGGATAAGCTTAAGGAAGAGGCTAGAAAACTTGGTGCTAACGCTGTTGTTGGTCTAAGATTTAGCACGGCATCGATCATGCAGCGTGCCGCGGAAATACTTGCATATGGTACAGCTGTTGTTGTTGAGGAATCCTAGCTTATTAAGGGTGTATATTGTTAATGGTGTTATTGTATCCATTAACTATAATAATAGTTTCCATTATAATACTTCTAATACTATATAGGGTTACTAAGAGTTTTTCTATTGAAGCATTTCTCATAGGGATCGGGCTCTTAATCTTGACCCTAATAATCCAGCCACCGATCCAGCAACTTCCCATATTGCTTCTACGAATTAATCCTGAAGCATCAATATATACTCTTATACTAGTCTTATTCTATGCCGCATTAGTATCTGGTTTTCTACAGGAGTTATTGAAGCTTATAGGGGTTAGGGGGAAGAATATAGTTTATGCTTTATGGCTTGGTGCAGGGTTTGGTTTCGGAGAAGCATCACTTGTTGTATTAAACCAATTTATGAATATGTTAGCAGGTGTAAATATTCCGTTATTTCTAGGTTTAGTCAGCTGTTATGAGAGATTTATTGTTTTATTATACCATGTTTTCTCTGCTACACTACTGTTGCAATACTATATTAGAGGGAGAGTATTGTTTATATACATAGTTATAGCTTTAACACATTCATTAATGAATTATCAAGCTGTTTTATTAATTAAACTATATGGTTTATCCTTACCTGTATTATTAATTGTTTACTCAGTTATATCTGTAGTAGTGCTATTTCTCTACACAATTTATCGGCAGGGGATGAAAAGACTTGGTTGAGAGCAAATATGTATTATACGGCTTAGTATCCGGAACCGTTTCCGGACTAGTTGCTGGAATATTAACGTATCTAACATTACCATCTGTGGATGATGTGCTTGAACAAGTTAGATCCAGGATAAACATTACTAGTCTGTCGGAGGATATATTGAGAAATTATATTAGCCTCGGCCTCTTATTAGCACCATTCATAATATTCTTTATAGCCCTAATACTTGGAGCATTATTTGGTGCACTCTACGATTTCCTAGACCGAAAAATCCCAGAATCACCTATTATAGCGGCATTACTGACCGGCACCATATATGCTGGAATACTTGTACTACCAAACATTGTTTTAGAGAGCAGTCAACAAAATATTATTGTCAATTCAGGACTAACAATAACTTATACATTAGTCTTAATAACATTAACCATCTATAAGAATCCGAGGAAGCAAGGCTGAGTAGATAAGGTATATACAGGTTGAGAGATAAGAACATCGAGAAAATATTGAAAAGTCTAAGAACAGGATTTTATACAGTAATAATTCTAGGGCTCCTCAAAAAACATGGCCCTCTATACGGCTATAAGATAAAATCACTAATCAAGCAATTAAGCAACAATACACTAAATCCTAGCGAGAGCACAATATATGAGACATTGAAAAACATGGATAAAAACAAGTTGATAAAATCATATTGGACGGAATCAAACCTGGGCCCACCGAGAAAATACTATGAAATAACAGATAAAGGATTAAAAACACTTGAAACATTGAGAGTGGAACTAGAGAAAATAATTGAAACAATAAATTGTTTCAACAATAACTTTATCTTATATGGCTTCAAGAGAAGCTGGGCGAGAACTAAGCTTTAAAACTATGGGTTTAGGAGTTGTTGAGGAGAAGATTAAGAAGATTTTGCCGGTTAAGCCTTCTCCTCTAAGAATATTATTAGCTATTCTACCACCAATCATTTCAATAATGCTTACCCTCTACCTACTTCCCCATCTCCCAAACCGTATCCCAGTACACTACGATATTAACGGCGTACCCAATAGATGGGATACTCTAAACGATTTCCTCAAAATAACATTACCATTCATAGTTGGCATAGAGTGTTTACCCCTCATCTTTATGCTTATAGAATCCAAGGCCCCAATGATATTCTATGCTCCAAGACTTCCAAAGAAGAAACTCGTAAACCTACTATACGATATAGGAATCATGATGGCATGGTTGGTTATGCTAGCATATATTGATATATTATACTATGCAATTAACAATAAACATTTAATACCGATAACTATGTTTACAATACTGATCACAATAATAGTAGTAGTAATAATACTGGAAATAACGCGATTATCGATTAAATGGAGAAAATACATCAGAGAATACTAAGAAGAATATAATAATCCATAAGACCATTCGCTTATCCGGATACCATAGTTGTTTTGGGAATTATGAAAATTATGGTTGTTGTGCTCGCTTTATAAACACTCTATAGTATGAATGGTTTGAGAAACGGAGATAAAGGGCTCGAAACAAACAATAAAAATTGAAAGTTATAGATTTTGGTGTATAGATTATTGAATAAGTCTATTATCGATAATGTATCTTCAAAGCTTAAAATATTTGTGAGGAATAAATATAGTGATTATATCGTATATGTATACCTATTCGGATCTATTATTGAGGAGAGAGCTACTCGAGAAAGTGATATAGATATAGCCATACGCTTCTATGATCATGTATCTCGTGGGGAGAGATGGAGAATCATTAAGGAGCTTTTAAGCATGATTGACGAAGACATAGATATAGTTGATCTTGGCAGAGCCTCGCCGGTTCTACGTATGGTTGTTTATAGTCGTGGAAAACTAGTCTATTGCAGGGATCGATGGATCTTATTCCTAGATCAGAATAGAACTGTAAAGCAGTACAATGATTACCTATACATCGCTAAGCCTTATTACAAGAAGATGGTGGAGTATCTTGAGAAAAGAACTGTTAAGAAGATATAATAGGTTTAAGAAAGCTATTGATCTCTTAAGCAAATTATCGTTAATGAATGCGGAAAGTATTATTGAAGACTATGTTTTAATATCTAGTTTAGAGCGTAACATACAAGTTGCTGTAGAATTCATCATTGATTTATCAAATTATATATTGTCGGAGACCATAGGAGAAATCCAAGATACTTATAAAGAGCATAGTCAACCGCGTCAGTAAAATCTGCGGGATCGAAAATGAGCTTGTCAAGGAAATTAAGGGAATAGTTGGATTAAGAAATATAGTAGTACACCTATACGCCGATCTAGATTATGATATAGTATTGCAGGAGCTACCAAATATTATAAATAACTTATCTAAATATTCATTAAAACTCTTAGAATGCATTGATAAACTAGAAATAGATCCATAAAATAAGTATGGAATAACAATATAAAAACAATATTTTCACATATTATAGAAGTTGCATGTTGTCGAGGGATTACATAGCTATGCTTAATTTTGTGCTGAATACAATCCATAACTACCGAGTGATCCATGTGGTTCACTATTAATAAATACATCATACAATTATAAAACTACATAAGCATTTCCCATAATCAGCAAAACAACGCACAACTAAAAACAGTACCTTAACAACTACAACAACCCACTAAATCCCTGAGAACAGCACCAACAATACTTATATGGCAGGAGTCAGCACAGCAGGTTCTTGGTTCCACAATTTTTAAAGAGGTTTCACAGCCTCTTCATTCCTCTTAGAAGACGAGAACCGGGGGGTTTCGGTCACATAAAGTCCTTCTTCACATAGAAAAAGCCCCCTCTAAGTTCTCATTGATTATTTATAATTATGCAGATCATTGTACTAAGAATTGTTTTAACTCTGTGTAGGTATGTGAATGAATAAGTATTTTAGTATTTTTCGACTTAGGTCAATTAATTATTTATTAAATCTTATAAGCATATTAAATTATCTGGTAGAATGCAGGATCATAGTTATGGAGACCTAACCGATAATTTTTTATGTTTAGGTATCTAACTATTATTTGGTGATAGTTAGGTGTCGAAGACTCTGCCTTCTTGGATGCTTAATGACTATATAGTTCTTCGCTCCCGTTTTGGCGAGAAACCTTTCACTGTAGATGAAGCTTCTAAAGTTCTTGAACGCCCAGTGGATAGTGTAATGACTCTGCTTAGTAGTTTGAGAAAATATGGACTAGTGATCGTAGCGGTAGACCCGAGTAATCCTAGGAGGAAAATATATTCTCTCCGCTCAATACCTGTGACGAGGGGAGATCTAGAATCTATTCTGAAAAAGGCTGCCGACCTGATAAGGACGCGTGTGGATTATTCATTCATATTGGTGCTTTTATTCTATAAGAAGATAAGTGATCAGTGGAAGCTAGAGTTTCAAAGAACATATAAGGAGCTAGTAGAGCAAGGATATGCCTCGGAAGAAGCGAAGGAACTTGCTAGAGGTAAGTATTTTCACCAGTTCCAAATACCAGAGGAGTATTTATGGGATAATATTGTTAAGCATAAGGGGGAACTACACGAATACTTCTCTAAAGCATTGAAGAAGATAGGTGAGCTAAACGAGGAACTGCGCCCAATCTTTGACAACTTCGACTTCCATATTTTCGCATCGAACAGGGAGAACAGCGAAATACTTAGACAACTAGTAGAACTCTTCGATTCTGTACCCCTAATAGATACTTCGCCAGATATACTTGGGGATGCTTATGAATGGTTATTAATGATGTTTGCCCCGACAAAGGCTAAGGAAGGAGAAGTGTTCACGCCTAGAGAAGTGATTAGGCTACTAGTAGAGATTCTTGATCCCAAGCCAGGCTATAAAATACTTGACCCCGCAGCTGGTAGTGGGGGCATGCTGATAATAAGCTATAAATACATAGAGGAAAAACATGGGAGGGAAGAAGCCGATAAACTCTATCTCTTCGGGCAAGAAGCTAATGCCAAAACAGCTGCACTAGCAAAAATGAACATGTACATACACGGCATAGCTAATCAAAAAATAGAGGTAGGAGACTCCCTCCTATACCCAAAATTCGAACTAGGAGAATGGGACATAGTATTAGCCAACCCACCATGGAACCAGGACGGATACAATGAACAAGTATTGAAGAAGAACGAGAAATACCGGTTAATATACAAGTATGGATACACCCCCTCACAAACAGCTGATTGGGCATGGATACAGTTAATGCTAGCAGCAGCTAAGCCCCAGGGAAAAGTAGGAGTAGTAATAGATAACGGCGCACTATTCAGAGGAGGGAGGGAAAAGAGTATAAGAAGCAAGATAATAGAAGAAGACCTAGTAGAAACAGTAATACTTCTACCTGAAAAACTATTCTACAACACAGGAGCACCTGGAGCAATAATTATATTTAATAAAAACAAGCCGCAGGAGAGAAGAAACAAGATATTATTCATAAATGCAAGCAACGAATACGAAAAACACCCAAACATAAGAAGACTGAACAGGCTAAGCAAGCAAAACATTGAGAAAATAGCTAAAACATATTACGAATACAAGGAAATACCAGGATTCTCAAGAATAGTAGGACTAAGCGAAATAAGAGAAAACAACTACAACCTAAACGTAACCCTATACGTAACACCACCCATAGAAATAGAAGAAATAGACCTAGAAAAAGAACTACAAGAACTAATAGAAATAGAAAAACAAGCAAAGACGGCGAGAGACAAAGCAATACAGTACATACAACAAATAATACAAGCAAACAAACAAAGGTGAAAAATAAATGCCCCACAAAACACTAGACGAATACCTAAAACAACAAATAAAAACAACCACAAAACAAGAAACACAAAAAGAAATAGAATACAAAATAATAGGTTTCTACAAGGAGACAGACTTCAAAGAAACACCAATAGGAAAAATTCCAAGGGACTGGAACATTATGAGATTAGATGGTCTCGTTAAAGTCGAAACTGGAAAAAGAGCTAAGGGTGGTGGATTATATAAAGGAAACATAGCAAGCATAGGCGGTGAACACATAGATGATGAAGGAAATATTCGATGGAATAATATGAAATTTATTACAGAAGATTTTTATAATTCCTTGAGGCAAGGTAAGATAAATATAGGAGATATTCTACTAGTAAAAGATGGCGCGACTACTGGTAAAGTTGCAATAGTCAGAGAACTAAAATATAAAAAAGTAGCCGTAAATGAACATGTATTTGTAATAAGAAGCATAACAAAGAAACTGATAAACGAGTTTTTGTTTTATTTTCTCTACTCAAAGTTTGGCCAGATGCAAATTAAAACAAGATTTCATGGTATGATAGGCGGGATTACAAGAAATGACTTAAAATCAATTCTGATACCGCTTCCTCCCGTCTTAGAACAGCGGAGAATAGTTGAGGTTCTTTCTATTGTTGATGAGGCTATTCAGAAAACTGATGATGTTATAGCGAAGGTTGAGAGGTTGAAGAAAGCTCTTATGCAGGAGCTTTTAACTGGAAAAGTGAGGATTAAAGTTGAAGATGGAAAAGCTAGGTTTTACAAAGAAACGAATTTTAAGGATACCAAGATTGGAAAGATTCCAAAAGATTGGGAGGTTATTAGGTTAGTTGACCATGTTTATGTGCTTAAAGGTTACGCTTTTAGTTCAAAGTTCTTTAACGAAAAGGAACGTGGGATCCCTATAATAAGAATAAGAGATCTAGGTAAAAATAAGACTGAAGCATATTATTCTGGTTCATACGACCCAAAGTACATCGTGGAAAAAGGAGATTTGCTAATAAGTATGGACGGCGAGTTCAATATATTTCTTTGGAAAGGTCCAAAAGGACTCTTAAATCAAAGAGTGTGTAAAATTTGGACTAAAGATGCGACAAAATTAGACAACATGTATCTCTATTACGCACTTAAAAAACCACTTAAACTCATTGAAGCTCAGACAAGTCAAACAACAGTCAAACATCTTCTCGATAGAGACTTAGAGAGAATTAAAATTCCGCTTCCACCGCTCTCAGAACAACAAAAAATCGCTGAAATCCTATCAACAATTGATAAATGGATTAGTCTTGAGCATAGACGAAAGGAGAAATTGAAGGGTTTGAAGAAGGGTTTGATGAATTTGTTGTTGACTGGTAGGATTAGGGTAAGGGTTGAGCGTGTTTCTTAGAGGGGGTGGTTTTTTGGTGAGAGAGAGGGGTCTTGAAGACTTTATTGTTGATGAGCTTGTTAAGCGTGGTTGGAGATATATCGATTCTATGAGTCTTGGCAGAGAGGGGTTGGATAAGCCTCTCATCTATAGTGTTTTGAGGCGTAAGATTAGGGAGTTTAATCCTGGTGTTGGTGAAGAGGATGTTTCTGAGGCTGTTTCTCTTCTTGAGGGGCGTGGTTTTGGGGCTAGTGGTGCTCGTGAGGTTTTAGAGTATCTTAAGTTTGGTGTCCCGGTTAAGCTTGGTGGGTCGCGTGTTTCTGCTAGGCTTAAACTAATAGATTACAGTGATCTCGGTAGGAATGAGTTTGTTGTTTCTAGACAAGTTATTCATAGGGGTGTCCGGGAGATCAGGAACGATATTGTTCTATATGTTAATGGTATTCCCCTGGTCAGTATTGAGGTTAAGAATCCTACTGAGCCAGGTGTTTCTTGGCGTGATGCTTTTCTACAGATTAAACGTTATGAGCATAGTGTTCCCGAGCTGTATAAATATGTTCAGATCGGTGTTGCTATAGGGGCTAGGGCAAAGTACTTCCCCATTATACCATGGGCTGATCCCGGCAAGGTCCCTATTTATGAGTGGAGAGAGGAGGGCTTGGATTCTATAGGTTCGGTCATTGAAATGCTTCGGCCCCATAGGTTCCTGGATATTCTAAGGTTTTATACGTATTTTAGGATGGAAGAGGGTAGGGAGTCGAAGGTTATTGCTAGGTATATGCAGTATAGAGCTGCTAATAAGATTGTTGATCGTGTATTGAAGAGGCTTCGCGGCGAAGACAATATTGATCGGGGCCTTATCTGGCATTGGCAGGGTAGTGGTAAAACTTTGACAATGATTTTCGCCGCTATGAAACTCTACTGGTTGCTTGAAAACCCCATGATCTTCTTCGTTGTTGACAGGATAGAGCTTCAAAACCAGCTATACTATGAGAATCTCACTAAGCTTGATCTAGGTCCAGAAGTTAAGCCGAAGCTAATCGATAGTATCGATAGGCTCCGACAGGTTTTAAGCTATAATGATTATCGTGGTGAGCCGGGGGTGTTTGTGGTTACTGTGCAGAAGTTTCAGCCTAGTGAATTCGAGGAGCTCGAGAAATTTCTCAAAGCTATAGCTATGTCTAGGCCCGGCACTGTTATGGATAGAATGGATATTATCTTATTGGTTGATGAGGCTCATAGGACACAGTATGGTGTATTAGCTGAGCAAATGATGAGGCTTTTAAGGAAAGCTAATTATTTCGCATTCACAGGCACACCTGTTCCTAGAAGGAATCCTTTGAAGAACACTTTTGCAAAATTCAGCCCGCCGGGCGAGCTATATCTTGATAAATACTTCATACTAGACTCAATAAGAGACAAGTATACTGTGAAAATCGCTTATCAGCCAGGCCCCTTCGATTATAGTCTTAATAAAGAGTTGCTCGAGGAATTCCTGGAATCAGAGTTTGACGAGCTACCCGAGGAAGTTAGGAGGAGGGTTGAGAGACATGTTGGTAAGGAGCTTGATATACGGAAGTTTAAGGTTTTCCTAGAAAACCCTGAGAGAATAGATAGGATTGCTAAATATATAGCGGAGCATTTCAGAGAAAATGTTGACGGCAAGTTTAAAGCTATGGTTGTAGCATCTAGTAGGAGAGCCTGCGTACTATATAAGAGAGCATTAGACAAGTATTTGCCTCCTGAATACAGCGAGGTCGTGATGACGTTTCAAAGCAATGAAAATGATACACTAATAGAGGAGTATAAGAGTGAATTAACGAGTAGATACCATGTAATGAATCCTAGGGATGCTGTTCAAAAAATTATAGAGAATTTTAGGACAGAAGATAATCCAAGAATACTGATAGTTACAGACATGCTTTTAACAGGTTTCGACGCCCCTATACTTCAAACAATGTATCTCGATAAACCATTGAAGGGGCACAGACTCCTACAAGCTATAGCGAGAGTTAACAGACCCTATCGTGGAGTTAAAGAATATGGGCTTGTCATAGATTTTGTAGGCATTTTTAGAGAGTTGGAGAAAGCTTTTGCTATGTATGAGAGAGAAGATCTTAAGGGTGCAGTATTTGATGTTGAAGAAGTTTTAAGAGAGTTTAAGGAAACACTTCAGCACCTCCTACAACTCATTGGTCCAAAACCAGTTGTGGAGAGCGATGAGGAATTATTTAGATATGTGAGGATTAAGGCGGAGGAGCTAGCTAGGAATAGGAGTTTGGAGAAAGAATTCACTGGGAAATATCGTGTGCTCCGCAGATTATACGAACTCATCTCTGCAAAGCTTTCAAGAGACGATATTGAACAGTATAAGTGGTTTTCAAACATATATGTATTCTATGTAAAAAACTTTGTAGGCTCTACTCCAGAAGAGGAACTGGCCGAGAGATATTATAAGAAAACTATTGAAGCTATAAGTCATTCGCTCCAAGTTTTAGAGAAGGAAGCAGAGTTTTCCCCCATTAAAATAGACCGTGAATTCTTCGAGGAGTTTATACAGAATAAAAACATTGGGCTTGAAGATAAAGCATCAGCTTTAATCATGGGTATTCATAAGTTTAAACTGTATGCGCATAATGATCCCATCTATGTTTCGGTTGCTGATAAAATAGAGGATCTCATGAGAAAATGGAGGAGGAGGCTGAAGAACAGTCTCGAACTCTATGAGGAGGCTAAGAGGCTTTGGGAAAAAATATATGCTTTGAAAGAAGAACAAACAAAACTACGTTTTGGACGCAGAGAATACCTAGTTTACCGCACACTGGTTGATGCTGGTTTTAAGGAGAAGCATGCATTAGAGGTTACAAATAAGCTTATTGAGAAGTTGAAGGATAAGATCAGCTTGCATGGCTGGAGCAAGAATCCCAAGCTCGTTCGTGACGTGGAGAGAATAACTGCTTTGACAATACTGCGAGAAGCCCGCATAGCTGGTTTTACAATAGACCAGGCAAGGAAACTAATAGACCTATTGGTTAAGAGGCTTGAGAAAAGTGACATCGAACAATGAGAATATGTGGAGAATACAGATAAAATATTCTATGAACAAGAATCCCAAGCTCGAGGTTAAACCATGGGGAATACAGATTATACTCCCAGAAAACATGGATAGAAGAGAGGCATATAGTATTATAGAAAAACATAAGTCATGGATTAAGAAGAAAACGATGGAACTCCAGGAAGCATTAGAGCGTTCAAGAAATATTAAATTGGTAAAGAGAAGCAAAGCAGAGTTCAAGAACCTTGTCAAAAAGCTTTTAGATCAGGTGGCAAGAGATGAACTAGGAATAAATCCTTGTAAAGTCGTTATAAGGAAAATGAAAACTAGATGGGCTAGTTGTAGCCCGAAAGGTGTTATCACAGTAAATTCGCTTGCCAGATATCTTCCCGACAACTTGGTATTATATATAATATACCATGAAATCTGCCACATAATTGAGCCAAAACACAACAAAGATTTCTGGACATGTGTTCAAAAATATTATCCAAACTATAAAGAACTAGAAAAAGAACTGCTAGCATATGAAGTGAAGTTATTGGTGCAAATGTAAGATAAAAACGAAAAATGATAAAAATCTTAGTGATCAGTGGTAAACCGCTATAAAAGCTAATATATAAAATATAAATTATTAGAAATATATTTTGATGGAGCACTGGTAATTCTTGGCTAAGATCTAAGATTATAAGGTGATAATATAATGAGGGTTGGCGACGCTATATTGCTTATTACTGGTATCCTAGGTAGTGTTAGAGGTACTACTAGGTTACATAAGCTAGTTTTCCTCCTTGCTATAGAAGGTAAGATCGATATTGGAGCCGAATTTATACCTTACTATTATGGGCCTTGGTCACCTGATGTTCAAGAAGCTATTACTTCTCTGATTAAAGAAGGTCTTATTAGTGTTATTAGTGAGAATGATCAACTAAGAATATCTAGACACATCTAGTTCTATACAGTTGAAGACTATTCGCTTATCTGGATACTATGGTTGTTTGGTTCACTCTAGTTAAATACATCATACAATTATAAAACTACATAAGCATTTCCCATAATCAGCAGAAACAATACATTAACAACTATAATAACCCACTAAATCCCTGAGAACTACACTAACAATACTTATATAGCAGGAGTCAACACTAGCATTACCAATTATAAAACAAATGATTTTCGCCGCTATGAAGCTTTACTGATTGCTTGAGAACCCTCATGATCTTCTTCGTTGTTGAAAATACGTATAGACATATTAGTCGGTACAGTTATATCTATTATTCGGGTGAAAAGGTTGGCTTCTAAAAAGTTGTTGGAATTGTTAAATGAAGCTATAGCTAGAGAGCTACAGGTTTCGATCCAATATATGTGGCAACATGTTCTTTGGAAGGGTGTGAAGGGGTTTGCTGTTAAGGATGAGTTAAAGAAGATTGCGATTACTGAGATGAAGCATGCGGAGGCTATTGCTGAGAGGCTTGTTTATCTTGGCGGCATACCTACAACTAAGCCATCACCAGTATTTGTTGGTGAGAACCTCAAGGAAATGCTGGAACAAGATGTGAAAGATGAGGAGAAAGCAATACAGTTGTACAAGGAAATAATAAAAGTTGCTAGAGAAGAGGGAGACATAACAACAGCTAGATTATTCGAGGATATCTTGGCCGATGAAGAAGAACACCATGACATATTCACGAGTTTATTAGAGGAAATATAGAAACACTACACTAAATAACTAACACATATAGAGGTAGAAGAGGTTTTTTTATTATAATAACATTCCTAATTACCATATTAAAATAACAAAAATACCGATACCAGTAGGCAATGAAGATATTAATATAACAGGTTCTAAACAAGCAATAAAAATATCTTTATCCAGGCCAAAACCGTATAAAAGATTTAAACCCATAATGATAAACTAACAATATAATGGTGCGGGGGTGCCCGAGCCTGGTCAAAGGGGCCGGGTTGAGGACCCGGTGGCGTAGGCCTGCGTGGGTTCAAATCCCACCCCCCGCACCATAAAATCTCCTCTAACCTCTTAATAATGAAAATCCCTTCATCACTATGGTGGAGAATTCTCATAAGCTTAGAAGGGGGTTGTAGCATATATTTTATGTTACTGATTTATGAAAACCGGAGAAGTTCTTTTAGGGACTTCGCATCAATCACAAAAATCCTCAATCCTCCCATTTTACTTTTAACTCGTGTATAATGAGAGGAAACGATTAATTAGTGAAAACAGCTAACATGAGCTAATAAGAGCTCTAGATTTCTGATAGAAAAGCCTCGCTCAGCAACTCTAAGATGAAGCCATATATTACTAGACTATTCGCTTATTTGGATACTATGGTTGTTTTGGAAATTATGAGAACTATTATTGTTTTTGTAGTGTTTATATTTATGTGTTCTCTTTGTATATTCTTATGTAATATTTTATGGTGGGGGTTGGGGGTGAGGGTTTATGCAACCGTTAAGGTTATGGGGGTTGCTCCTGATCCCAGCCTCCACCACAAACTCTATTTATTTCTTAGATCATATCGTGACTGGACACAGTACATTATAGACCAGATATGGTCCTGTGACAAGATTCCTTCTATGAGAGAGCTGCACAGTAGATTCTATGGTTTATTGAGGAGCATGGGTTTTCGTGCACATCACTGTCACAAAATTGAGCGTCGTGCCAAAGAAATTGTTAAAAGTGTTAAGAAGAATAATGGTTCAAAACCAGTATTAAAGAAACTAACAGCTAGGTTGGACTATGAAGACTACAAACTAGATCTTGAGAGTAAAACACTAAAGATAGCTGTGCTAGATAATGAATGGGTTATAGTGAAGCTGAAATGGTATAGTTACATAAACAAGTATCTTAATAGTGATTGGAAGCTTAAGGAAATACTTGTATCTTTTAGAAACAATAATATATGGGTATACTTGGTTTTTGAGAAACAAGTCATTCCCAGAAAGCTTAGGACAGTTATGGGTGTAGATATTAATTTCGATAATGTAACATATACTATTCTGGATATGAATGGTAAACTAGTAACGATGGGTACTATACCGTTTAAAGGATTGAGGAAGGCTCTGCATTATAAGAAGCTCGCTGAGAAAATTCAGAAAAGATATCCTAGGAATTGGAGATATGTTAAATGGGTTAGGAGGGTTAGGGGTAGGTGGTTGAGGAGAGCTGGGAACATATTGAGGGATACATCACACTATGTAGCCAAGAAAATTGTAGGGATAGCTGATGAACATGATTCAGTAATAGTACTGGAGGATCTAGAAAACATTAAATCAAATAATAATGGTAAAAGGTTTAATTGGAGAATACATTTCTGGGCTTACCGCAGAATACAAGAATACATCTACTATAAAGCATTGATGAGAAATATGCTAACAGTATTTATTGATCCAAAATATACATCTAAGAAATCACCTATAGGAGGAAAACTAATTTTCTTAAACTATAAATACGTTAAACTACCAAATGGCTTTATTGTTACAAGAGACCTTATTGCTTCATGGAACCTAGCACTCAAATACCTGCAGATGAAGGGCTCCAAGTGGTCTATGTGGAGCCCCAATAGCCCCCTCCGTGAAGGGATGAAAACCCAACCAAAGAGGGGGAAGCCCGTGCAAACAATTCCCAAAATAACCATAGTTTCTAAAAGATAATGCACGGGCAACCACTAGTGCCTATAACCACTACTATAGTAGCTAATGATTTCCGGTTCTTCCTCCACAATATATATGTCAATATATAGGTTAGTGGCAGAACAACATACCAGTAATTAAAACACTCTAGCCCAGTCTTTACAATAAGGTTTCCTATAGCATAGAGGCTACTAAGGACACTAATAAAATATAGTTACATGATTATATGTTTTTAGAGACAAAAACGAATGTATAGGACCACTATATATTAAATTCTATTAGGGGATCTATGTGAGAAATGAAGCGATTAGATGGCTTGATGAAGCTTTATGGGATTATGAAACGGCATTAATACTTCACCGGGAGAGAAGATACAATGCTTCAGCATTCTATTCTCACCAAGCTGCTGAGAAAGCTGCTAAGGCACTATTATATTTTATCAATGAGGCTCCGTGGGGACATAGTGTCAGAACATTACTGCTAAGATACTTTGAGAAAGTAGGCATTAACCCCGATCAGGAATTATTAAGATGTGCACGTGAACTTGATAGACACTATATTCCCTCAAGATACCCTAACGCTCTACCAGTAGGAACCCCTCATGAAGCTTATGATGAGGAAACGTCGAGGAGAGCTTTGGAAGCATCAAAAAAGATAGTTGATTATGCTAGAAAGGTGATACATGGTGGTAGAAGAGAATAAACTTCTAGAGAAAGCTGTAAATCGTTTAGTTAAAGTATTGAATGTGAAGGGAATAATATTATTTGGTTCTAGAGCGCGGGGAGACTGGATGCCTTGGAGCGACTACGATATACTCATCATAGCTGATTTCAAGGAGAAATACCTTGACAGAATAAAAATAATCCTCGACATAATAGGTGATATACCATTAAATATAGAACCACATCCATACACGCTAAGCGAAGCCTTAGATATGCTTAAGAGAGGAAACCCTATTATAGTGGATGCACTAGAAGAAGGAAAAATACTTTATGCAACAAATGATCTAGAAGAAATAATTAAAGAATACGATAAGCTTAAAAAGAAAGGTTTAAAGCGGACAAACACAACGATACTAATACCTAGATAATATATTAAAAACACTATCATCTTAAACACTTTAAAAACACCAACAGAACAAAGCTTGTAGTGATACAGACTGGATCCACTATGCGACTATGGTCTTAGCATAGCATCGTAATAGGAACATTAAAACACTTAAACAAACCATACTATACACTAGGCCCAGCTTGTTCACCTATTATTTTCGGGTAGTTGCTGTATAAAGCTAATACTACTATGCTTGTGGTTTCAGTGTTCATGTCTCCTTCTATCACTATTTCCCCATCCACAAATCTATAATCAGTATGAACCCCTCCATGTTTTAGGTCTTGTGCTTCACTTATTATTTTTAGGCATTTCTCATATATGTAGTGGTAATTATTAACAATTTTTGAACCCGCACATTCTAATGCTTTATACAGATATATGAATAATGCACACTTATACACAGCATAGACTCCAGTCTTATTCACAACTATGTCTCTAAAACCATAGCCGTCCCACATCTTGGTTAGGTTAAGAAAAGACTGCTCAGCCTCAGATCTAGAACCTCTTAATAGTTTATCTAATGCATAGTAGACTAGTAGATCAGCGTAGCTATACCAATTAGTTATTGGTGAAGAATAGTTCAGCTTCTCCCACACTATCCTATATCCATCTACTTCTTTAATGAGTTGATCATAGCTAGAATAAAATTTATCGGGTATGTCTCTGCCCAGTAAAACATCTATTTTACCATTCCATCCCCCGCTAAAATTATTATTCAAAACAGTAAGGACTTTAGAGGCTAGTGGAGAACCTAAAACCGCTAAAGCCCTGGTAGCCAAAACATTATCGTTAGCTATATAGATCGTTACATTATCTGGATATGTAGTAGTTGATGCCCTTAAAAGCCCTATGCTTGAAACATACTGGCTCTCCAGAAAACGCCTAAGCCCGTTCTCATCAATGCTATAAACTAGTTGAGAACTAGGGTTATAAATGGTTATTCCAAGACTTCCAACAACTATTGCCATTATTAAAGCGATTAAAACCCATTCCCTCAAGCTTCTCCGCCAATATTTTATAGGATAGAAGAATATTTTGAAGATTTTCGCCGATTAAATCTTTTGCTCGAATAACAGTTGAGTATCTAACAAGTTATAAAAGAGTTCGTTTAAATTGTTGTTTATAATAGGTCGGAATTGAAAAATGTTCTAGTTGTTTATACTACTTCATTATTATTAGCCGTAAATTATGATTTGATAGTGGGGCTTTATTATTTGAAAATATGGATTCTAATGTGCTATGGCACGTAATATGCTGAGTAATATTAGATAATGTGTAATAACATAAAAGGTTTATGGGAAAATGCTCAAAATAATATATTGAAGATGTGATGAAGTATGCCTAGGTATGGATGTGGGTATGGAGCAGGATTATTCGTTATATTATTACTCCCTAATCCTCGATGTCCTCATGCTTCACCCGCTAACATATAGTAGGCCTGAGAAAGCATCTTACGAGCTATATTATATCGGATCATTATTGCTTATCATAATTGGAGCATTCATCCTCGTATTACTAACATTATTGTTGATAAAGGCATTGCTTAGACCGCGACCTCTATAATGAGGCACCAGCATTATTTCGACGCGTTTTTCTTAAACTCAATAATTTCTAGGCATATACTTATTAGCTTTCTATTCAACGCTTCACATAAATATGGCAGGGTCAAACTCCACGAGACTTTATCTATTCTTTACATACTTGAACAACTCCTAATCACATTGTTGATCACTGATCTTTATATTGGTATAAGAACGAGGTCTATGTTTTCCACCCAGCTATAAGTTATTGTTTTCTTAGAGGATAAACGATATAATGATTGTAGGCTAGAAGAATTTCTATATGGGGAGGATGCTTGTATGTATAGGTTTTTGAAGCGTGTACTTGTTGAAGCATTGATTATACTAGTTACTGCTGCTATACTGGATTATTTGTTTAATGGTTTTAGTAGGTTATTTTTCAAGTATTATTTCCTATACACCTTGATTGCTGGATTATTAGTATTATTGGGTGTATTGTTTTCATCTTTTTACCCAGTAGTTGATTTGGGGAGGAAATCAATAGTTTATCCAGAGCTTGCTGATAAAACTAGATCTGCTATGTTTGTTGGTCACAATGAGCTATCGTCAATACTGTCTATATTGTTAGGAATGCTTCTAGCTTTACTGATTGCTTATTTAATTAGTATGGTTTATTAGTTTAGATTATTATGTATCTCTGTATAGTATTTCTATTTAAGGGTTTAATCACTATATGTTGATAGGTTGTTTGTTTAGGAGTGTTTGGATAAGTAGTGGTGTTGATAGATATGGTGTTGGATGGTGTTAGGAAGGCGTTATCAAGATTTCTCAGCGGTAAGGGGGATTATGAGAGAGCTGTTAAGGAGTTTATTAGGGATCTTCAGAAGGAGCTTATAAAAGCTGATGTTAATGTCAAGCTTGTCTTAGAGCTTACCAAGAAGATCAGGGAGAGAGCTCTAAAAGAAGAACCCCCGCCAGGTATTACTAGGCGTGAATGGTTTGTAAACATAGTATATGAGGAGTTATCAAAATTCTTTGGTGGAGACAAAAAGCCGGATATAAAGCCTAAGAAGAAGCCATGGGTCATGCTCCTCGTAGGATTGCAGGGTAGTGGTAAGACAACAACTGCTGCTAAGCTAGCATATTATTATAAGCTAGAAGGATACCGTGTAGGATTAGTTGCTGCAGACACATATAGGCCTGCAGCTTATGACCAGTTGAAACAATTGGGTGAACAAATAGGTGTTCCAGTATATGGTGAACCAGACAATAAAGATGCAGTAGAGATTGCTAGGAGGGGTGTAGAATACTTTGTATCGCGTGGATTCGACATAGTGATTGTTGATACCGCTGGCAGGCATCATAGAGAGGAAGACTTGTTAAGGGAGATGAGAGAGATAGCTGAGAACATTAAGCCTGACGAAGTGGTTCTAGTAATAGATGCCGCAATAGGTCAACAAGCACATGATCTTGCGAAGAAATTCCATGAAGCAACACCGATAGGATCAATAATTGTTACAAAACTCGATGGCACAGCGAAGGGTGGCGGAGCATTATCAGCTGTAGCAGTGACTGGTGCAACGATCAAGTTTATAGGTACTGGTGAGAAAATAGATGAGCTAGAAGTATTTAGGCCCCCGAGATTTGTTGCTAGAATACTGGGCATAGGGGATCTTGAAGGATTAATTGAGAAGGTTAGAAGGATCAAGGTAGAGTTTACAGAGAAGGATGTCGAGGAGTTTTTGTCTGGAAGATTAAATATGAGGCTTGTTTATAAACAACTTGTTAGCTTAAGGAAAATGGGTCCTCTGAGAAAAATACTACAAATGATCCCGGGGCTAAGCCTGAAAATACCATTAGAAATAGAGGCTGGGAAAGCAGAGGAGAAAATCAAGAAATGGCTTGCAATCATAAATTCTATGACTTATGAAGAACTAGATAAGCCCGAAATAATTGATCGGAGAAGAATTAGGAGAATAGCTTATGGAGCAGGTGTTAAGCCTGAAGACGTGCGCGAATTATTGAAACAATATGAAATGATGAAGAAGTTATCTAAACAACTCCGCAAACGCAGGGATCTCCTTGAAAAACTACAGCTCGGCTTTAAACCATGAATTACAAGCCTCATAGAACAGTTATTGTCTCAATAAATAATCCATGCAAAAACCTTGAGACTGTAAAAAACATTGTTCTCCACAGCCTACTTGTAAGTCACGGGATAAGAATTGATACAATACTATACATACTAGATCATACTAGAAAAATAGCTTACTCACTAAACGGATATAAGTTAAGGCACCTATATGCGGAAGAGAAAAGTTTGAGAGGCTTTATCAACAAGTTTTTCTGCGGAAACAAATTGTTTGTTGGAACAAATATTTATCCTTCATCAATATTCTCTATGGAAAACAATAGCTATGATCTCGTCTTAACTAATAGTAGCAAATATTATTTAGACGAAAAATTAATTGCTTGGAGCCCGTTAACTAATACATTATTTAATATATTGATAATTGATAATTACTCAATGAAACATTTATACCAATTAAGGTATTCCACTATATTAACGGTTAAAGCACCGGATACAGTATCATTCATTATTTTTAGTCACCACATAATCGATAAAGCGTTTGGTGGGTGGATTAGGCGATATGGAAGAATCGAGTATAGAGAACCAATCAGCTAAGATGATTAGGACAGCTAAGGCTTTGTTGGCAAGGTATCCTCTATGCCATCATTGTTTAGGCAGACAATTTGCTAAATATGGTTTGCAACTAAAGAATTCTGAGAGAGGATATGCTATTAAGACAATTCTACAAATGATCCTTCATAAAGAACTCCAAGATAAAATAATTGATAAAGAAACTCTTAGAAAATACGCTGTAAACGCTGGAGACCCTATTACGAGACTGTATGAGAAAATATATGAGGAAAAAATAGAGCCTGCAAAATGCTATATTTGCGGAAATAAGCTAAGCGAAGAATACTTTGAATATCTTGCTAGAAAAGCGGCTGGGCTCCTGGAACAATATAATGCATATACGTTTATAATAGGTGTGTCATTGTCTCAGGAAACAATGCTTAGAGAAATAGAAGTATCGAGTTTTTCCGGGTTAGAAACTAGTGAATCAATTAAGAACGAGATTAAGAGGGAGGTTGGAAAAATAGTTAGGGATAAATATGGTTATATACCGGATTTTGATCGACCAGATGTCATGGTAATAATTGATTATGAAACAGATGAGGTGAGGGCAGTTGTTAATCCAATATTGTTTGAGGGAAGATACTGGAAGCGTGGAAGAAATATTTCACATACAATATGGTTATCTAAAACGGGGATCAAGGAGTACCCTTATAGTTTAGAAGAATTCTTCAATGATAGGCTACGAGAAATATTTGAATCTGAAAGAATAGTTCTCCACGCTTCTGGCAGAGAGGATGTTGATGCTAGAATGCTTGGAACAGGTAGGCCTATGGTTATCGAAGTGAAAAATCCGAGGTTTAGATATGTGGATATGGATTTAATAAATGAACTGCTCAGATCAACTCTTATCGAAGCAGAAATTACTGGTTATTCTTCAAGGGCTAAGATCGAGTATTTAAAGGGTGAGGGGTCAAAGAAGAGGAAGGCATATAAGATCCTAGTATATACTGCTGAGCCTATAACTATTGATAAATTGAGGATGTTAGAAGAAGAGTATAGGAATAGAGTTATTCATCAACGAACACCTAAGAGGATTCTGAGACGTAAAAAAGATACTCTAAGAATAAGAAGAGTATATGAGATTAAGACTAAAATGTTACATGATAAATTATTTGAAGCAATAGTATATTGTGACGGGGGCTTATATGTTAAAGAACTTGTACACGGAGATGATGGCAGAACTACTCCTAGCTTCACAGATATTCTAGGCGTACAAGCTTATCCATTAGAGCTCGACGTATTTGTTGTTGAAACAAAATAGTATATTGGGAGAAAAGAATTCTTTATAATGGGTAAATCTTATTATCTTGAATACTAGTCTATAATGCGGAACAAACACGTGTGGACAAAGTAGTTTATATGGAGAAGTATAGGGGAGAACAACATGGTTAAAGCACCTAGGGGATACAGGCATAGAACTAGGAAGGTCTTCAGTAAACATATTCGTGAAAAAGGAGCTGTTCCACCTCTAAGCTTATTAATGATAGATTATAAGCCTGGAGATAAAGTACATATTGTTGTTAATCCAGCAATACATAAGGGAATGCCTCATAGAAGATACCATGGAAAAACAGGGACAATAATTGGTAAGAGAGGGAAAGCATATATTGTAAAAATCACTCTTGGAGATAAGGAGAAAACATTATTTATTAGACCAGAACACTTAAGACCTGCAAAAGCTTAGCATCAACTATTTATATATTAATAAACATACCTTGATCAGGTGAAGGCTTTTGGCTGAAGAACTAGATGTAGAGATATTAGAGGAGAAACTGTTATCAAATCCCGAAGCATACAAACTTCTTAAAAAAGCTGTTGATAAAATACAGGAGAGAGAAGGATCTGTATCGATGCTACTATCGAAGACCCTGCATTATCTATCTGAGTTCTCGAAAATGGAGCCTGAATCATCTGAAGCTTTAAGGAATGTACTTAAAAATATGGATTTGAAAGATGAAACAATAATTATGATCATAAATATTTGTCCACAAACTCTTGACGAGCTCCGCATACTTTTCGAGCTTGAAGAAAAAGTTATTGATACGGAGACAGCTCAACAAATACTAGAGACTATTAAACCGTATTGTAAAGAATGAACATGATTTTTGACAATCAACATTTTCTCTTTCCTAGTATTGTTTAACATAAAAAATTAAGGCTAGATATACGCAAATATAAGTAGTGTAGAAATACGGGATTTATCTCATCTAGGTGGGTTAAATGTATGCTTATAGGAGAAGAACCGGTAGGCGCGGGGAGCGGCGGTTCTATTGCAAGGAGCCCTACATGATTGTCCTCGACTTCATGGAGTTTGGTAATCCAACTGATAGACACTATGAGCACAGGAACCAGCCTGTTGCACAGGGTATAGGTACAAAGTATTTTACCTTGTTAGAAGCTGTTCCTCTTCCAGCTATTAGGCTTGAAATATTTGAAAAAGTTGATCTAGGTCCTCATTCGAAAGTTCGTAGACCTATCTATATAGTTTACGATGACTTAACTAGTGTTGCTAGGACAAATCTCGAAGAAGCTGTTAAGAGAATTATTTTGGAAAATGAGAAATACTTTGTTGAATTCTTTAATATTGCTGAACCAGTCAATATAAGGCTTCACGCATTAGAATTATTGCCTGGAATAGGTAAGAAAACTATGAGGTCTATACTTTATGAACGTGAACGTAAGAGATTTGAAAGCTTTAAGGATATACGTGAAAGAACAAAAATTGATCCAGTCAAGGTTTTGACAGAAAGAATAATTGATGAGCTTAGGGGAGGCGAGAAATACTATTTATTCATTAAACCTCCTGAAAGGAAGGGTATTTATCTAGGATATTTAGAGAGAATATACGGCGAGATCTTCTAGATCATAACTATACCTCTCCTACAGTGGTTATTCTTGTCTGCTCCTCCACTAACTAGTAGTCGAGCACTATATTTTTGGACAATAAATCTTCTCAGAAAACACGGTATAAGGCCTAGGAAGAAGCTTAGTCAAAACTTTATTGTGAATCCAAGAATTATACATGATTTCCTCAAGCATGTATTGCCTAATAAAACGTTGTTGGAGATTGGGGCTGGTATAGGTTCATTATCTTATTATTTATCGAGAAAAGCTTCGAAATATAGTGTTTTTATAGAAATTGATGAGAGATTATCGAGAATATGCAGGGATCTAATTAGTCCTCGAGGAATACTGATCAATGGTAATGCTTTAGATCTTGATTGGAGTGTTGAACAAGTTATTTCAAACGCACCATACCATATTACAAGCGATATAATTGTTAAAACTGCTAGAAGCAATTCTGTTGGATACGCAGTTTTTGTTTTTCAAAAAGATGTAGTGGATAGATTACTGGCTAGGCCTGGCACTAAAGAATATGGTAGAATTACTGTTTTAACTAGATTAGTCTTCGATATAGAGAAGGGGCCTGTTTATCCACCAATATTTTTTTATCCTAGACCAGAGGTTTCGTCTCAAATGATTATTTTGAAGAGAAAACGTAGATATGATGAGGTTATATCAAGAGTTGAAGAAGTTACTAGATTATTATTTAGTAAGAGAAGGAAGAAAGCTTTAAAGACGATAATGAGTGAGCTGGGTTTAAACATTGACGTGATTCGTAGGCTAGGTATTGATGATAAAGCTAGAGTATATGATTTGTCTCCGGAGGTGTTCTTGAAATTAGCGGAGGAGATAATATAAGATATGTTGTCGACTTAGGTTTCTCTAGGTTAGCTGTATTCTACAATGTGTATGAGCCGAGTGATGATACTTGGTTATTACTGGAGACTATTAGGGATAATGATTATTTCAATAACTGTGTTGATCTAGGTTGTGGAACAGGTGTTGTGGGGTTATATTTGCTTTCAAAAAATATTTGTTCCAAAACATTATTTATAGATATTAATCCAGTTGCTCTTTTAAATACAGTATATAATCTTAAATTAAATAATTATCAGCATAAAGGATTAGTTGCTTCCATAGATAATGATTCTATACTTGAGAATTATTTTGAACTAGTAGTTGCTAATCCACCATATCTCCCAGGTACTCCGGAGAACTTGTATGATTATAGCTTAGTCGGCGGATCTAGGGGGTATGAGGCTGTTCTCGAATTCATAGATTCAGCATATTATCTCCTAGTTGAAAATGGTGTTTTCTACCTAGTATATTCTTCGCTTTCACAACCAATTATTATTGAGAATTATTTGTCTAAGAAGTGTTTTCGTATTGTTAGGAAAAATATTAAGCATTTCTTTTTCGAAGACATCATTGTTGTGGAGGCTGTTAAGAAGTGTATGTTAGAGTAGTTCTTGTAGGGATCGAGGGATCTGTTAATCTAGGATTTATTGCTAGAACATGTGTTAATTTCGGTGTAGACGAATTATACTTAGTTAAGCCTGCCGCTGATCTTGAGGAAGCTCTTAGATATGCTGCTAAGGCAAGTGATTATTTGAAGAAAGCTATTATTGTCGATGATTTAGTGGATGCTATTAAAGATGTTGATCTAGTTGTAGCTACTACGGCTAAAGGCTATAGTGTTGGTGATGTGGTTAGACAAGCTGTTCCCCTCAGAGACTTTGTCGAAATGGTGAAGGGGCGTGTAAACAGGTTAGCTATATTGTTTGGGAGGGAAAGCACTGGTTTAACTAGGAAGGAGCTTAGATATGCTGATGTCTTAGTAACTATTCCCGCTAATCCCGAGTATCCTGTTTTGAATCTTAGTCAAGCTGTTGCAGTGTTTTTATGGGAGATATGGAATATCAGGGGTGTTCGTGCAGAAAATATTCCTCCATCAGCCGGGAGAGATGAGATCGAGTTTATTCTTAAACTTATACATGATATTTCTAAGAAAGTTCTCGTTAAAGATGAGAAGGTATCGAGAATTATGGAGATTTGGAAAAAGATTATTTATAGGTCTAGGATTAGCAAGTATGAAGCTAGACTTTTAACTTATTGGTTAAGAAAAGTTCTAGGTAAGCTAGAATAAGTATTTTATGGATAAATTATTGTTCCCGGGTTTTCTCCTCTTAGTATATCGTATATGGTATTTGGTTTTTTGTAATGTGTAATGATTATTGTTATTTTGCTTCTCTCAGCAATGTCTAGTGCTCTTAGATCTATTAATGCGTATTCTCCTGGTAATTGTTTTTGTCTAAGTATTTCTCTCAGTTTTGCTATTGATATTTTATCGTATGGTTTTGCATCTGGATATTTCAGAGGATCTTTATCATAGACTTTGTCTATAGCAGAGTAATCTATTACTTTACTGACTCCTAGAGCTTCAGCTACTTCTAATGCTACAGATGATGTTGATTGTCCAGGTATTAATCCTCCTAGAACAGCTATTTCATAGTTATTCATTATTCTCAATAATTCTTCTAGGTTGTTTACTGGTTCTGGATAGGCTTTGGGGTATAGGCTTGAAATTAATAAGTATGCGTTTAGTTGTGCTGATCTTATACCTATCATGTCTAGCCAATAATTAGATGATACACCTATTTCTCTCGCATAACCAATGTATTTTCGTGCTAGTCCTCCTCCTCCGGTTATTATTGCTAATTTATATTTTCCGCTTAGATCCTTGAATATTTCCACATATTTCTTTATTAAGGAAGCATTTGTGTCGAATAGTTTTCCAGTAATTTTTATGACTAACGTGTTGCTCAACGCATAGCACCCTATATGTGTGGTAGTGATTATTTATTTATATATTTATAATTGTTGATAGTATTCTTTAAGACAATAATATGGATAGCTAAATATATTGACTGGGTGGTTATTGGTTTGTGCGGTATAATTGGGGTTGTTGCTTTACTTGGTAAGACTCCTTATAGTCCTGGTGTTATGGTTTATCGTGGTTTGTTAAGGCTTGAGTATAGAGGTTATGATTCTGCTGGTGTTGCTTCTGTTGTTGGTGGGTGTGTAAGGGTTTTGAAGGGGAAGGGTAGAATTGCTGATCTTGAGCGTAGAATTGGTTTATCGAGTATTGAGGGTTTAACTGTTATTGGCCATACTAGATGGGCTACTCACGGTACTCCTAGTGATAATAATGCTCATCCACATATTGATTGTTCTGGAAGAATAGCTGTTGTTCATAATGGTATTATTCAGAATTTTAGAGAATTAAAGAAAATGTTGATTGATAAGGGACATGTTTTTAGAAGTGATACTGATACAGAGGTTTTTCCTCATCTTGTAGAGGAACTATATAAGAATACAAATGACCTCTTTAAAGCTTTTAGGAAAGCTGTTGAAATGATTGATGGAAGCTATGCATTAATAATGATCTCTAGTATTGAGCCTGATAAGATATTTTTTGCTAAGAAAGATAGTCCATTAATTATTGGATTGGGTGATGGATTCAATATTTTAGCTAGTGATATTCCTGCTTTACTAGAGTATACTAGGAGAATTATTACTGTTAGAGATGGGTGGTTAGGATATGTTACACCTACAAGTATTTATGTAGAGGATATTAGGGGTGGTGTGGTTGATTGGAGGAAATATGTTAGAGTTGTTGAGTGGAGTCTTGAAGACGCTACCCGTGGTGGTTATGCTCATTTCATGCTTAAAGAAATCCATGAGCAACCTCGTGCATTGAAGGATACATATTATGGTATACTACATGATATTGCTGTTGATGAAACTGTTAAGTTAATGCTTGATGCGGATAAGATATATGTTACAGCTGCTGGTACGAGTTTTCATGCATCATATTATTTTTCATTATTAATGAATACTTTGGGTAAGAGATTAGTTACACCATTTATTGCTAGCGAGTATGAATCCTATTATTTAACTGCTAGTGATAGAGACTTATTAATTGTTGTTAGTCAAAGCGGGGAAACAATGGATGCTTTAAAAGCTTTGAGAGCTTTTAAGGATAGAGGTGTTAGAGTAGTAGCTGTTAGTAATGTTGTTGATTCAGCTATTCCTCGTGAAAGCAATATAGCAATCTATACTAGAGCCGGTCCAGAGATAGGTGTTGCTGCAACTAAAACATTTACTACTCAATCACTTGTATTGTCTTGGCTAGCAATAGCTTATGCTGAAGCATCTGGTTCTCTTAGAAAATCTGAGGCTGACAAGCTTCGTGAATGGCTTGGTAAGAGTGGGGAGGTTGTTGGTAAAGTAATTTCTCGTTCAGAACCTGTTGCTAAAAGATTGGCTGAATGGTTTAGAAGTATTGGTAATGCTTATTATTTAAGCAGATCTATCGGTGTACCAGTAGCTATGGAAGGAGCTTTAAAGCTTAAAGAAATAGCTTATATTCATGCAGAAGCTTATCCTGCAGGAGAATCTAAGCATGGCCCAATAGCTTTGGTTGAAGAAGAATTCCCGGTTGTTTTCACAATTCCTAATAGAGAAGATTTAGAGAAGTTATTGCTTGGAAATATTCAGGAAATGAAAGCTCGTGGAGCAGTTATTATTGGTGTAGCATCTGAGAATACTAGTTTAAGCGACCAGTTAGATTACCAGTTTAAAATACCTGATACACACTGGATACTAACACCAATAACACATATACCACCACAACAATTACTAGCATACTATACAGCGGTTAGTAAAGGATACGACCCCGATAAACCCAGAAACCTAGCAAAAACAGTTACAGTGGAATAAGCCATGTATAAATCAATACTTCTTTTACCCATAATAAACAAATAGTTTATGCAGGGTTATGAATTATGACGTTGAAAAACCTCGTATTAGCAGCTGGAAAAGCTAAACCAGAACTCTCAGTCCTAATACCACCAGGTAAAAATAAGGTATTATTGAGGATCCTAGGTAAACCAATTCTCTATTATCCATTAACAAGTATTCAGAGAGTTAATCGTGGAGAAACAATTCTAGTATATAGGGAGGGGGAGGAAGAAGTTGTTGAAACAGCTAATAGTATTAGTTTAGGAACAATTACTCCGATTAAACAAGTTGTGGGCACAAGTGTTCGTGAAGCAATACTTGTTGCTGAGAACAAGCTTAGAGATACTGATTACTTCTTCTTAGTATACGGAGATATAATAGTTGATCCTGAAGCATTCAATTTATTATTATCAACACACTATAGGGAGGAACCAGATGCTACAATACTTATAGCACCATATGATCCAGAATATGCTGAAACATATGGTTTAGCAATAATAAACGAGGAAGGATACGTTGAAAAAATAATTAGTGGAGAACAAGCTAGAGAAGCTGATCAAACATATATTGTTGGAGGAATATATATACTGCCAACAACTATTCTAGACTACCTAGAAGAAAACAATACCTTACCAGAAGCAATAAACAAGCTAGCAATGAATGGTAAAGTAAAAACAGTTCTATGGAACAAGCTATGGATAGATATAGGATACCCAACAGATATACTGGAAGCAACATACCAGTTATTATCAGAACTAAAACATTCAAAAATAAGTAACAAAGCAGAAATAGAATCAACAACCATAATAAAAGGTCCAGTAATAATAGAAGATAATACATATATTGACCACTATTCAGTAATCAAAGGACCAGCATATATAGGAGAAAAAGTATTCATAGGAGCACATAGTTTCATAAGAGAATACAGCGATGCAGAATATAGGGTAAGAATAGGATCATATAATGAAATAAAGAAATCAAATATACAACCATATACATTATTAGACAGTAAAGTAACAATAGTAGATTCAATAATAGGAGAAAACTGTACAATAGGAACAAACACAACAATCCTAAACGTACTCCCAGAAAAAGAAAAACCACCAAGACTAAGAACACACCTAGTACATCCACCAACAAAAATAATTAGAAAAATGGGCGCAGTAATAGGATACAATACAAGAATAGGAGCATCAACAACAATATCACCAGGAAAAATAATAAAACAAGAATCAATAATAAAACCAAAAACCCTAATATAGTATAGAAATACAAACAAATATCAAAACACATATAAGTAATACCCTAAAAACAGTTACCCCCCACAAAACCCGGAAAACACCTAGGTAAAATATATCAAAAAACCCAGGATCAGGTTGGATCAGTAATACCATATATGGTAAAAGACACATATAAGAAATAAGAATACTATTAAGAATCACTGAAATATTTATTAATTCTATAAAACATATCTGGAACTTATAAAAGTGTCTAATCCCATATGAGTATTACCTATCGATAAAGATCCGGGGATTAAACCGTATTTTTACCTAGGTTCTCACAGCTTAGAAACAGTTGATCATATTGGATCAGTAATATTATCGATCAATTTGAACAATTACCTAAGAATTCAACAGTATCAGGTTTAACATTTACTCATCATGCTATGTATAAGATTTAGTTTAGGCATTAATGTTTAGGAGCTCCATGCTTGATCTATTCATGTATTTATGATTTCTGATCATATTATTGGATAGTGATTAAAATATTAATTATGGTTTGGGAAATCGTATATTGTTCTCTATTTTGAAAAGTATCTTTGAAGATCTGCGAGATCCTTTGGAGATATGTGATCGGGGAATTAACTGTCCTAGATGGAAGTTAATTGGTGATTAACTACCCTATTAAGTCTCCATGAAACATATACACTTCTATTTTAATACATAACACTTATTTAATACATAAAAATTGTTACCAACCCGGCTTGATCATTTATGATCTTTTGCTTAATTAACTTATTTTTCCCTAGATACCTGTATATTGTTGATGTATTTAAACAAAAATACTTGTTAAGAAACAGTATATTTTAGGTTTCCTTAGACTCCTCTAGCCTTATTTTTAATGGTATACGGAACCATACATCATTCTGTATAAAGGGTATTTCTATTCCTGCTTCACTTATTGATTTCTTAATTTTCCACAGCAGATCCTTTATGACTTTGTAGGTTAGATCCCATCTCGATGGAACCCATACTCGCACTAATATGTTTACACTGCTATTTCCCAGCTCATAAACATATATGTCTGGAGGAGGATTAACGAGTACTAGTGGATGTTCATCTATTACTTTCTCAATAACCTTATAGGCTTTTTCAGCATCTTCCTTATATGCTATGCCTACAACGAAATCTATTCTCCTAACCCTAGTAGCATAATAGTTTCTAATAAGTGATTGATAAACTGTTTGATTCGGAATTCTTATTTTAACTCCATCAAATCCTAATATACGTGTAGACATAATCGTTATATCTGTAACCCACCCCTCAATATCGCTTATACGGACTAAATCGCCTATTTTGAATGGTTTTTCCCAGTACAAGAAAAGACCTGAGAACAAGTTAGCTGTAATGTTTTGAAGAGCGAAACCCAGAACTATACCAATAATTCCACCTGCTACAATAAATGCTGTTAAATCTATTCCTAGATAACCTAATGCTAGAACTCCAGCTACGAATACAGTAGAATAGTATATTGCACGTGCAACATTCCTACTGGTAGGCTCTGGTAGGAATCTTATGAATAATTTATAGAATAGTATTCTAAATATCGACGCCGCTAGAACTCCTGCTACAAATATTATCATTGCTATCAATACTTTTAACCAATCAATATTCTCGAACATTTCAACTAGACCAGTTACGTTAAAACCATCCATTTATTTCAAGCCCCACAACATTTCTGTTTTAGCCAGTATACGTGGAGGCTTAAAAGCAGGAGGATCATGAATGGGTTTGGCATTCGCTTCTATTCTTCTACCATAATAAATTGTCGCTGTTATAGGAGAATTCACAGCCATAATTACTACCTGTGTATATGCTGTCCACGATCTAGGAATATAGTATAGCCTCAATATTTGTGAATCAAGCAGTATCTTACCTATCTCAACCCATCCATCATATCTATTCCTATCTATTCCTAATATTTACTAGAGCAATTGCTTCACCCATCATGGGCTCCGGAAGATCTACATTAGGAGGAGATCTCCAATATCTTGCAACAATCCCTCTATCTGGAATACCATACAATGTATACTTGATCTTATTTATGGAAAAGACATCTATAATTTTAAATCTACGATGACGACCATAAGCATAAACTGCCAAGTTAACCGGGATCTTGACGTAAATAGTTACTTCGCCCTTGCTCGGAACAAGAATATTCCTAGACAGTTCGACTAGTATATAATTGGTAAATCTTATAGGCAACATTACTGGATAGAAAGGCACAAGTTCGAAACGTACAGGCTTAACAATTGTTTTAGAAACCCTTACTTCACCATTAACATATCTATAGTAATGAGCTATTTCACCCTCTTTCTCAACAACGATCACATGATTATTTATTGATACCTTATCTTCAATTACGCCGAAACCAGACATATTCTCGAAATACCCCTTCTATAAATTACAAACTATAAATCATGTTTTGACACATTAAAACATATAGTAAACTAGATAATAAGTTCTATACAAAAATATTTCATAAAAAGGTGTCGTTAAAGTGATCAAAATTACTGTTTTACCTGATAGAAAAACCTTTATTGTAGATAAGAAAAATATTAAGGCAAAGGATCTACTGGATCTGCTGGACATAGATGATCCTGACTCTGTAGCCCTAGTTATAAATGATCGGTTAATTGATTTAGACAAAGAAGGGGAAAACATGATAAGAGAAGGAGACAAGGTATTAATAATAAGACAAGCTACTGGTGGATAAATATTTAGTGGTGGTAAATATGACAATAAAGGTTAGAGTCGTTTTCCTAGCACGAGCGGGAGATGTTGTAGGTAAGCATTTTCATGACTTCATATTAGATGATAATGCTACATTAAATGATTTAATAGAAGCTATAGGGAAAGAACTAAGTCCGAGATTTTATAGAGGAGTTAAAAATGGTAGACTTGTTTTCGCCATCTTTGTTAATGGGAAACCCGTTGATGAACCTAATTATAAACTCAAAGATAATGATAGAGTAGTTTTTACAACACCTGAAATGGGCGGTTAGAAAACATTATTTTTCATAGTATTCAGTGCATACAGGGCAATCTGGAGACATGCTAAGCTTTAATACTTCAAACATCCCCGTTAATCCATCATATACTAGTAGCTTATTAGCAAATATTTCTCCTTTCCCAAGAAGAATCTTTAATGCTTCATTAGCCTCGAGAACACCTAATACTCCTGGTGTGGTTGGAATTATTGGTAGAGGAGATACAGTATATGAGGGTTTTTTGGGAAATATACATTTTAGACAAGGAGTCTTTTTAGGAATAATAACTGTTAATTGACCATAGAAACCATGTACTCCAGCATGGATAAATGGTTTGCCAAGTTTATGAGCAATTTTATCAATAACCAGCCTACCCTCCCAATTATCTAGAGCATCAACAACTACATCTGCAACTCTAAAATATTTCATAGCAACGTTTTCATCGAAGAACTCATTAACAGGTATTATTTCTATGTATGGATTAAGTAATCTAAGCCTTTCAGCAGCTACCTCAACCTTTGGTTTCCCAATATCATTGACAGTATAAAGTATTTGTCTCTGTAAATTACTTTCCTCTACCAAGCCGTTATCGATAAGTATAAGTTTCCCAATACCGGATGCTGCTAAATAATATGATGCAGCCGATCCTAGTCCCCCCACACCTACGATAACAACTGTTGATTTCTTAAGTTTTTGTTGCCCTTCCAATCCTATAATAGGTAATTGTCTACTATACCTATCAATTTCTTTCTCAGATAACATGTTAAGCTCTCCAAGAAACATTATTTTTCTACATTATGAAAATAATAGTTATGAGAGTTAAATATATTCGTGTGGTTTAACATAATATGGGATTTTTCCTTTATGGTAATCTCTAATTATTGTTCTAGCAGATTCCTCTATTAATGGTTCTTTAGTTGTTTTATAGTACCAACCGCGTTTAACTGCTAGTTCCTCGAGAATAACGTAGGGGTCTCTGGAAGATATACCATATGCTCTAACAAATGCGTTGGGTGAACACTTAATTATTCTACGAATAAGCTCTACTGCTGGGGGCACTGGATCATCTAGTTGTTCAGGACTTATACCCCTCAATATTCTTTCAAGAGAAGAACCCTCCACAGGGATTACTCCAGGGGTATCTATCATTAAAATATTCTTCTCCACACGGTATAATTGAGCATGATGAGTATAGCCTGGACTGCCGGGTATTGGGCTTGTGGAAGCTGAATGTCTTCCTTTCAACGCGTTAATTATTGAAGATTTACCTGTTTTAGGATATCCGGTAACAGCTACTATAACGGGTAATGCTGGTGCAACTTCTTTAATTCTTCTCCTAAGAATCCTTGTACCCATATGTTTAGTTGCTGCGATATAGACTACATTATATCCTCTACTCCTCAATAACCTAGCCCATTCTTCAACAATAGTTCTAGGTACTAAGTCGCTTTTATTAAGTACAATTATCAATTCTCTTCCAAGCTCATAAACTATTTTTTCTAACTTCCTACTCCGAGTACTCATTGGTTCTCTAGCATCAACAACTTCTAATACTACATCTGCCCTAGACACTATTCTCCTCAGATCATTCCAGCCAGCTAGTATGAATCCCTTAACCATTTCTATTCTTCACCGCTTTTCTCATACCTCATTATATCCTCTGGTTTTAGCAGGGATAACCAATCGATTCTCTGTTTAAACGGCTTAATATATCCTTTAATAATACCTATTATTTCCTCAACAACTTTCTCAGGTGTTTTATTAGAAGTATCTATTTCGAATACCTTGTCCTCGCCAAACCTGTTTATAGCGTTAGATACCACGATAGATAATATTTCAGCCATAACGTTTTCTCTAATCTTTCTCCAAGGCCAGCCCTTCTTCCTCAACCTTTCCTCTAATATAATAGGATTTGTTCTCAAAACGAAAACATATTCTACAATATTAGGAGGTAAGATCTCGGGATAATGTGTATCTATAATAACTATTTTATCGCTCTTCTCAACTAGTTCCAGTAATTTCTTGACAACTTTTTCTTCATCAATAACATAGCTTAGATGCATAGAATCATAGTCTATATATAACTTATTGTCTATAACATATCTGCTAACATCTACATGTACAGCATTTATTCTCTTCGATAATAATCTAGCAATTGTCGTCTTACCAGTCCCCGGAGTGCCAGCTATAATAACTACTCTCCCCATAACTTGTGCACCACTTATTAACTCAGCTCTGTTCTATAGATATCTTTAGGTGCTCAAAATATGTTGAGCATGTTTTCAAGAAACGATAAAGTATTAGTTATCGGTATAGGTGGTGGAGGAGATATAGTATCCGCGGCTGTAATAGCTTATATGTTGAGAAAACTAGGCGTTAAAACATATATTGGCAGTATTGTATGGGAGAGATTCGTATACGATCCTGTTCCTGGACCCATCCACTTAGATGAGATAAGAAAAATTAAACTTGTAGATAAGTATGCGGGAATAATTAATCAGGAATCATATGCTGTACGTCATGGTAGGAAAATTGTTTTCCAAGCAGTAAATGTTTCTAAAGCACTTAACGAAGAAGTATTTGTTTTTGATCTATGGAGCGGTGTCCAGGGATACGTGGAGGGAGTTAGTAGAGTAGATGAAAAATATGGTATAGACAAGATTGTAGGAGTAGATGTTGGAGGGGATGTTCTTGCAGAAGGATATGAAGACAACTTGTGGAGCCCCCTAGCAGACTCTATGGGTTTAGCAATGCTTAACCATTTCAAAAACTCCTATCTAATAGTACATTCGCCAGGTAGTGATGGAGAATTAAGCCAAGAATATGTGTTGCAGAGGCTCAGCATGATTGCTTCAATGAAAGGCTACTATGGAGCCATGGGTCTTGAGCAAAGCGATATAATAGTTTTAGAGAAAATCCTCAAATACGCTAAAAGCGAAGCCAGCAGAGCCGCATTAATAGCCTTCCAAGGTTTCCAAGGAGACATGCCGATAAGGAAAAATACTAGGTCTATAAAAATTAATCTTATCAATACATTAATGTTCATGACTGACCCCAGAATAACTTATGGTTTATCTAAGCCTGCACAATTAGTTAATAATACTTATTCTCTAGAAGAAGCTAATAATAAACTGAATAATGCAGGTATTTATACAGAGTATAATTTAGAAAAAGACATTCAAACTCTAAATGTTGATCCTCTAGAACTCTCAGGAGAAGAAATATTAAATATTAGGAGAAAAGGGATAAGAAGACTTAGAATGATGAACGACCAATCTACCGAGGAATAGATGAAGATAAACGCCCTTACTGATTTCTTCTCCAAAACTCTTTAAACCAATAAAGATCTTTGAGTTCTCTAAACATGTAATTAAACATTACATGTTTTTCTAGAGCAGTTAGTGCTGGACATATATAACATCCGAGCCTATAGAATCCTTTTAAATATAAAGGATTCAGTGGTAGATCATATTTTAAATGATATAGTTGAACAAGGAATGTGCTCCACTGCTTAATAGGTGCTGCTTCTAGATATCCTTCTCTTTTACGAACAGGAGGTTTTCTAGCTCTTAATACAGATTCGCTATCTCTATCACCTACGAGTACGAGAATTCGATCAAATCTTTTCTTATACCATTTAAGCCTCTTTTTGAAAGCATGAGTTTTTCTTAATGTGCACCATCGATTATTTTTTGTAGGTAATCCCTTCTTAGGCAATAATATATCTACATCAGCTCTCACAATATCTATTTCTAAACCAAGCATTGTACTTATTTCTTCAACATATTTCCTAGTATGGGGAAAATCAACACCTGTATCAACATATATGCCTCTAACCATATCTTCTCCATAATGCATTTTAGCCATGTGTAGAACTACTAAACTATCCTTTCCACCACTAAAACTTACTAGAACAATATCTGGTTTACCAAGACTATCGAGAAATCTGCGGGCGACAAATAAGTTCATTAATAATGTATCATTGTTCTTTTTCAATATTTCATCTAGATCTATTGACTCATATACTTTATCTTTATACTTTATACTCTTCAGCATATAGCCTTTATCGGGCACAATTATTTTACCGTGAAGATATGGTCCATCATATACATAGTGTTCTCCAGCGAATCTCTTATTGATCAAAGCATTGATCGGCGGGTTTAAACCAGTACTTAAAAGTAATTTGTGATAATCCTTGCCTAAAGCAAGCCAAACATCATATGCAGGCTTTATCTCGTATTGTTCAAGCATTTCACCTTTTAAGCCAAGCTTGTATGTGTTGTTCCATACTATATGGTTTCTAAGAAAAGCTCTACCTGTTTCTATAATTTTAGCTAATTTAAACTGTTGACCTATAAGTTTGTGATCGAGCTGTATATGTACTGTTATTGGGTCGGTGAGCTGGATAGAGGTTTTCTCCCCGGTTGAAACCACTATATTATATGAGTTATTCTTTTGTTTTCTCGATAGATTAATCCATTTACCATAATATTTGTTCAGAGTTTTTCTTACATAATCCTCTATACTAGGATCCTTTACTACTACATTATACATCCAATACATATATATTTTTACCTTCCATATCTCTATAATAAATAAACTGCTTTATCATTATGGTTGAAAATATTTATTGACTATTAAATATTATATTTCATACCACATGTATCTATACTAGGAGATATTAGCAAATAACAAGTTTATAGGCTTATAATGGAGGCGTATACTATATGAGTGAAGAACTAATTAGTAAGTTGGAAAACCTATTTAATGAGATGAAAGATTGGGAGCGTAGACCAGTTGTAAAATCAGGTAGAATAATTATTGAACTCGTTAAACTACCTGAAAAACAGAGTCGTTCATCAATTAAACCAGCAAGTTTAGCATTAATGATTCGTAGAGAAGATGCTTTTAGAGGAATAATTATTGAATCAGCTGAGGAAATAGATGATCTTAAGACAGCTATTAGTATTGAGAAAATAAGAGATCTTGCAAAAGCTATTAAAGAATTTAATAGGAAAAGAGCTATTAAAGAGTTTGAGATCTAACTGTATTTTTATTGATTAAATTTATAATATTATAGTGGGATAGGAAAAAATATAAATCATGAGAACTAACTATGTGGTAAGACTACCTAGGCTTGTTTATCTATATGTGATGGTGATCTAGTTGACTCTTCAAATAACCAAACATATTGGTGAAATCTCCTATAAGCTTCCCAAGGTTAGGGAAGGAGAAGAATTACTAACTATTACTCAGAGTGTTTGCCCATATTGTTACCGGATATTACCTTCAATAGTTGTAGAGCGTAATGGAAAAGTATATATTAGGAGAGTTTGCCCAGAACATGGTGAGATCGAGGAACTATATTATGGAGACGTAGAAATCTATAAGAAAATGATTAAGTGGGATGAAGAAGGCAGAGGAGCTAGACATATCTATACACCTGTAACGCGTCCATGCCCATTCAATTGTGGATTATGTCCTATGCATAAACAACACAGTGCACTAGTAAATATTGTATTAACTAATAGATGCAATCTTAGCTGTTGGTATTGTTTCTTCTATGCAGAAGCTGCTGGATACGTGTATGAACCAACAATAGAACAGATAGTGTCAATGATTAGACAAATAAAGAAGCAAGGCGTTGCAGTTAATGTTCAGTTAACAGGTGGAGAACCAACTCTCAGAGAAGACCTTATCGATATTGTTAAAGCCTTAAAAGCTGAGGGGGTAAGGCATCTCCAATTAAACACTAATGGTATAAAATTCTCTGAGCTATACTGGGAGGATCCAGTTAAAGCAATAGAGTATGCTAGAGCTCTTAGAACAAGTGGTGTGAATACAGTTTATCTAAGCTTCGATGGCGTATCTCCTATTACTAACTGGAAGAATCACTGGGAAATACCATATATTTTCGAAGTATTCAGAAAGGCTAAGATGACTAGCGTAGTATTAGTTCCAACAGTGATAAATAATGTAAACACACATGAAGTGGGAGCAATAGTGAGATTTGCCGCGAAACACGTTGACATTGTAAGAGCTGTTAACTTCCAACCAGTCAGCCTCACCGGTATGATGAAGAAACATGAAAGAGCTAAGTTTAGAATCACGATCCCTGATGTTATAAAGCTTATTGAAGAACAAACAGATGGAGAAGTACCTAGGGAAGCTTGGTTCCCAATACCTGTTAGTGCGATCTTTTCAAGATTCATTGAAGCATTTGCTAAAGAATTCAAGTTTGAAATGGCTAATCATCCGATGTGTGGAGCCGGCACTTATGTATATGTTGAGCGCAGAAGCGATGGAACAACAAGATTAGTGCCCATAACAAATTTTGTAGATGTTGAAGGTTTCCTAGAATACTTGAAGTATAAATGGGAAGACTTATTATATGGTTCAACAAGGCTCATGGTAGGTATGAAAATACTATATAGCATTCGTAAATTCATTGATCAAAAGAGGGCGCCAGAAGGATTTGATCTCTATAAATTATTGCTGAATATAATTATTAGGAGAAACTATGAAGCTCTAGGAGAACTACACTATAAGATGGTGTTTCTTGGAATGATGCATTTCATGGATCTATACAATTACGATATACAGCGTGTACAGAGATGCAACATCCACTATGCAGCACCAGATGGAAGATTAATACCGTTCTGTGCATTCAACATATTCGAAGACATATATAGAGATAAAACACAGAGAGAATACGGAATACCATTAGAGGAATATAGTAAGAAATATGGATTGCCACCAAAAGTCGTCACAAAGAAATATATTAGAAATAGAAGACTATTAGAATCAACCGAGATATATAAGAAAACCTATGAAGGAATAATAGAATTAACTAAAAGATAAGTTTTTAAAATTAAATTCTTCTCCTAAACAAAACTTCTCCTAAATAATAAATCCTAAATAATAAAGATTTAAAACGGCCAAAAACACCAATACATTAAATAGAAGTAGCCGGGTCGTCTAGCGGCCAAGGATGCGGGGCTTTGGATCACCCGCTCAACGGGTGAGGAGAACCCCCGTGACCGGGGTTCGAATCCCCGCCCGGCTACCACTTTTAACTTTCATCAAAGTTTTCAATAACTCCATTGTCCTCTATCCATTATTCACGAAAGATTAGCTTTATATTACAGTTTTAACTGTTATAGTTTCTAGAAGGGTTATGGGCCCGTAGCTCAGCCTGGTAGAGCGGCGGGCTTTTAACCCGTAGGTCCCGGGTTCAAATCCCGGCGGGCCCGCTTCTATAAATTTTTTCTAAGTATAAGTCTTGAAAGCTGTGATGCTATGTGATCAGCTATTCTTAATGGTTCAGGTATAGGGCTATAAATCATTGTTTGTAGGAGTAGTTTAGATGCCTCTTTTGGATTTATTCCATATGGAGAAAACTCTATTGTTTTCCATCTTGTACTCAGAGGATACATGTTCCTATATATTTTGCTGATTACTTTGTATCTCTTAGACCAGTCTAGAAAATGTTTTTTGAGGGAATACTTTATTCTCTCAAGATCTAATGGGTATTGTTGAACAGTTATTACAGGTATCTGTGTTTCTTCATGTATTTGTAGCGCATCGGCTACATCGAATCCTGCATAAGTTATTCCATCGAGTAGGATTACTTTGCAAGGCTTCAATAATTTTACTAGATCTATTATCGTAGGTGTTGTTTCTCTTCCATCAATAATTACTCGTTTAAAAGCTATTCTTACAATGAAAGAGTTATTTCTAGTTTTAATACATGCGAGAATTGTTCTCCCCTTTCCTCCTTTGAAAAACTGTGGAAAATATCCGTCATCGCATGCTATTATTGTGTTTTTCATAATTTGATTGCTCCTTCAATAATGTCTAAAAGCTCTGAATTTATCTTGATAAGTTTTGTTTTTCCATGCCTACCTCTACTGACAACTACGGCATTTATTAAGCCTATCATGTCCAGCTGTGTTATTATCTCACTTATTCTTCTCTGTGTTAATGGCTCTATTCCATATTCTAATGCGATCTTGAAATATTTATTGTATACTTCGCCGGTAGTACTTGTTCCCTTTTCTTTCATTAACTCTATTATTGCCTTCAACACTAGTTTGGGGTGCAGAGGAAGAGTTGATGCTGCCTGATATATTCTCCCCTCTTCGAGCTCTATTTGTGCTTTCTTAACATGTTCGATGGTTACAACATTGGCTCCTTCACGCTCAGCTATTTCTCCAGCAACTCTTAGTAGATCAAGCGCTCTTCTAGCATCACCATGTTCTCTCGCGGCTAACGCTGCACAGTAGGATATTATTCTTGAAGAAACCACTCCGGGATAGAATGCTTTGTCGGCTCTCTGCTTTAATATATCATATAGTTGTTCTGCATCATAGGGTGGAAAAACTATTTCTTCTTCTCCCAAACTGCTTCTAACACGTGGATCAAGATTTTCCACGAAGTTTATATCATTTGTTATGCCTATTATTGCAACACGCGCTTTTTCGAGTTCTTCATTTATTCTTACAAGCTTATATAATAGATCGTCTCCTTCTCGCTTAACATAGTAGTCTATTTCATCCAGTACAACAATGTGTAGTCCGCCCCAGTTTTCCAATGCTTTAATATATCTGCGGTAAACCTCGCTAATCGCTATACCTGTTGATGGTATGCGTAGTCCTAGTGAGGAAGCAATAGATGCTATTACTCTATATGTTGTATCTACTTTTCTCGTGTTAACATATGCATGTAATAGTCTTGCATTGAGTGTTGGTGCTTTCTCAGCTAATCTCTTAGTCACGTATTTAGCAACAGCTGTTTTACCTGTTCCTGTCAAACCATATATGAGCACATTGCTTGGTCTCTCACCTTTAAGTGCTACAACTAGTATTTCAGCTAGTTTCCTAATCTCTTTTTCACGGTGTGGAAGTGTTTCTGGGATATAGTCCGGGTGAAGTATTTCTTTGTTCATAAATATCTTGCTTTTCTTCTTCAATCTAGACTCTATTATTTCATCTATTATGTCGCTAACCATTAAAACACCTCATAAACTCCAATGAAAGAACTCCAGTTTCGAATGGAAACATATTCATAGAATATGGTTATAGAGAGAAATATATAAAACAATATGTTTCATGAAAACCATATAAGCGGGATTCATAGGAGATGCTTAATGACTAGTACTGAAGTAGTAAAAGCAGTATTATTCGATATGGATGGCACAATCATTAATAGTGTAGAATTAATAGCGGAATGCTGGTCTAAAGCTTTCAAGAAACATGGAATAAGAATAGAGCCTCAAGACATATATAGAGTTGTAGGATTGCCGGCTGATACTATTTTAGAAAAATATACTGGAACAAAAAATCCTCGTTTACATAACTCTATACTGGAACAAGCTAGAAAATGTTTTGAAGAAAAAATGAATCCAAATACTCTCCTATACAATGATGTATTAGAAACTATTAAACAATTAAGAGAAAACAATAAACTATGTGGAATAGTTACTTCATCTTCATGTAAAAGAACAATTGAACTTCTCGAAAAACTCGATATCATAGAATACTTTGATACGATTCAATGTTACCAGGGAAAGCTTAGAGGAAAACCATATCCTGATCTACTATTATCCGCGTTGAATAAACTAGGCATTAAACCTAGTCAAGCCATTTATGTTGGAGATTCATATATTGATTATTTAACCGCAAGAAACACGGGAGTATTATTTGTTTTGGTAAAAAGGAGTTGGAATACACATATCGTTGATAAATGTTCTGAAAAATGTATTGTAATAAGTGATCTTAGAGAAATAAGTAATTTAATAACAAATAAAATCAAGTAATTAAGGGCTCTCTCGATGGCCTGCAGAGTGTTCGAAGAAATAAATATTGATGGTAAACAATTAGTTATAAGAGAACCTTGCAGTATTCGTGATTATAGAGAGTTAATGGATGTTCAAATAAAAATATGGGGTATGCCGGGTTATATCGAAGCAGTTACTTATCACATGCTTATATCAGGGCATAGAAATGGCGGAATACTAATTGGTGTTTTTGATAAGAAAACTGGTGAAGCTGTAGGGCTCACGTTTGGAATCCCCGGTTTTAGAAATGGACAATTATATGTATATAGTCATTTATTCGGTTTCATACCTGAGCTACGAAATAAAGGATTAGGAACAATATTGAAAAAGTATCAGCGAATACTGGCTCTAGAGAAAGGATATGTATTGTTTCGCTGGACATATGATCCTCTTCAAAGCGCTAATGCTTACTTTAACATAGTTAAGCATGGAGTAATAGTTAGAAAGTTTACTCCTAACTATTATGGTTATCTTGAAGACAGTATAAATCGTGGTATGCCAAGTGATAGATTCGAAGCAGAATGGTGGATCAAGTCTCGGAGAACAATGATGGTATTAGAGGATAAAGTTCCTAAGGCTTCCCTACAGGATATTTTAAATCTAGGCGGCGAATACGCTACTAAAACAAGTATTAAGAACAATATAGTTCTACTAGAAAATATAGATTTAGATTCTAGATCTGACATTGTTATCGTAGAGATCCCATACAATATTGCCAAGTTAAGAAGGATTAGTCGAGATATCCTCATGAATTGGAGGCTGAAACTACGTGAACTATTCAACCACTACATAAATGTTAAGGGTTATATTGTTATATGGATGCTTGTTGAGAAAATTAATGGTCTAAATAGGAGCTTTTATGTATTATGGCGTAGAAGTCTTGATCGGGTCTTGGCAGGAGATTTCCCTTGGAGCTCGTAAAACTAGAGATAATTCATTACCGTGCAACGATGAAAGAGGTATTTGAAACTAGTTTCGGCAAAACAAGGATCAGAGACACAATACTGATCCATGTAATTGATTATTCCGGAGAAGAAGGGTGGGGCGAAGCACCAGTTGATATTGGTCCTTGGTACAGTTATGAAACTGTCTACACAGCTATACATATAATCAAAGATTACATTGCATCTATCCTGGCAAAACATAGAGTCATACGTGATCCGTGGCAGTATTATGGATTAGTAAAAATAGTTAGAGGACACAACATGGCTAAAGCAGGAGTAGAGTTTGCATTGTGGGATCTATATTCTAAGCTTCAAAACAAACCTTTATACAAGATAGTTGGCGGTGTTAAAAATAAAGTTGAGGCCGGTCTGAGTATAGGTATAATAGGTGATTTAGACAAATTAATCCGCTATATTGATAAAGGATTGGAAAAAGGGTATAGGAGAATAAAAATAAAGATCAAGCCTGGATGGGATGTAGATCCTGTAAAGAGAATTCGGGAAATCTATGGGGATATTCCTCTCCAAGTAGATGCTAACGCCGCTTATACTCTCGATGATGCCTATATTTTTAGAGAATTAGATAAATATGGTTTATTAATGATCGAACAACCATTACACTATGATGATCTATATGAACACTCTATTTTACAAAGAGAAATAAAAACGCCAATATGCTTAGATGAAAGCATTAAGAATGTTCACGATGCAAAAGCTGGTTATGCACTAGGTAGTTATAAGATATTAAATATTAAACCTGCTAGAGTGGGTGGCCTAGTTGAAACCTTGAGAATTCATGAATTCGCTAAAAAACATAATATTCCTTTATGGATCGGGGGATTACTAGAAACAGGAATAGGAAGAGCATTCCAAATAGCTGCAGCAACATTACCTATGATCAAGTATCCTTCAGACATATCTGAATCAACACGTTTCTACGAAGAAGAAATAGTTGAGCCCCCTTGGACACTAAATAAGGATGGAACATACAATGTACCTGACAAGGCGGGAATAGGAGTAGATGTGTTATACGAAAAAATAATGAAACATACAGTAAAAACAATCAATATAAAGCTATAATTAATAGTTTATTGAAAAACTTATAAGCATTGTAAAAAATCAGAAATATCAGGGTTTTATGGGCCGGTAGCTCAGCCTGGAAGAGCGCTCGGTTGGCATCCGAGAGGTCCCGGGTTCAAATCCCGGCCGGTCCACCATATTACTACGGTTACATTTGATTAGTATTTATAAGATTTATAAGGTAAGTAAAATTTTAGTATATCATATAAAAATATTAATTATTTGGTGAGCGGCTAGCTGTTGACCTATACATTTAAGACGATAGGTTTAAGACTCCCATTTCTAATTGACATGTTAGGATATATATTGCCATACTGGAGTATGGATAGCAAAGATGCTTACGGGTTGAGATAAATATGTCTCGAAAAAAACCCAATATTTTAGAACACGAACTTGTTCCTAAACATGAAGTATTATCTGTTCGAGAAGCTGCTGAGCTTCTGAGAAAACTTAAAATAAAACCTGCCCAACTCCCCTGGATCAGTATTGATGACCCTGTTGTAAAAGCTATTAAAGCAAAGCCGGGGGACATAATCCGTATAATTAGGAAGAGCCCAACAGCTGGAGAAGCAATTGCTTATAGATATGTTGTTGTAGATACACTTAGACCTAGAAAGAAGGAGAAGGTGTGATCAAGCCTTGTCTAGCTCTAATAAGTTCCCAACCCCAGATGATTTATGGACTGTAATGAAGAGCTTCTTTGAAGAATTTGGACTTGTTAGACAACATCTAGACAGCTATAATAGATTTATAGATCATTTATTGCCGGAAATAATAAGTGAACACAAAGAAATAACAATATCGGGCAATAGGAAATTATTGATTAAAGGATACCGTATAGGCAGCGAGCCCAAGATTAGAACCATTGAGGGATTTGAAAGAACAGTTACACCTCTAGAATGTAGATTGAGGAACTTTACATACGCTGTACCTATCTATTTAAAAGTTGCATTACAAGATGAAACCGGTATTTATAAAGAACAAGAAATTAAATTAATGGATCTCCCGGTTATGTTAAAATCCAAAATTGATCCATTAAGTAAAATGACCGCTGAGGAACTAGTTGCTATAGGTGAGGATCCCAAAGATCCCGGTGGTTACTTTATTATTAATGGTAGTGAAAAAGTACTTGTTGCACAAGAGGATCTAGCCAGTAACAATATACTAGTTGATTATGCAAGTGAAGGGTCTTCAGCAACTCATATCGCCAAAGTTATAAGTGTAGCTAAAGGTAGGAGGAGCCAATTAGTTATTGAACGAAGAAAAGACGGTATTTTCTATGCAAATCTCCACGGCCACCGTATTCCCGTTGTTATATTAATGACTGCTCTAGGCTTAGCATCTGAACTCGAGATAACTTATGCTGTCAGCTTAGACCCTGATCTACAAACCTATTTATTACCCTCAATTATGCAGGCTCAATCAGTATTTCCAAGACTAGAAATACCAGAAAACGCTTCTCCCGAGGAACAAAAAAGAATCGAGGAAGAACATAGGAGGAAAACAATAGAGACAGCACTAGACTATATTGGTGCTAGAATAGCTATTGGTAGGCCTAGAGAAGAACGTATAAGAAGAGCGCAAAGAGCACTAGATGAATACTTACTACCACATATAGGCACCGAGCCAACCCCTGAGGTTAGACGTAAGAAAGCATATTTTATAGGGCAAATGGTGAATAAACTAATAGAACTCATTGTTGATCGTAGAAAACCCGATGACAAAGATCATTATCGTAATAAGAGACTTAAACTAGCCGGCGACCTCCTAGCCCAGCTTGTAAGACACAATCTAGTAACGTACTTTATAAGAGAAGTCAAGAGCAGTATTGAGAGAAGCTATAGTAAATATGGAAGACTAGATCTTAAACTGGTTATCAAACCTGGAATGTTAACAGATAGAATACTACATGCAATGGCTACAGGAAACTGGCCCGGCGGAAAAACAGGTGTAAGCCAGTTATTGGATAGAACAAACCTAATGAGCACTCTGAGCCATCTTAGAAGAGTAGTATCTCCACTAAAACGTACCCAACCACATTTTGAAGCAAGAGAGCTTCATCCAACACAATGGGGTAGAATGTGCCCATTCGAAACACCTGAAGGAGCAAATATTGGTCTTGTAAAGAACTTAGCATTAATGGCTCATGTCAGTGTAGGTGTGCCGGAGGAGCATATAGAGCCTATACTATATAGAAAACTTGGAGTAAAGAATTTAGATGAAATTATTGAGGAAATCAAAAAAGCGATCACAGGTGAGGTGGAAGAATATCCTGATTATACTTCTTGGAGCCGTGTATATTTAAATGGTAGATTAATTGGATATCATCCTGATGGTAAAAAACTTGCACAGGAGATCAGGAACCTGAGAAGACGGGGAAAGATAAGTGTAGAAGTAAATGTCGCGCATATACGGGATGAGCACTTAAATGAAGTATATATAAACACAGATGCAGGTAGAATAAGGAGGCCTTTATTAGTTGTTGAGAACGGCAAACTTAAGCTGAAACCAGAACATATTGCAAAGCTCAAGTCTGGCGAGTGGAAGTTCAGCGATCTTGTGAAGAGAGGAATTATTGAATACCTAGATGCAGACGAGGAAGAAGAAGCATATATTGCATTAACCCCTGACCAAATCACGCCAGAACATACACATATGGAGATATGGACACCTGCAATAATGGGTATAACAGCCTCAATAATCCCCTACGCTGAACATAATCAGAGCCCGAGAAATTCTTATGAAGCAGCAATGGCGAAGCAAAGCTTAGGACTTTACTCTGCTAATTTCCAGCAGAGAATGGATACACGGGGTCATCTACTACATTATCCACAAAAACCATTAGTGCAGACAAGAGCTATGGAAGTAAATGGTTACAATGAGAGACCTGCTGGACAAAACATGGTTGTAGCAGTAATGAGCTTCACTGGATACAATATAGAAGACGCATTGATCATGAATAAGAGCAGTGTAGATCGAGGATTAGCTAGAAGCACTTTCTTCAGGCTCTACACAACAGTTGAATATAGGTATCCTGGCGGACAAGAAGATAGAATCATGATTCCTCCAAGCAATGTCCGAGGTTATCGTGGACCAAAAGCATATGAGAAACTCGACGAGGATGGAATAGTTTCGCCTGAAACACCTGTTAAAGGAGGAGATGTACTAATAGGAAAAATAAGCCCGCCAAGATTCATGACGGCCCAAGAATACACTGTAGGGGCAGGAATAACTCGTCAAGATGCAAGTGTAGTAACTAGACATGGAGAAAAAGGTATTGTAGACGTGGTAATGGTTACTACAGATATTGATGGAAACAGACTAGTGAAGGTACGTGTAAGAGATCTTAGAATACCCGAGTTAGGAGATAAGTTCGCTTCAAGACATGGACAAAAAGGTGTAATAGGCTTACTGGTTCCACAACAAGATATGCCGTTTACAGAGGAGGGAATAGTTCCTGATCTAATAATTAATCCACACGCATTTCCATCAAGAATGACTGTTGGACAATTAATTGAAAGCATAGCTGGTAAAGCAGCTGCGCTTGAGGGAAGATTTGTTGATGCAACACCATTCCATAAAGAACCAATAGATAACTTAATGATCACATTGAAGAGACATGGGTACCCAATGAGTGGATACGAGACAATGTACGATGGTAGAACAGGTGAAATCCTCAAGACACCAATATTCATAGGAATAGTGTATTATCAGAAACTACACCATATGGTAGCCGACAAAATACATGCACGTGCTCGCGGACCAGTACAGATACTAACTAGACAACCAACTGAGGGAAGAGCTAAGGAGGGAGGTCTCAGGTTCGGTGAGATGGAAGTTGACTGCCTAGTAGGTCATGGAGCATCATTGTTATTGAAAGAACAAATGCTGGATAAAAGTGATAAAACAACTATATACGTATGTGAATTATGTGGGCACATAGGATACTATGATCGTATACGTGGAAAATACATGTGCCCCATACATAAAGATAAAGGTAAACTTAAACCTGTAGAGGTATCCTATGCATTCAAACTCTTAGTCCAAGAATTAATGAGTATGTGCATAATGCCACGTTTGAAACTAGAAGATATACACAAGAAGATCTAGAGGTGATTACTTAGTGAAAACCCCTGTTCCAACCCGTATTTCAGCAATTAAATTCGGAATTTTATCGCCTGAAGAAATAAGGAAAATGAGCGTTACAACAATTATTACAAGTGAAGTATACGATAATGATGGAGCACCTATTGATGGAGGAGTAATGGATAGAAGACTAGGAGCAATAGAGCCTCGAGAAGTCTGTCCCGTATGTGGAAATACCCGTGAAAGCTGTCCAGGACATTTCGGACACATAGAATTGGCTAGACCAGTTATTCATGTAAGCTTTGTCAAACATATCCATATGTATCTAAAAACAACTTGTAGAGTATGTGGAAGAATAAAGATCAAAGAAGATGAGAGGAAAAGATACTTAGAACTATTAAATTCGCTTAAAGAACTCGGATTAGAATATCTTGTTAAAAGGTTACATGAATATATACGGAGAAAAGCAGCAGCAACTCAGAGATGCCCTCATTGTGGAGCTAAACAATATAGAATTAGACTTGAGAAACCACATAGCTTCTATGAGGATCGTGGCGAGGAGGGATATGTAAAGCTAAATCCCATAGAAGTACGTGCTAGATTGGAGAAGATACTTGATGAAGATGTTAGATTACTAGGTGGAGACCCAATAGATGCCCGTCCTGAATGGATGGTATTAACAGTTTTACCTGTTCCACCACGCAGTGTTAGGCCATCAATACTTTTAGAGACAGGTATTAGGAGTGAGGATGATTTAACACATAAGCTAGTGGATATTATTCGTATAAATAATAGATTAAGAGAACACATAGAGTCTGGCGCACCAAACGCTATTATAGAGGATGAATGGGAGCTCCTACAATATCATGTAACAACATATTTTGATAATGAAGCACCAGGAATACCTGTTGCAAGGCATCGTAGCGGCAAAGTATTGAAGGGTCTTGCACAGAGACTTAAAGGTAAGGAAGGAAGGTTCCGTGGAAATCTAAGGGGTAAACGTGTTGATTTCTCAGCTCGTACAGTGATTAGTCCAGATCCTAACATAAGCATTAATGAAGTAGGTGTGCCTGAAGTTGTTGCTAAAATACTAACAGTTCCTGAAAGAGTGACTCCATGGAATATTGAAGAGATGAGAAGACTAGTTCTTAATGGACCAGATAAGTGGCCTGGAGCAAACTATGTTATTAGACCAGATGGTAGAAGGATAAGTTTGAAATATGTTGATCGAAAAGCAATGGCTGAAACCCTGGCTCCAGGCTTTATTGTGGAGAGACATCTTAGAGACGGAGACATAGTATTATTTAATCGACAACCATCGCTACACAGAATCTCAATTATGGCTCACGTAGTAAGAGTTCTACCATATAAGACTTTTAGATTAAACCTACTTGTTTGTCCACCATATAACGCCGACTTTGACGGAGACGAAATGAACCTCCATGTCCCACAAAGTGAGGAAGCACGTGCTGAAGCCAGAATGCTGATGCTTGTCGAAAAACATATTTTAACACCACGCTATGGAGGACCAATTATTGGTGGTTTACAAGACTATATTAGCGGAGCATTCTTGTTAACAAGTAAATCAACCCTTCTAACACGTGAAGATGTAATAGAGCTTCTAGGAGTAGCTGGTTATCGCGGAAAATTACCGGAGCCAGCAATACTCAAGCCAAAACAGTATTGGACAGGTAAACAGTTAATCAGCTTATTCCTCCCAGATGATTTCAACTATAAAAGACCAGCAAAAATGGCTGGTGCAACAGCATTGAGATGTATAGATGAAGATTGCCCACATGACAGTATTGTTATCGTTAAGAACGGAGTTCTTCTAGAGGGTGTATTAGATAAAGCAAGTATTGGACGCGAAGAACCAGAGAGCCTAATACACTGGCTAGTCAAAGAATACGGAGAAGATATTGCTAGATTATTCATGGACTACGTGTATAAAATGTTTCTAAGATTCGCGGAGAAATACGGATTCACAATGGGATACTCGCACCTACTACTCCCACCCGAAGCTAAGAAGAGAGTGCTAGAAATTATTGAAGAAAAGAAGAAAGAAGTATATGAGTTAATCGAGAAATATCATCGAGGAGAACTTGAGCCTAGGCCTGGTAGAACAATTGAGGAGACACTTGAAGATGAAATAATAGATCTGCTATCTAAGAAATTATTGGATGATGTAGCAGACACTATAATACCATATTTCAAATTGTCAAACCCTGTAATAATAATGGCTCGTACAGGAGCACGAGGAAACCCGATAAACCTTACTCAGATGGCTGCATTATTAGGACAACAAACAATTCGTGGTAGAAGAATAACTAGAGGATACATGCACCGTACACTACCTCATTTCAAACCAGGAGATCTAGGTCCGGAAGCAAGAGGATTCGTAGCACATGGCTTTGTTGATGGATTAAACCCGATAGAAGTATTCTTCCACGCAGCAGCTGGCCGTGAAGGATTAACCGATACCGCTGTCCGTACAAGTCAGAGCGGCTACATGCAGAGAAGACTCATAAATGCACTACAGGATTTAAGAGTAGAATATGATGGAACAGTGAGATTGCCTACCGGAGAAATAGTGCAATTTGCTTATGGAGAAGACGGCGTAGATCCTATGAAGAGTGATCATGGAGAAGCTGTGAAAATTGATCGTGTAATAGAAAAAGTTATAGGGTGGAGAATATGAGGAGAAAAATAAGATCAATTAAACAATTAGAATCCTTGCTTGAAAACGAACTCAAAGGAAAGGTAAGCAATAAAGTATATGAAGAACTCCGAGAAAAACTCAAGGAAGCATATAAAGAGCATGGATTATACATTGAAGAAGTAAAAGCAATAATTAAAGAAACTATAGACAGGTATATGAGGAGCCAAGCAGAACCAGGGGAACCCGTGGGAACAGTTGCTGCACAAAGTATAGGAGAACCATCAACACAGATGACTCTAAGAACATTCCACTATGCTGGAGTACGTGAATTCAACGTAACATTGGGTTTGCCGAGACTTATAGAAATAGTTGATGCTAGGAAAAAACCTGGAACACCAATTATGGAGATACCATTAGATGAAGAGCACAAATATGATGAAGAAAAAGCTAAAAAAGTTGCTAGAATGATTGAGAGCACAACAATTGAAAACATTTCTAAAGAAATCAATGTTGATCCGTACGAAGGTGCAACAATTGTTCTCGACTCTGAAATGCTTAGTGATAAGGGGATAAGTGTTGATGAAGTCGTTAAAGTTCTAGAAAAATTAAAACTTGGAAAAGTATATGTTGATCCAGAAGATCCCTACGTAATCCATATAGCTCTTAGATCGGAAAAGATTGATTATACAAAAGTTGAAAAGATCCGCACTAAAATAGCAAATACAAAGATCAAGGGAATTAAGGGTATTACAAAAGTCATTATCCAGAAGAGAGGAGACGAATATATATTGGTTGCTGAGGGAAGCAATTTAGCGGAAGTAATGAAAGTGCCTGGAGTGGATTATCGCAAAGTATATACTAACAACATCGCTGAAATAGAGGAGATCCTAGGAATAGAGGCTGCAAGAGCCGCTATAATACGTGAAACAAAGAATGTACTTGAAGATCAAGGTTTAGATGTTGATATAAGACACTTGATATTGTTAGCAGACATGATGACATGGACAGGTAAAATTAGACAAGTTGGTAGAATGGGTATTGCAGGGGAGAAGCCAAGCGTGCTTGCTAGAGCTACTTTTGAAATGACTGTTCAAAAACTAGTCGAAGCAGCTGTTGAAGGAGAAGTAGATATGCTTAAAGGCGTGCCTGAAAACGTAATAATTGGGCAACCAGTACCCGTGGGTACGGGTATTGTTGAAATATTTATGATGCCCCATAAAGTTAAAGAAGAGGTAGAAGAATTAGAGGATGAAAGTATAGAAGCAATGATTATTAATAAAAACAATGAGGAGAAAAGGTGATTATTGAATGCCTTCATCTTCAATAGATTTCATAAGAGCACTCCAAATGGCTATTAAGACTGGAGAAGTAATATTGGGAAGTAAAAGAACAATAAAATTAGTACTTCACGGAAAAGCTAAACTAGTTGTTGTCGCAGCAAATGCTCCTCCAGAAATTAAAAGAGACATTGAATACTATGCTAAATTATCAAACATACCCGTTTATAGGTTTCCTGGAACAAATATGGAACTTGGAACTCTTGCAGGTAAACCCTTCGGCGTATCCGCTATGGCTATAGTTGATCCTGGACAATCAAATATTTTAGAAATAGTGGAGGAGGAGAGTGAGTGAGTAAGAAGAATGACCGGCCACAAATAAAGCTTACACCAGAAGAATTCAGATATATGGCATTACTCCATGAGCTAACAGGAGTACATGTTAGAGACTGCATTATAGACGATGAAAATAACCGAATAATATTCCTAGTTAATCCTGACGAAGTAGGAAAAGCTGTTGGTCCACGAGGACTATATGTTCAAAAACTTAGAAAACTTCTCGGCAAAAATATAGAGATCGTAGGGTATAGTGATGATCTAGAAGAGCAGGTAAGATACGCATTAGCACCAGCTAGGATAAGAGAAGTAAGAATAACTAATAGACCAGGCGGTAAAAAAGTAGTTTATGTAAGTGTCGAACCAAACGATAAAGGTATGGCTATAGGTAGAGGCGGTAAAAACGTTGCAAGAGCAAAAATAATACTTAAACGTTACTATGGAATAGATTTCGTAATAATCGCTTGAAGCTAGAAGAGTAATTTTTAAAAAGAGCATATAGAGAATTCGATACTAGGCTTGAGAACAAGGAATGAGATGAAAAACAATGGCTGGAAAAAAAGCGCCAAATGGATTATTTGCTGCGAGAAAACTTAGAAGGAAGAGGCTAAAGTTTAGGTGGAGCCAGAGAGAATTCAAGATCAAAATGCTTGGATTAAAGAAGAAACATGACCCATTAGAAGGAGCTCCAATGGCGCGTGGAATAGTATTAGAAAAAGTTGGAGTAGAAGCGAGACAGCCTAACTCTGCTGTACGTAAATGTGTTCGTGTTCAATTAGCAAAGAATGGAAAAGTTGTAACAGCATTTGTCCCATTTGATGGTGGTATAAACTATATTGATGAACACGATGAAGTAATTATTGAAGGTATTGGAGGACCCCGCGGACGCTCCATGGGTGATATTCCCGGTGTTAGATACAAGGTAATAATGGTTAATGGTGTATCATTGAAAGCATTATATCTAGGTAAAAAACAGAAACCTGTAAGGTAGAACAACATTTTATATGGGTCTAAATTTAAAACCTAGTTAAAATATATCTTCTCGATCTATATCTGTATATTCCTCATCGTCCTCGTATTCTTCATCCTCTATTTCATCACTTGTATCAGTAGAAGCCAAAAGCCTGAATTCTTCCTGTTGATCTACAAGTTCTTTTTTGACATATATTGGTTTATTAGTTAGTTTTGCAAGAAATATAGCATGGCTAGGAACCATTCTTCTCTTAATAGCCATGTTTCCATCTGAGAATTCAGCTATAGCACTGTATACTCCTGTTTTAGGATCTATTTCGTTAATAACAACTCTTCTCAAATGTTTTCCTAGAATATCCAATATGTCAGGCATGCTTGATAAAACATCTACTAATCTCTCACGTTCATCATCTATTTCTTCTCCATCAAGTTTTTTCAGGCTTACAACTATATCGAAAGGAACACGTTCTAATATAAAGAACCTACCATCTTCTAATAAGCACACTATTCTAGGAATAAATAATCTGTCAAACACTATTTCTCCAGATACATCTATAACTCTTATAAGATCTTCTTCCAAATATTACCTCCTCCACATTTAGATAGGGTGTTAGAGTTTGTAGTCTACAGTATATGAATTGTGGTTTAAACACCTTATTTAGCTTAACAGCTAAGTTTTTTATACGTAAGAGTTTTAAGGGTGATATAATAGTTTTGGTATTGCAGAAAAGAAACGGTGAATCGGTAGTGGCAGAGGAAAGTGTTGTTGTAAAAGTTAATGAGATTAAACTATTTGGTAAATGGAGCTATGATAACATTATAGTGCGAGATCCAGGTTTGAAAAGATATCTTTGTCTAAAACCAGTATTCCTACCTCACACTGGTGGAAGACACGAGCATCGCAGGTTTGGTAAGGCCGAGGTACCAATAGTTGAAAGACTCATAAACAAAATAATGAGGCCAGGCAGGAATACTGGGAAGAAACATTTGGCTTACAACATTGTAAAGAAAGCCTTCGACCTAATATATTTGAAAACAGGAGAGAATCCTATACAGGTTCTTGTTCGAGCAATAGAATATGCTGCACCAAGAGAAGAAACTACTAGGATAATGTATGGAGGCATAGTTTATCATGTTGCAGTCGATATTGCTCCTCAAAGAAGAATTGATTTAGCATTGAAACATTTAACTGATGGAGCCCGTAATAAATCGTTTAATAATCCACTACCAATAGAGGAAGCATTAGCAGAGGAAATTATTCTAGCAGCAAATAATGATCCGAGAAGCTATGCTATTCAGAAGAAAGAAGAAATAGAAAGAATAGCTCTCAGCAGTAGATAATGAATAACATTACTTCCTATAGGGTATTCTATATCCTACAAAACTGATTTAATCATACAACAAAGTTCTTCAAGGATAGCTTTATAAATACTATATCGAATTAGTATTTCTAGCATAGTGTAAAAGTATATTATAAATATAAAAACCCTAAACATGTATTTAATTCGGAGTAGATTAAATGACATGAATGGGGTAGATTAGTATGAGCTCTGGAAAACCACACTTAAACCTAGTAGTAATCGGGCACGTAGACCATGGTAAGAGTACATTAGTAGGACATATACTATACCGATTAGGACTCGTCGATCAAAAAACAATACAGATGCTAGAAGAAGAAGCTAAAAAGAGAGGAAAAGAGAGCTTCAAGTTTGCATGGCTACTTGACAAGCTTAAGGAAGAGCGTGAGCGCGGAGTAACAATAGCGTTAACCTACATGAAATTCGAGACTAGAAGATACATCTTCACAATTATTGATGCGCCAGGACACAGAGACTTCGTTAAAAACATGATTACAGGTGCAAGCCAAGCAGATGCAGCATTACTAGTAGTAAGTGCTCGTAAAGGTGAGTTCGAAGCAGGCATGAGCCCTGAAGGACAGACACGTGAACACGCCATCCTAGCTAAGACAATGGGTATAAACCAATTAATTGTTGCAGTAAACAAGATGGATGCAACAGAGCCTCCATGGAGCCAGAAGAGATATGAGCAAATAAAAACTATTCTAGGAAAATTCCTAAAGAGCCTAGGATATGATATAAGTAAGGTACCATTTATCCCCGTATCCGCATGGACCGGAGACAACCTCATTGAGAGATCGCCAAATATGCCATGGTACAATGGACCAACCCTAGTTGAAGCACTAGATAGCTTAGAGCCACCACCGAAGCCAATAGATAAACCATTAAGAATACCTATACAAGACGTATATGCTATTAGCGGTGTTGGAACAGTACCCGTTGGACGTGTTGAAACAGGTGTATTAAGGGTTGGCGACAAAGTAGTATTTATGCCGCCGGCAAAGGTCGGTGAAGTACGTAGCATTGAAACCCACCATGTAAGAATAGAGAAGGCTGAGCCAGGAGACAACATCGGATTCAATGTACGTGGCGTTTCAAAGAGAGACATTAGACGTGGAGATGTTGCAGGACACCTAGATAACCCACCAACGGTAGCAGAAGAATTCACAGCAAGAGTATTCATAATATGGCATCCAACAGCAATTACTGTTGGATACACGCCAGTAATACATATCCACACTGCTAGCGTAGCTAGTAGAATAGTAGAGATTAAAGCCAAACTAGACCCTAGAACTGGTAAGGTAGTTGAAGAAAACCCACAATTCATTAAAATGGGCGATGCAGCAATTGTGAGATTCAAACCCATCAAGCCATTAGTAGTTGAGAAATACAGTGACTTCCCACCATTAGGAAGATTCGCTATGAGAGACATGGGTAAAACAATTGGTATCGGAGTAGTAGTAGATGTTAAGCCAATGAAGATCGAGATAAAGACCAAGTAAAATAAGTATTTAACATATGATCTCAACGAAAAATTTTTCTAATACATAAACAACCAATATCTCTATAAACCCTCATAACTCATTGATATGCTGAGGCGTAGAAAGAAATGTCGACGCCGAGAATGGTTAAGATAAAGATATGGAGCAATAACATCAACATACTAAACGAGTTCATGAACAAAATAACAGATATAGTTAAACGTACCGGAGTAAAAATGTCTGGACCAATTCCATTGCCGACGAAGAGACTCGTTGTGAGAACACTTAAACTACCACATGGTGAAGGAAAGAAGAAATGGGAGAAATGGGAAATGAGAATACATAAGAGACTATTATATATTGCAGCTGATGAAAGAGTAATGAAACAACTTATCCGTGTCAGAGTACCGCCAGAAATATGGATGGAAATAGAAATTTAAGCACGTTATTTTATCCATAAAAATAATCGTTTACTCGGATTTTATAAAGGAAATTGTTCATTTAAAAGCTTACTACATAAACTAATCTTGTTAACCCAGAGAAACATTTTATCCCTCCATAAGCGAAATAAATAATTAGAATGCCGGGGTGCCCGAGCGGACTAAGGGGCTGGCCTGGAGAGCCAGTGCCCCATACGGGGCGCGCGGGTTCGAATCCCGCCCCCGGCGCCACTTCTTTATATAGTTTTTAACAGCATACATAGTATGGATGATGAAGCGCTTTAGGAACACGATCCAGTTTTAGGAGATGAAATTTTTCGCCCCTCCTGACACAACAACTTATTAAAGCCTAATCAGATCCTCAATAAAAAGTATAAAACCCTGTCTTAAGGGGGAGAAGCACATATAAAAACTAGTTTATCGAGGATTAGACGGTAAGCTTATAATAGGAGTTTATTTATGGTATTGGTTAGGATATTTGCTTAGAAAAGTTATGCATGGGTGAAGCTGGGGTTTTGAGCAGTGCTAGGAATTATAGATATATAGTGCGTATAGCGGGAACCGATATCGATGGTAGCTTGAAGACTGTATATGGTTTAGCAGAAATTAAGGGTGTAGGTGTTAACTTAGCCTATGGTATTTGTCGAAGACTTGGTATTGATCCTGAAATGCGTATTGGTTATTTAACAGATGAAGAAATAAAGAGAATAGAGGACTTATTAAGTAATCCATCAGCTTATGATATACCTTCATGGATGCTTAATAGGAGAAAAGACTATGTTACAGGTAAAGATATGCATCTAATAGGTGCTGAACTAATATTCTATGTTAAACAAGATATTGAGAGAGAAAAGAAGATTAAGAGTTGGCGCGGTATACGTCATGCTCTCGGCTTAAAAGTTCGCGGACAGCGTACACGTACAACTGGTCGCTTAGGATTAACTGTAGGTGTTAGAAAGAAGAGGAGATAAAGAGGTGTGAAACATGGGTGATCCGAAGAAGCCTAGAAAGAAATGGGAAGGACCACGACATCCATGGCGAAAAGAAGTATTAGTTCAAGAACTTAAGCTTCTGGGAACATATGGTTTAAGAAATAAGAGAGAATTATGGAGAGCACAAACAATTGTTAGGAAGTTCCGTCACCAAGCACGATCACTTCTAGCTGCTCCACAAGAAATACGTGAACAAGCAGAAAAAGCTCTACTTAATAGACTTTATCGTCTAGGATTACTACATGAAAACGCATCACTAGAAGATGTTTTAGGATTAACTGTTGAAGACTTATTGGAGAGGAGATTACAAACCATAGTTTATAAGAAAGGATTAGCGAGAACAATATATCATGCAAGACAATTAATTATCCACGGACACATAGCTATTGCCGGCCGTAGAATTACTTCGCCAGGATACATTGTTTCTCGAGAAGAAGAAGACCTAGTGGATTACGCACCTACAAGTCCGTTTAAAAAGAGCATTGAAGAAAAAGCCTAGATCTAAATATTAGTTGAGAGGTGAGCGGAATGGCTTTCATGGGTAGAGAACTTAAGTGGGGCGTAGCACATATTTATAGTAGCTTAAACAACACTATAATACACATAACAGATCTAACGGGAGCTGAAACCGTAAGCAGATGGAGCGGTGGAATGGTTGTAAAGGCTGATCGAGAAAAACCAAGCCCATATGCAGCAATGATTGCTGCTAGTCGTGCGGCTGCGGAAGCAATGGATAAGGGAATAACAGCTTTACATATTAAAGTAAGAGCGCCTGGAGGTCATGGACCGAAGACTCCGGGACCGGGAGCACAAGCTGCTATACGTGCACTCGCAAGAGCAGGATTCATTATTGGAAGGATCGAAGATGTAACACCAATACCGCATGACACTACACGTAGACCAGGCGGTAGGAGAGGTAGGAGAGTCTAAACCTATATTTTAACATGGGTGAATCATGTCTTGGAAATAAATGTTTTAGAAAAAACACCTCTACGTCTAAGGCTTTATATAAAAGATATTCCTTTACATGTTTTAAACTCTATTCGTAGAGCCATAATAGCAGAAGTACCAACAATGGCTATTGATTCCGTAGTATTCACAATGAATAGCAGTGTATTCTATGATGAATATATTGCTCATAGACTAGGACTTATACCGTTAACAAGTGAAGCAGCACTAGACAAATATAAGTCACCAGAAGAATGCAGAGAAGCAGGAGACAGAGGATTATTCACCGAAGATTGCTTTGTAAAACTTGATCTTGAAGGGAAAGGTGAGGAAGGTAAACTTGTAACTCTACACAGCGGAGATCTAAAGACTTCGGATCCTGATGTTAAACCTGTTTATGATAACATTCCTATTATAGTTCTAGGAAAGAACCAAGAAATAAGGCTGGAAGCATATGCTAGACTTGGCAGGGGAAAAGAACACGCCAAATGGAGCCCTGTATCTGTTGCAGCACACAAGTATATTGCTGATATTTATATAGATGAAAAGAAGTGTTTAGGTGAAAATTGTAAGAAATGTATAGAGGTTTGTCCAAGAAATATTCTAAGCTTTGAAAACGGAAAAATAATTGTAAACACTAATAAGATTTTTGATTGTTCATTATGCAGAATTTGTGAAGAATACTGTCCGACTGATGCGATAAGAGTTGGCTGGAGAGAGAACGAATATATTTTAACAATCGAATCTACAGGTTCATTACCTCCTAAAAGAATCCTTATTGAAGCCGTAAAAATACTTGAAAATAAAATAGATGATTTCATAGAAAACCTTAGAAGTGAGGGGATAATTAAATGAAAAAGACAGGACCTACAAACATTGTATTAAGGAAAACTATTAGAGAGCTCAAAAAATTATCCAAACAATATAAAACAGCTATTTGGAAAGCAGTCGCTGAAGAACTTGAAAAACCTAGGAGGCAGAGGAGAGCTGTGAATATAAGCAGGATAAACAGGCATACTAGCAGTGGAGATGTTGTCGTAGTTCCAGGAAAAGTGCTGGGTTCAGGAAACATTGATCACCCGGTAACAGTCGCTGCAGTTTCATTTACAAAAACAGCTATTGAAAAAATAGAGATTGCCGGTGGGAAAGCTATACATATACTTGATCTAGCCCGTGAAAACCCGCGTGGAAGCAATGTGAAAATTATTGGGTGATATATATGAGTGAACCTAAAACAATATATGTTGATGCAACAAATCAGATCCTGGGAAGACTAGCCAGTATCATAGCTAAAAAACTACTCAACGGATACAGAGTGATCGTGGTAAATGCTGAAAAAGCAGTTGTAAGCGGTGAAAGAGTAAGGGTTATCCAAGGATATAAACTTATTGAGAAAGTCACCACACACTATAATCCCTATAAAACAGGGGTTAGAAGACCTAAATCACCCCACAATATATTGAAGAGAACAGTTCGTGGAATGCTACCCATGGATAAACCTAAAGGTAGAAATGCGTATAAAAGACTTAGAGTATATAATGGAGTACCGCCGGAGCTTGGAAAAGTAGAATTTATACGTTTCAAAGAAGCAGATGCTAATAGACTCGGGAGAGAATATATTACCCTAGCAGATATAGCTAAAGAACTCGGCTGGAAAGGTGTTAGGATATGAGTGTGAAGGGAAAGATAGTTATTGCAACAGGTAAAAGGAAGACAAGCATTGCGAGAGCAGTTATTAAGCCAGGCGAAGGAAGAGTGTGGATAAACGGTGTACCATTAGAGATATGGCCAATAGAGCTTGCCCGACTAAAAATGTATGAACCCCTAGTCATAGCTGGAGATCTATGGAAACGAGTAGATATATACGTAAATGTTAGAGGCGGTGGTGTAATGAGTCAAGCAGATGCTGTTAGAATGGCTATTGCTAGAGGATTACTAGAATATGCTGACAACAATCCTGAACTAAGAAAGATCTTCACCGAATACGATAGATACATGCTAAGCGGAGACCCGAGAAGAACAGAGCCTGAGAAATGGGGCAGATATAGTGCTAGGAGGAGATGGCAGAAAAGCTATAGGTAAAAACGAGGTGTTTTTATAAAAATGATGTTTCCAGTTAGATGTTTCACATGTGGTGCACCCATAGGTCATTTATGGGAAGAATTTAAGAAAAGAGTTGAAGCAGGAGAAGACCCGGGTAAAGTTCTAGATGATTTAGGTGTTAAAAGATATTGTTGTCGAAGAATGTTTCTCTCACATATTGAAATATCTTATGAAATCTTAAACTTCCCCAAAGTATCATGACTTAGTTAAGAGGTGAATTAATATGGCTCAAGAACAACCAAAAAATAATGAAAAATCCGCGGAGAAAACCCAGACAAAACCAGTCATAGAATTATTGATCCCACTAGAAAAATATTTGGCGGCAGGAGTTCATATAGGAACACATATATGTACAAAGTTCATGGAGCCGTTTGTTTACCGTGTTAGAAATGATGGACTCTACATTTTAGATGTTAGAAAAATCGATGAAAGAATAAGAATAGCAGCAAAGTTCCTATCAAGATATGAGCCATCAAAAATTGCTGCTGTGTCGGTTAGAACATATGGGCAAAAACCTGTTGTTAAGTTCTGCAACTATGTAGGATGCAAACCTTTCACAGGTAGATTTATGCCTGGAACCTTTACAAATCCAAGCCTTAAATGGTATTTTGAACCAGACATAGTATTATTAACAGATCCACGTGCTGACTCCCAAGCATTGAAGGAAGCAGCAGAAATAGGTATACCTATTGTTTCACTAGCTGATACAGATAATAGAACAGAGTATATAGACCTAATTATTCCAGCAAACAATAAGGGTCGAAAAAGCTTAGCACTAATATATTGGTTATTAGCAAGACAAATACTTAGGGAGAGAGGATTATTACCGCCAGACGGCGACTTGCCCGAGCCTCCCTCAGAATTCGAAGTAAAGTTTAAGAGGTGAAAAAATATTTGGAGCAAAAATCACATGTAAGACTTCCCGTTGTAGCTGGATATTTTTATCCAAGCGAACCAGAAAAACTACGTGAATTAATCGAGCATTCCTTTAAGCACCCGCTTGGTCCCGGAGAATTACCTCAAGTATCAAGCACCCGTCGCAAAGACGCTTTAGGATACGTAGCTCCGCATGCAGGTTATATTTATAGCGGGCCTATAGCTGCTCATGTCTACTATAACTTGGCTCTTGATGGTAAACCTGAAACCATAATTATTATTGGGACAAATCATACAGGTTTAGGCTCGCTTGTATCAGTGTATCCTGCAGGAAAATGGATTACTCCTCTAGGAGAACTAGAAGTTGATGCTGAACTAGCTAGAGATATAGTTAGCAACAGTGATCTCGCCGAACTCGATACATATGCACATGTCGAAGAGCATTCAGTAGAGGTTCAATTACCATTTATACAGTATTTGTTCGGCAATAATGTTAAAATAGTACCAATAGTTCTAGGCTTACACACACCTGATGTAGCCAGGGATCTCTCTAAAGCAATATATGAATCCTTACAGACCATGGGAAGAGACACTATAATAATTGCTAGTAGCGACTTTAACCATTATGACCCGCACGATATAACGGTTGCTAAAGACAAGAAAGCACTAGATCGCATACTTGCACTTGACACAGACGGTTTGTATAAGGTTATACTAGAGGAACCTGTAACCATATGTGGTCCTGGAGGAATAATGACACTGATCGAACTAGTAAAACTATATGGTAAAGGAGAAGCTAAATTATTAAAGTATGCAACCAGCGGGGATGTTTCAGGAGATAAATCAGCTGTTGTAGGATATGCTGCAATAAGGTTTTTAATCAAATAATATATGTGCAATACATTATTATCGTAGTAAGAAGTATTGTTTTTAAAGAAATACAATATTTGTTCTTAACCAATCGTACGGTGCCTTAAATGGATGAGAATATAGGTGAAAGAAAACTAGAACACATAGATATTATTTTAAAAGAAAACATTGACTTCCCTGATCATTGCTCGAAAATATATGATTCCATAATGCTTATTCACCAAGCTTTTCCAAAAATAAATCTGGAAGAAGTGGATCTTAGGATAGATTTTCTAGGCTATACTATTAATGCACCACTCATGATAACGGGAATGACGGGAGGACATAGAAACGTTACTAAGATAAATGAGAAACTAGCTAGATTAGCACAAGAACTAGGTATAGCTATAGGTGTTGGAAGTCAGAGACCAATGATAATATATAGAGACAATAGTGATGTACTAGAAACCTATAAAATAGTTAGGAAAACCGCACAAGATGTGCCAGTCATTGGTAATATCGGTATTAATACTATTAATGACCTAAGCATAAATGATATTGAGTTTCTAATCAAATCCATTGAGGCAGATGCGTTAGCAATCCATTTAAACCCAGCACAAGAAGTTATACAGCCGGAAGGAGATACAAGATTTAGTGATAATGTTATTGTTAAGGTCGAAGAAATACTTGATAGTATTGATGTTCCAGTAATCATAAAGGAAGTGGGTAACGGTATCTCTATGGAAACAGCATCATTATTCAGATCCATTGGTATAAGGTACTTTGACATATCAGGTTCATGTGGTACGAACTGGATATTAGTTGAGAAATACCGGTCTAGAACACCAGAGTATAAGAAAAGAATTGCGGATATTCTCAATAAATGGGGAATACCCACACCACTAGCAATTATAGAGACTAGAAATGCTGCCCCCGACTCATTCATTATTGCTAGTGGAGGAGTATGGGATGGTTTAAAAGCAGTAAAATCACTAGTTCTCGGAGCAGACATGGTTGGATTAGCGAAACCAATTATTTATCTCTTAATAAAACAAGGCTATGATGAAGCATACAAGTTCTTATTTACATATATCGAGACGATTAGAACTGTGCTCTTCCTAATAGGAGCTAAGAATCCAAGTGAAACCCGTGATAAACCAGTCGTATTGCTTGAGCCTATACTAAGCTATCTTAAACAGAGAAAAATAGATTTAGAAAACTATATACAATTTATTCGAAAAGGTGGTTTATAATAATGGAGAAATATAGATATCCTGAAGTCTTCGTTGAAGGAGTGGAGAGCGATAAATATGTTCTAGAAATAAATGAACATTATATCTTGGTGCTTACAAAAGAAGATCTAGAGAAGTATGTAAATTATAAGCGTGTATTCGGACACATAATTTATGAACATATAATAAATTATATTGACCTAGTTAAACCAGCTACTAAAAAAGCTTTCATAGTAATCCCTGAGTATAGTGGAGAAAAAGAAATGAATGGTTTTCTAATAGATGAAAATAAAAAGCTCTGCCTCATAGAGGTTAAAGGTATCCAACCATATGTCTTTCCTAGGGAAGGAGATGAAATCGAAGAAAGAGATAAAGTTGCATACATAATTACTGGTAAAGGTGAGGTAAGAACAATTCGTTCACCATGTAAGGGTGTAGTCTTACTCGTAATTAATTTCCCCTGGGAGAAACCTGAAAAATACGTTTTAGCGGTAGTGAATAAAAATGACATTAGAGAAATCACTATTAGAAAAAGTCCGTGAAGCAGCATATAAATATGCATTGTTAAACGCATATAAACACAGTGGAAAAGCAGAATTAAAACCTGTAATATCTAAAATTATAGCTGAAATACCAGAGATACGAAGACATGTCCGAGAAGTAATTGATATCGTCCGTGAAACAATAAACGAGGTAAACCAGTTACCAATAGAAAAACAAAAAGAAATTATTGAAAAGAATTGGCCAGAACTACTCGAAGAAAAACCCAGGACAGAAGAAAAGTCTTTACCGCCCCTACCTAATGCTGCAAAGGGAAGAGTTGTAACAAGATTCGCTCCTAATCCAGACTATACTATCCATTTGGGAAATGCTAGGCCCGCACTTCTCAGTTATTGGTATGCTGAAATGTACGAGGGAAAAATGATTCTAAGATTCGAAGACACCGATCCTAGAACAAAAGCGCCTTTCCCAGAAGCATATGATAGGATAAGAAATGATCTTAAATGGCTAGGTATTAAATGGAACGAAGAATATATTCAAAGTCTACGTTTACCAATACTCTATAATGCTTTACGAGAATTAATAAAGCATGGAGGAGCTTATGTCGATAAATGCAGTCCGAAAGAATTCAAGAAACTACGTGACTCTGGAAAACCATGTCCTCACAGAGAATTACCTCCGGAAAAACACCTAGAAGAACTGGACAGGATCTTTGAAGGTTACTATTCTGAGGGAGAAGCTGTCGTTAGAGTTAAAACAGATCTATCACATCCTGATCCAAGCGTTAGGGATTGGGTTGCTGCAAGAATAATTGATACTTCTAAAACACCGCATCCTATTGTTGGAGATAAATATATCTTGTGGCCCACATATAATCTAGCTGCTGCAATAGATGATCACTTAATGGGTGTTACACATATACTTAGAGCTAAAGAACATGTTTCAAATACTATTAAACAAAAATTCCTATATGATCATATGGGTTGGAAATATCCGGAAACAATACATTTTGGTAGATTAAGTCTTGAAGGAGTTATTTTGAGTAAGTCTAGAATGAGGAAAATGATCGTAGAATATAATATGGAGCCATATGATGATCCAAGATTCGGGACGTTATCTGGTTTGCGGAGAAGGGGAATTGTAAGAGAAACTCTTTGGAGAATAATAAAGGATGTAGGAATAAATGTAATTGATGCAAGAATCAGCTATGTAAACTTAGCTGCGATTAATAGATCAATCATAGATCCTCAGGCAAAAAGATATATGGCTATCGAAGAAGCATTACCTCTGAAACTTATAGGTTTTAATAATAGTATTGAAGCCCACGTATTACGTCATCCCTCAACTCGTGAAACATATAATTATATAATAAAACCAGGAGACATAGTGTACATATCACAGAAGGATTTTAATATCATACAAAATAAAATGTTTAGATTAATGGGTATAGGAAACTTTGCATTAACACGACCAGTATTCTCTAAGAACTATATAGGTTTTGAAGCAAGGCTAATAAGTTTATCAGCTAAGGAAGCAAAACAGTATCGCGCACCAATAATTCAATGGGTTAAACTTGAACAATCAATAAGAGTTAAGCTAATAATACCGAAAGAAACAAACCTTGAAACAAGAATACTCCTCGCAGAAAAAGCATTAACTAACGAAGAACTTGGAAACATAGTACAATTCTATAGAATAGGGTTCGCAAGAATAGATTCCAAAGAACCAGAGGAGATCAAATGTATTTTTGCACATGAATAACAAAAACCTTATAATACCATTTACTATTATTTGGTTTTAAATCAGACGACCGAAGAGTTGGGAGGAGGATGAAGTTATGTCTAAACCATTCTATGTAAAATTCGAAGTACCTCCAGAACTAGCTGAGAAAGTATATGAAGCAGTTAAAAAGGCTAGAGAGACAGGTGGTAAGATAAAGAAGGGAACAAATGAGACAACAAAAGCTGTTGAAAGAGGAATAGCAAAACTAGTGATAATTGCTGAAGACGTTGATCCACCAGAAATAGTTGCTCATCTACCTCTACTCTGCGACGAAAAGAAAATACCATATGTTTATGTCCCAAGCAAAAAGAGGCTAGGTGAAGCAGCGGGTATAGAGGTAGCTGCAGCTAGCGCTGCAATCATAGACCCAGGCGGTGCTAAAGACTTAGTAGAAGAAATTATCAAGCAGGTACAAGAACTAAGAGCAAAGGCAGGAGCCTAATCTCTATTAGGTTATAGATCAAGCTGCATAGGAATAAATAATATAGTTCTTCAATAATTTTTTGTAATACTTATCCCTGTTTTCTCATGGAGAATATTTTCTTAATAATTCTGATCAGGATAATTTATTAGTTGAGGAAAAACTTTTATCTTCTACCGCTTAGTTTCCTAGCTTCTCTCTCTGTTTCTCTAAGTATTAAGATATCTCCTAATCTGACGGGGCCTTTAACATTTCTAGTAATTATTCTTCCTTTATCTCTTCCCTCTAATACTCTTACGCGAACCTGTATTATTTCCCCAGTTACACCTGTTCTACCAATTATTTGAATTACCTCTGCTGGAAAACCTATTTCTTCGATTACGTTTATCTCGGGTTGTTCAGCTACAATCTTTTTCTCTGTTTCCTCACCGCTCAAAATCAATACACCTTATATGGCTAGTTGATTTTTATGTTCCGCTCCAAACAATTAACTATTCAAATTTGGTGTAGGAGATACGTTTTTATAAGGTTTACGATAAAACTTAAAATACTCTACAATTGTATTTTCCCGATAGTGAAATACTGTAGACAATAAATGCTTATTGGAGTGGTGGAGGAAACAATGCCTCGCATGGTGAGATGTAGTTTCTGTGGACGTGAAATAGAGCCTGGAACAGGAATAATGTATGTAAAAAATGATGGCTCTATACTATGGTTTTGTAGTCGTAAATGTTACAAGAACTATCTATTGCTAAGAAGAGATCCCAGAAAACTGAAATGGACACTTAAATATGGTTCACAAACCAAATAATCAGTGATTGAGTGATCAAGGTTGAATACCGAGAGAACTCTTGTTCTAATCAAACCAGATGGCGTTAGGAGAGGATTGATTGGAGAAATTATATCCAGATTTGAAAGGAAAGGTTTAAAGATTAAAGCATTAAAAATGCTTCGGCTTACAAGAGAAAAAGCTGAAGAATTCTATAGTGTTCATAGAGGAAAACCATTCTTCGTATCTCTAATAGAGTTCATGACTTCGGGGCCTATCATCGCCATGATTCTCGAAGGTGATATGGCTATTAGTGTTGTTAGGAGGATGATCGGACCAACAGATGGTAGAGAAGCTCCTCCTGGAACAATTCGAGGCGACTATTCATTATCTAAATCTCAAAATGTTGTTCATGCAAGTGATAGTCCTGAAAGTGCTATGAGAGAGATAAGAGTTATTTTCAAAGATGATGAAATAATTGATTGGTAAATAATTATATTCAGCTACCAAAAACTAAGCCGTAGAACGGATCTTGTTTCTTCTTGATCTCAATTATTTCTTTAAGAACCATTTTCTCATCATCGCTTAATTCATTTTTGTACTTTGTAAGCCATAAGTGTACATGTTGTTTAGGTATATCAGTATATAGTATATCTCCTTCATCAACGTGTCTTCCAACAAGTATTCTACCACGAATACTTATAGCAACAGATTGACCCGCACGTGCTTCTTTTAATACATTATCTCTATCACGTATTTGCATAATCGTGCCCAGTCTCATACCGTCTTTTCTCATTAATGGATACCCCGGCTTAATAACTCCGCCAATAACTTCTACTCCAACAATTGCTGGATTACTTCTTCTGAAAATGTAGCCTGGCAATATACGTATTTTACCTGGCCTAATAAGAGATTCTAGCTCCTTAATTTTTTCTTGTTCGCGAAGCTGTTTAACCCATCCAATATAGTCTTCTATAAGTTTATAGATAACATTGTGTCTAAAGATCTTAACGTTTTCTCTAGCAGCATACTCTTCAGCTTCAGGGAGTATTTTAACATTAAAAGCTATTATGACTCCGTATTCTGGTCTATGATTCTTTGAAACAGAAGCTTCTAAAACATCATTTTTAGAAACAGGGCCGACATCTGCTAGTCTAACTGGTATATTTTCTCTCTTTAAAGCTTCGACAACTGCTTCTAGCGTTCCTAGGGTGTCAGCTTTTACTACAACACCTATGTTATCCGTCTTTATTCTAACGGATTCTATTTCTTCTTTTACGATCTTAATATATTCCTCTATCTTATCCTCCGAGGGAACAACGAATATTGGTGAGCCAGCAAGCGCGTTATCCAGATCTGGGGCTGAAATCTTTACGCCTGTAGCAGCAACTACTTGTTCGACACTAACAAATTTTCCTTCATGTGCTCTCATATCTTGTAGTGGTCTAGGCATTAATAATGCTCTTACCTTTGTAACTATTGGTTTATCTTTGCCTCCAACAACAATAGTGTCTCCCCTACGTATTACGCCGTCATATATGATTACATCTATTGTTGTTCCAAGACCGGGTTCTTCTTTAACTTCTAAAACAACACCCTTAGCGGGTTCTTCGCTTGTAACTAGTCTTTTCTTCATAAATCTCTGGACAAGACCAGTTAGTAGAGCTAGTAGTTCTGGAACGCCTTCGCCTGTTTTAGCTGATACAGGCACTATTGCCACCGTTGTTCTAAAATCTTTTACTCTATCAAATCTTTCAGCCATAAATCCTGCTTCGTAGAGTTGTGAAATAAGCCTATATATTAGTTCTTCAAGCCTGCTAACAATGCGTGGGTCTTGTTTTCTTATAGTTTCTAAGAATGGTTGATCATGGTTGGGCTTCCAACCTGGAATTCTATCTATTTTATTAGCTGCTACTATAAAGGGTACTTTTCTTTCTTTCAGTATCTGTATACTTTCCCATGTTTGTGGCTGAAATCCCTCCATTATATCTACTACTAGTATTGCTATATCAGCTACACTACCCCCTCTTCTCCTAAGATTACTGAATAATTCGTGACCCGGAGTGTCGACAAATAATAATCCGGGAATTTCTATTTTAAGCTTTGGAAAATATTTTTTCAAAGGCTCCGCGACTTTTCTGAGAACAGATGCTGGAACAATACTTGCTCCAACATGCTGGGTTATTTCGCCTGGTTCTTTCTTAGCAACAGCTGTTCCCCTGATCTTATCTAATAGAGTCGTCTTACCATGATCAACATGTCCTAGTACAACAACTATTGGTTGCCTAATCCATGATTTTCCGGATTTAACACTGCTCATATCGTTGCTCACCTTTTTCTCCCTAAATGCTTATTTTCTTCATTTGTGTTTATGGATTAGTTGCTTATTGAAATTACCGCATATACCATGATAAATGGTTTTTCAAACAATACATTATTAATTTCTCTTAATCAGCAATATTCGAAAACTATAGAAACCTTTAAAACAATGGTTAATAAATAATTGTGGGGTGTTATACAGGGGTAGAAACAGTATTTAATGCTTAAAACTATAGCTCTAAAAGGTTTAACCCCCTGTATAACACAGTATCCACCGGGAAACTGGTGGTGGGGTGTATATAGATGGCTGATTTCAAAATCGTAATATCCGATCCCCAGGCTCCAAAAGAAGAAACTGTTGTAAAAGTTAAAGTAGTAGGAGATCCAGAAATAAAGTTTGATGAGAATGTGAAGGAAGGATTCGAACTACCAATATTGAAGATGAATAGTAAAACAGCTGAGAAAATAAAAGCAGTTCATGGAGTAGCAACTATAAGAATGTATAAGCCTGGCACTAAAGACAAAGTTAAAATTACTGGAAAAATTATTGTGGATGATAATATTCCAGAAAATGAAGTTAGAGTGAATGCTGAACAACTAGTCAATGCTACTGGTACGAACGAGCTGGAAGGAGAACTCTTCAGAGCTAGAGCATGGCAGATTAGAATAAATGATGATAGAACAAAACTGCTTATAGGATTAAAAATTGGAGACGAATTTGACGGCTCAATTGTAGGGCTTAAAAACGTTAAGTTAAAGATAAGGGGTGGAAGCGATAATAGCGGTTTTCCTATGAGACCAGATGTGATGGGTGGCGTGAAGAAGAGAGTGTTATTATCTGGTCCTCCAGGCTTCCATCCGAGAGAGAAGGGAGAACGTAGAAGAAAAATGATTCGAGGAAATACTATCACTGAAGATATTGTCCAGATCAATACAGTAATTAAATATGTTTAAGAATAATATTGTTTATTAAAGAACATTGTTTTTGTTTTCCAATATTTTCCCTAGCATTATTGATTTGGAGGTGTATATGTATATTGCCTTGGAAGATGAAACAGCCTGAAGTAAACATTGGTGTTGTAGGACATGTTGATCATGGTAAGACAACGCTTGTACAGGCATTAACAGGCATATGGACAGCCAAGCATAGTGAAGAATTGAAAAGAGGAATGACCATCCGTTTAGGATACGCCGATGGAAACATAGCATACTGTGAAAACCTAGAACCCCCCGAAGCATATACTACTGAACAAATATGCCCTGATGGTTCAGAATCGAAACTTCTGAGAAGAGTCAGCTATGTTGATGCGCCGGGACATGAAGCTTTGATGGCAACTATGCTTAGTGGAGCAGCATTAATGGATGGAGCATTACTTGTAATAGCAGCTAATGAGCCTTGTCCACAGCCCCAGACACTAGAGCACTTCGTAGCCCTTGACATCATTGGTGTTAGGAACCTAGTAATTGTTCAGAACAAGATAGATGTAGTATCTAAGGAAAGAGCATTGGAAAACTATAGGGAAATAAAAAAGTTTGTAAAGGGGACATGGGCTGAAAATGCACCAATAATCCCGGTTAGTGCACTACACAAAGCCAACATAGATGCTCTACTACAAGCGATGCAAGAGGAAATACCAACTCCTAAAAGAGACTTGTCTAAACCTCCATTAATGTATGTAGCTAGAAGCTTTGATGTGAACAAGCCAGGGACAAGGCCTGAGGATTTAAAGGGAGGGGTTATTGGAGGTTCGTTGATGCAGGGTGTTCTACGAGTAGGTGATGAAATTGAGATTAGGCCTGGAATCAGAGTACCTATAGGGGGAGGTAAGGGTAGATACAGATATGAACCAATTATCAGCGAAGTGGTTAGTTTAAAATTCGGTAATTTAAGTGTAGAAGAAGCTAAGCCCGGAGGATTATTAGCTATAGGTACAAAGCTTGATCCATCCCTTACAAAATCAGATGCATTAATCGGTAACATAGTTGGAAAACCAGGCCATCTACCACCTGTAACAACCCATATTAAGGCTCGTTATAAGCTCCTACAAAGAGTTGTTGGAATGAAGGAAATGATCCAGACTAAACCAATTAGCAGAGGAGAAGTAGTTGTTATAACAGCAGGTACAGCTATTCGTGTAGGAATAGTTCGTAATGTAACAAGCGATACTATAGAGATAAATCTTAGAGACCCCATTGTCGCGTGGGAGGGCTCTAGAATAGCTATCAGTAGAAGAGTTCTTGGAAGATGGAGACTAGCTGGATGGGGTATTGTAGAAGAAGTATCAAGCTAAGAACGAGGGCATAAATATTTTGCCTAAGAAGCCTTTAATTTTACTAGATACAAATATGTTACTATTAATTGCCGATGGAATCAATGTTTTTGAACAAATAGAAGAAAAAATCTTGGCAAAACCAGAATACATTGTTTTAAAACCAGTCATTGAAGAACTAGAAAAAATAATGAACAAGGGAAACCCATCTCTTCGTAGAAAAGCAAGATTCGCACTAGAAATCGCTAAGAAATTCTGTAAAATAGTAGATATTAGAACAATGCCGGGAGAAAAAGTAGATGATCTACTTATCAGGTATGCTATGCAAAACAATGCCGCAGTAGCAACCAATGATAGAGAACTGAGAAAAAAGCTGCGAGAAAAAGGTATTCCAGAGATCTATCTTAGAGAAGAAGGTATGATTATAGAGGTTGAAGGCTTAGAAATATAAATTAACAGTTATTTCATAATAGCTAAGAATATTAGGTGGAAACATTATTTATCTATGAATCAGCGAATATTGTTTTATGTAAGATGCTTATATAGTGTTAACGGTGCTAGAAAATGGTTTATAGACTGTATAGAATAAGAGACGTTGTAAGAATTCCTCCGGAAAAATTCAATAAACCATTAGAGGAAGCAGCATGGGAAGAGTTGAGACAATCATATGAAGGAATGATCACTAAAAACCTAGGCATTATTGTTACTGTTCTAGATGTAAAGGTTGATCCACAGGGTAAAGTAATACCGGGGGATGGAGCAACGTATCATAAAGCAGAATTCACTGTTCTAGCATTCTACCCATTCATTAAAGAAGTTGTAGAGGGAAGAATAAATACTGTCCTAGCACATGGAGCTTTCGTTGATCTAGGTGCATCAGATGGATTCATATATATTAATCAAATAAGTGATGAGAAAATAGATTATGATCCAACAAGACCGGCACTAATACTTAGAGAATCTAGGAGAATGCTTGAAAGAGGAGATGCTGTTAGAGCTAGAGTATATAATGTAGCCCCACTACCAGGTAAGGGATTAAGAGTACAATTAACTATGAGACAACCATTTCTCGGAAAAATAGAATGGATTAAGAAAGAAATTGAGAAACAAAAGAGGAGTTGATAAAAATGCCTGTGAGAGGGAAGCCTTTCAAAGCATGTAGGAGATGTAAAGCATTAGTTGATAAAAACGCTACTGAATGCCCATATTGTGGCTCGAGAGATTTAACGGAAGATTGGGATGGAATAATCATCATAATAGATCCGGAGAGTTCTGAAATAGCTAAAATACTAGGGTTCACAAAGCCCGGTAGATATGCTATAAAGGTAACCTAATGATCAACGATGAAGAGCAAATTCATAGTTCCTGTTTTAAAGCCGGAGTCTTATCTAAGAAAAATCCTCAGCACTCCTCAAGGCATATTATATATTGGGAAATACCCTATAAAAGACCTCGAAGCCCACATCTTAGTTGGAGATATTGTTTCTAATACGTTAAGAGGAAACATAAAAATAATAGATTATAAGACACGTAGGCACATAAATATTAAACCTATAATTAATGAGCCGCTTACAAACCTTGTTAATCCCAGGGGAACTATGAGCTTAATGTCTAGAACTATTGCTAAAGCAAAAAACTATAGAACAATAATTGTTAAAGGAGAAGAGGACCTAGTCACACTAGCTTATGCACTAGAAAATGAAGAAACAAGTATAGCTTATGGACAACCAGATATAGGTGTAGTAATTATAAAAAGCAATCGTCTCAAAGCTTTAAGAATACTTAAAACATTTAAACCAGATATAGTTGTCTATAATAAGGTCTAGAAATAAAAGTATTCGAGAAAAACAATGTTGAGGAGCGTGCATAGCTTTGGGTAAAACAGTTAAGATCGGAGAATTTACGGGAGAAATAGTTGTTGACAAGTATAATCCCCTAGTTAAAAGGAGAGAAGTAGTTATTAGAATAGCTCATATAGGAAAAAGTACTCCTTCAAGAGGGCTTATCAGGCATGAAACCGCTAAAATATATGGTGTGGAAGTCGAGAAAGTCTATGTTCGAGAAATTAATACAGAATATGGATTAGGAGTTTCAAACGCTACGATACATATATATGATAGTGTCGAGAGAGCAAAGCAATTCGAGCCCCCATATGTTATTAAGAGAAACGAATATGCTTCTCAATCTTATCAGTTAGAACAAATGATGAAAGAACAAGGGATGGGGTGAGCTAAATGGCACATGTTCACAAACTCTATATATTCGACTATAAAACCGGGACAATAAAGCCTAAAAACAAGAAATGCCCTAAATGCGGTAGCTTTATGGCGTTCCATAAGAAGCCTGTGCCTAGATGGCATTGTGGCAAATGTGGATACGTAGAATATGTACATGAATAAATAGTATACATTGTTTCAACTAAGAAATAGAATTGTTAACATGTTTTTAACATGAAACCAGCTAGTGTGGAATACATGGAGAACATAATAGTTTTGGGAATAGAGTCTACGAGCCACACCTTTGGAGTAGGAATAGTAAAGTATGTTTCCTCCATTAATGAGACACGTATCCTAGCGAATACATATGATAAATATATCCCGGAAAAAGGCGGTATACATCCTAGAGAAGCGGCTCTACATCATGCAAGGGTGGCAGCTAAGGTATTAAGCGATGCTCTTCAAAAAGCTAATATAAGTATGAGAGATGTCTCGGCGATAGCTGTAGCATTAGGGCCTGGTCTAGGCCCATGTTTGAGGGTTGGAGCATCACTTGCTAGATTTCTATCGTCTTATTATAATATACCATTGATACCTGTAAATCATGCTGTAGCACATATTGAAATAGGCAAGTTCTTATTTGGTTTTAAAGATCCATTAATAATATATGTTTCCGGCGGCAATACATTAATCGCTATTCAGAGGAAAAAACGATACCGTATCCTGGGAGAAACACTCGATATACCCATAGGAAATTTACTAGATACTTTTGCGAGAGAAATAGGTTTAGCGCCTCCATATATTGTTAATGGAAAACACCAAGTAGATATATGTGCTGAATGGGGAAGCGAGTTTATATCGTTACCCTACACAGTCAAGGGAAGTGATCTAAGTTTTTCAGGATTATTAACAGCAGCTCTAAGCCTAGCTGAGAAATACATAGATAACAAGAAAAAACTTGGCAATGTATGTTTAAGTCTTAGAGAAACAGCTTTCAACATGTTGGTAGAGGTTGCTGAGAGATCACTTGTATTAGCTGGTAAGAAAGAAGTACTTCTAGTAGGAGGCGTTGCTTCTAATAAGGTTTTAAGAAAAAAACTAGAGTTAATGGCTTCTCTACATGGAGCAAAATATGCTGGAACACCACCAGAGTATTCTGGAGATAATGGAGCTATGATAGCGTATACGGGTCTGCTAGGATACTTACACAATGTAATAGTAGAGCCAAGAAAAGCCTTTGTTAGACAACGATGGCGCTTAGACGAGGTTGAATTGCCTTGGATACAGGATTAAAAACACTGGATAAGGGAGCAGAAGCATTATTGTTTCTTGGAAACTATTTTGGTAAAAAAGTTATTGTAAAATATAGGGTTAGTAAACCATATAGGCATCCCCGATTCGACGAAGTATTTAGGTATTCTAGAACAAAAACTGAAGCAAAAATACTTTCACAACTATATCTTCGAGGACTAAATGTTCCAGCTCCTTTAATGGTTGATCTAAACAATTATGTAATAGTAATGCAATATATTGAAGGAGTTAAGCTCATCAACATAATTGATACATTAGAAGACGAGAAAATAGCTAAATATGCATATGATCTAGGCTTTCAAGCAGGTATAATGCATTCACTCAATATTTACCATGGAGATCTAACACTTGCCAACATAGTCATTACTAGTGATGAAAAAGTATACATTATAGATTTCGGATTAGCTGGGTCCAGCAGAGATATAGAAGAGTATGCCATAGATATACACTTACTAAGAAGGAGTTTACAAGCAATAGTCCCTGATAAAACAAGCTATTTTATGAAATATTTTAGAAAAGGATACATTAAGGGTTATGGGGAAGGAGCAAAGGAAGTATTTGGGAGGGTTGAAGAAATAAGGTTGAGAGGTAGATATGTTGAAGAAAGATTGAGAAAGAAGTATTTGAGGGAAACATATATTGAATAAACAATTAGAGCCAATATATTTCATTACTGGAAATAAACATAAACTACTCGAAGTTAAACCTATCGCTGAAAAATACGGCTTTATACTAGTTCAATCAAACTATCCTAAACAAGAAATACAAGATTCTAACATCTTAAATATAGCAAGACATGCTGCTCTAAATGCTTATATGAATCTTAAAAAACCCGTTTTAGTGGAAGATGCAGGATTGTTTATTGATGCTTTAAAAGGATTTCCAGGTCCTTATAGTAGCTATGTATTTAAGACTATCGGTATAACCGGTATACTTAAGCTTATGGAAAACATTGTTGATAGAAAAGCGTGTTTTAAATCCGCTGTTGTCTTAATATATGAACCGTTCATGATCTCCGTATTGGAGAAAACATGTGGTATAATTACTCGGAACCCGCGTGGCGAACAAGGCTTTGGATTCGATCCAATATTTATACCTAAAGGATCAAGCAGAACATTCGCAGAAATGAGTATAGATGAGAAAAACAAGTATTCTCATAGAGCTAAAGCAGTAGAGAAAGCATTTTCAACCCTTAAACAATATTTTGAAAAACGGAATTAGGTTTAAAAACAGGTTATAATAATTCCTTAGTTAGTATATGGTGTAAGAGAATAGGAGGGACATATAGATGAACAAGAAAAGGGACAAAGGACAATCACACTCTACAAGACCTGCTCGAGCAGGGCCTCCGCGCTGGCTAAAACTTGATATGAGCCCCAGCGATATAGAGTTATTAGTAGTTGAGTTGGCTAAGAAAGGATATACTCCTTCAATGATAGGAATTATCCTAAGAGATCAATATGGTGTTCCACTAGTTAAACAAGTTACAGGTAAAAAACTTGTTCAAATACTTGAGAAACACGGAATAAAACTGCCTGTTCCAGAAGACTTATTGTTCCTGATGAGGAAAGCAGTTAATTTAAGAAGGCACCTCGAAGAACATCCTAAGGATTTTCATGCAAAGAAGGGATTGCTTGACTTAGAATCTAAGATCCATAGGTTAGTCAAGTATTATAAGAGAATAGGTAGGCTACCGCCTGATTGGAAATATACACCAGAGCAAGCAAAACTGATTGTATCAGCTTATCTCTAGCGATCACTATAATAAATCTTTTACACGATAATAATTAATAGTTTCAACATTCTTATCCTATTATTGGGTTCCGGGTTTGAGTAATACATTAAATGATATTCTAAAAAGAATAAACGAATATGGCTATGTGCGGATAGTTCCAAGAATAGATCTAGATTCACTAGTAGCTTCTAGTATACTGTTTGAAAACCTAAATGAACATAGAATTAAAACAAGCATAAACTATGATCCCAAAGCAATACTTGACCAAAAAGACGAACCCACAATATTGATTAACTTGCCTAAAACTAGGGAGCAAACTGACATGTTTACAATAAACTTTAATATGAGAGAAAGCGTTTCAGCATATGTTTCATACTATCTTGACAAAATATATGGTGTATCAATATATGATAAAATATTGTCTATAGCAACAGGTATTTACCAAAGCTTAGATACTGTTGAAGGATTTAAAGGGATTGAGTCAGAAATTTTGAAAGAACTGACTAGTAAGGAAATCATAGAATATGAACCTGGATTCAGGTTTTGGGGTAGGTTAAAGTTTGATCTAGTAAATTCAATCTATAGAACATTAATACCATTTATTCCAGGATTAACGGGGGAACCAGAAAAAATCAATGAATTGTTAAGCCATATTATTGGTGGAAGAACAGAGATAGTTAAACATATTCATATAGAACAAAATAAGGATCTAGCTGCTAAATTCCTTGAACACTTATTAAATAATTTAAGTGTGATTATAGGTGTTTCTAATGCTAAAAAAATCGTTAGAAAAATACTTGGGAACGTCTATATTGCAAAAATCAATAATAGAATTATCGAGTTAAACGAAGTTGTAGGATTACTTAATATATATTTATCTCTTAAGAAAAACAATCCTAGATACTTATCAATTATAAGTGTTGATCCAAACATTTTATTTGAAATAACAACTCTAAGTGATAACGTTATAGATGAATTAATTATTGATATATCGATTGCGCTAAATCAATTCATTAAAACAAAACAGAATATTTTCGAAATTGAAGAAAGCCTTGAGAGACCTGAGATATTTATTGAGATATTAAAATCTATGGATATGCTCCCCGAAAATAAGCCCATCATAATCTATTATGATGGTGAACACTATACAAGCCTAAGCGAGCTTTTCCGGATAGGTAACGAAGATGCTGAGACACTATATGCATATTGCGATGAAAACCAGTTATGCATGGTGGATCGTGATGGCAATATTATCAAGGCTTAAAATAATTATGGAGGATGAAAAACTGGCAAAGGCTATCTATGAAATGCTTCATCCAGATAATTTAACAGCACCTGAATATATGTCTTTAAAAGAGAAAATATCGAGAAATAATGAAGAATACATTTATGAAGCTGAGATCACAGTGCCAAATGATCCTAAAAGATTTGATTCACTCAGAGGAACACTAGATGAAATTCTTTCAATCACTGAAATGATAAATAATGTTTTGATAATGCTTAAATAACCCTATAACAAATCTTAAATGGACTTAGATAAGGAATCTAATACTAGAGGTATAGCTTTATGCCAGCGAGAAGAAAATATGCTGTCCGAGATAAATGGAAGCTTAAGAAATGGTATGAGGTCATAGCACCTCCAGTATTTGGAAACATAGTTATTGGCACAACACCAGCTGATGATCCATTAAAACTCATAGGAAGAGTTATGGAGACAACTCTTTATGATATTACTGGTGATATTACACAGGTCCATGTAAGATTGTATTTCCAAATAATAGATGTTAAGGAAAATAAAGCTATAACCAGATTCAAAGGCCATGAGTTATCCAGAGATTACATAAAGAGTTTAATAAGGAGGAAAAGCAGTAAAATCCAGGGAATATTTAATGTAGTAACAAAAGATGGTTACCATTTAAGACTAACTATTATAGCTTTAACGAGTTATAGATGTAAAACAAGCCAGAAAAGAGCGATTAGGAAAATAATGGAGGAATATGTTAAGGAGAGAGTTCCGCAACTAACACTTGATGAATTAATACATGAAATGGTATTTGGTAAAATGAGTGCCGTTATAGCGGAACGTGCTAGAAAGATTTATCCTATTAGAAAAGTTGAAGTATACAAATCGAAATTGTTAATGATACCTACACCAGAAGGACCAAAACCAGCAGTAGTTATATCACCGCTTCAGTTGGGAAGGTAATTAATTAAATATGAAGCAAAATAAAAATGCTTAATTCGTTTTAATTAATTATTTGTTTAATCTAAGATATACTGGGACAAGTTTCTATTGATCTATTTAATATACTTGCCTAATATATTCGACATATTTGTATATCTATGCTTAGATAAGTCATAGTTAATAATGGATTCTTGGCGATATCAGATTATAGGAAACGGTGATAGTTTTTGATTAACCATGATGCGTTGATGCAATATAACATACTTATTAAAACAAGTCTCGGATTCGAAAAAATTGTAGCAACAAGGATACAGGAATTAGATCCTGAAGCGAAGGTTTTACCCGAACCAATGAATTTTAAGGGATTAGTACTTGTCAAAAATGGTAGATTTTCAAGAGACGAACTAGTTGAGCAAATAGCTAGGAACGTTGTTGAAGCAGAAAAGATTATACCAATAGATAAAGCTACAATTGCTGATCCAAATGTGATCTGTGAAGAAATAAGAGATGTTGTAACTGAGAAAATTGATGAGAAAAAATCTTTTGCAGTAAAAACAACTAGAAGGGGAAAACACGGATTTACAAGTATTGATGTAAATGTAATAGTCGGTGATTGTATTAGAAAATACACTGGAGCATCAGTTAATCTCCGTTACCCAGATATTATAGTATATGTTGAAATAAAAAGGTCATCGTCGCTTATCCAGATAGGTTGACGAGGTTGGGGTTTAAGACGTTGGAGGAGTTTTTCAAGAGCTATGGAACCGAGATAGTAGTAATAAATGAGAAGGAGAAGACAGCGCAGGAAGAGCTTGTGGAGGATTTAATCACGATAATTTCTCACTTCGCTGGAAAACTGTATGGAATCAAGGAGTCATAAGTACAGAAAGGTGGTTGAAGGTGCAAAGAAGCTCATACGTGATCCTTAGCTACAGGGTTAAGCATAACTACGATGTAAGTGAGTTTCTGAATAGCTACAGGTGTCTTTTGCAGAGAGCAATAGACACTATTTGGGAGGGTATTGAGTGGAGGAGAAAAGGTAAAAGGCTGATCCCAATAATCCCCAAATCCAGAAAGTTTAAACGAGAATTAAGAAACTACTTGCTCCAAAACTGGAACTACGCTTCCCACTACGTGGACTCCGCAATCAAAACAGCTTACTCCATTCTGAACTCGTGGAGAAGAAACTATCTCAAAGGGAGGAGAGGTAGGAATAAACCAGTTATAAGAAGAAAGTTCGCTAGAGTTAAAGAAACCCTTTACACGTTTAGAGACTGGAGAATAAGAGTAACTGTAAAGCCATACAAGCTCAGCCTCGATTTTGATCTATCAAGAGCATGGTTCAGGAAGAGAGTCAAAGGCTGTGATCTTGGAGAATTGATTCTAAAGGAGAATGAACTGATCGTAACTTTCAAGAAGGTAGTTAGAGAGAAACCTAAGAAGAAGATTGCATGGGACATGAACTTACTCAGCATGGACGGGTTCTGCGATAGAGGTTGGGTTAGAGTTGATCTAAAACCTCTCTACACGTTACATATAACCTATGAGAACCTGAGGAGGAAGATTCAGAGACTGGTGAAGAGAAAGTCGAAGACGGCAAGAAAGCTTATGGAGAAATATTCCAGAAGACATAGAAATAGGGTTAGAGATTCCCTGCACAAGTTGACGACAGGAATTGCAAGAGAATTCAAGGATTACGAACATGGATTCGAAGATTTGGAGAAGTATGGGATGTTCAGCAAGAGGAAAACTCACAACAGAGTAATCTCAAGACAGAACTGGAAGCAAATAATATCTTTAATGAGCTACAAAGCAAGCGTTAAGCTACTTAATCCCCGGAACTCAACAAAAACCTGTCCCAGATGTGGTGGAAGAATGAAGCACCGAAAGGGACAGGTTTTGACGTGTGGTAAGTGTGGTCTGAAAATAAACAGACAGCTTAATGCTTCAATAAATCTATATCTAAGGATGTGGGGTTTTCCTCCCTCTCCAAGCACCTTCTACCGTGTGGTGATTAGGAGGATGATCCCTCGGTTGAAGGTGTGGATGAGGAGAGGGAGTGGGGTTACCCTGAAAGGGTGCGAGACCGATGATATACCCCTGATGAACCCCGAGGAGGCTGAGGTTGATGTACACCAAGGGTTTGGTAGACCTTCATAGGCATTAGTAGCCTTTGGTCTACCAAACCTGAACCCCTTACCTAGGACCATTAGACTCCGTAATAGTTATGGGGAAAAGAATTGGGAGGGAGATACAGAATTTTGAAGTAAGAGAACTAGTGATAGCTCCCGTTGGAATAGTTGAAGCCTATCCATTAGCTCTATTCATCGAGAGTGTGGTTGAAGGTATAGAGTCTAGATATAGAGTGCAGAGTAAAGCTTATCATCGAAGAGTTCATAAAGTCCCAGTATATTTAATGGATTTGCATCAACTTGTTAGGGATAGAAGTAATGAGGTGATAATTGTTTTTGAGCCTGAGGGGAAATATATTGGTGATGTTGAAGAAGAATTGGCAGAGCTTGTTATTAAATCTAAGAAGCGTGTAAACTTGTTGTTTGGCTCCAGAACAGGTATACCTGTTGGAATATATAGATATGCTGATTTAGTGGTGGATATTGCGCCCGGTATTACATTATCTACGGATTATGCTGCAGCAGCGGGCTTAATAGCTTTGGCAACAACAATATATAGTAAGTATAGGTTGATGAATGATGAAGGCAATAATTCTAGCAGCAGGTAAAGGGTTAAGGCTTAGACCAATCACTGAGACTAGACCTAAGCCTCTCATACCTGTTCTATGTAAACCGCTTCTTCAATGGCAACTAGAAGCATTAGCGGGGATTAATGAAGTAGATGAGGTTGTAATAGTTGTTAGTTATTTAAAAGAACAAGTTGAACAGTTTGTTGGAAAATTGAATATGCCGTTTAAAATAACCCTTCTTGACCAGGGAGAAGAGCTTGGTACAGGAGATGCTATACTAAAAGCGATTAGAAAAAGAGGTATTGATGGGAAAATATTGATTATTTATGGTGATATTTTTCTTAAAGACTGGAATGAGTTGAAACAACTGGTTTTAACAAGAAAAGATTTCATAGTGGGTGTTGAAGTTGATAATCCTAGTGATTATGGAGTAATAGTTGTTGATGAATATAATTCGTTCAAGGGAATAATCGAGAAACCAGCTATTCCCCCATCTAACTTGATCAATGCTGGACTATATTTCTTGGATGCTAGAGATATACTTAAACATAGCGATATAGAATTGAGTCCTAGAGGGGAACTTGAATTCACAGACATACTTTCATCAATGGCTAGAAACGGTGTTGAGATAAAGGTTTATCAACTATCTAAAGGAAAATGGATCGACATAGGTAAGCCTTGGCATTTACTAGATGCGAACAAGATGGCATTAGAGAATATATCAACTAAAATAATTGGTTCAATAGAGCCGGGAGCCCATGTGCATGGTAGGGTATTTGTTGGAGAAGGTACAATTGTTAAGTCAGGAACATATATTGAAGGACCTGTTTATATAGGTAAAAACACTGTTATAGGTCCAAACGCGTATATAAGACCATACAGCGTAATATGCGATGGATCAAAAATAGGTTTCTCCGTAGAAGTTAAATCAAGTCTCATAATGGAAAAGGTACATATTAGTCATCTAAGCTATGTTGGAGATAGTATAATTTGTGAAAACGTAAACTTTGGTGCTGGCACGATTACAGCTAATTTAAGATTTGATGATAAACCTGTTAAGATGAATATTAAGGGGAGAAGGGAATCTAGTGGTAGAAGAAAGCTTGGAGCAATTGTAGGTGCATATGTAAAGACAGGTATAAACGTCTCATTAATGCCCGGCGTAAAAATAGGTTCTTATTCATGGATTGCTCCCGGCGCAATTGTATACAAGGATATACCCCCTAGAAGCTTCTATAGATGGATGGGGATAGGGTATATAGAGAACCTTAAAGAAAATGAAAAATGAGGAATAAACGAGTAGCAAAAATAATTATTTGGTGATCAAATAGAAATGAAGATAAAGATAGAAGAGTTCAAGAAAAAATATCCACATCTTGCTAAGGAGGTTTTAGGGGAAGAGAAAAGCCAAGATCTAAACTTAACTATTGAAAAACCATTTCCCGATCCTTGGAGAGGCTATATTCCAGGACCAATAGATTATATTAGAAGATGCAAAACAGTTGAGGAAGCATTAGAGGTTCTGGATTACCTAGAAAAACATGGTGAAATAAATAGTAATGAAGCAAATGAGCTTAGGCAAATACTGAAGGAGAAGGGGCTAGAATTCTTTGGTTCACATAAGGAAGACAATTACTATTACAAGAAAGCTGTGGAATATTGGAAGAAACTTTCAAGAATTATCTCCGAGCAGCAGCCGCAACAATCTTGATTACATCATTGTCTCTGAGAACATATGTTTCGCCAACTTTCTCCTTGGTCTTAGCATTTATCGCGTAAAGAAATGTTTTGCCTAGATCGGTGTGTATCATATATGCTAACTCCTTAGCAGTAGTGCCTTCTGGTACGAGATATGCGTCTGGAAGAATGTTTCCATAATGATCAGTGTATTTGTTATGATCCTCCACTGGGTACACAACAATTAGTTTCAAAACATTGAATACAGCTTTATTCAGTAGTTCTTGGACCCCTGTGCTTCCATATTTTGCTAGCATTTTTCTACGTACAAGTTCTAGTGCGTGTAGTTGTTCTTTTGATAATCTACTGCTATCTATTATTTTGAAATCATTATCTCCAGGCAAGTACTCTATTAATCCTTTTTGAGCTGCTTTCCGGAGAATATATTCGGCTAGTGCACTTACAGGTACAACATTTTCTTTTCCAAACTCTTTGATTAGACGCTTAATATTATCTTCTGCAGTTGGAAGATCTGCCTTGTTAGCAGCTATTAATATAGGTTTACTTACTCTTCTCAGCATTAACGCAAATTCTCTAATATCATCACTACTCCATTTCTTCGGGTGTTTATCTTCAAGTCCTGCAAGTCTTATGGCTTCAATTACGTGGTTCTTATTGATGCTTAAACCTGATAGGTTTTGAGTGATATATTCTATAGGATTATTTACAAGGTATATTTGCCTACTTATTTTATTCTCCCAAACTCTTCTAACTACCGACACGAACCATTCATCAACTTCTTTCTGGATAAGCTTAGCTTCCTCAACAGGATCATATGTTCCAGGCTTAGCAGGTGTTCCATCTGGTCCCGTGGAGCCTGATGCATCAACTACGTGTATTAATATATCAGCTTGTCTCAAATCATCCATGAACTTATTACCCAATCCTCTTCCCTGACTAGCTCCGGGAATGAGCCCTGCTACATCCATTATTTTTACGGGTATGAATCTATTACCTTTTATACACATACCTGTTCTTGGATCGCATTTTTCTAAGCCCAGTTCTACATGAACACATTTCTTCCGTACATAGCCGACGCCTATGTTTGGTTTAATAGTTGTGAATGGGTGATTAGCTATTGCTACAGGTGCAAGTGTAAGTGCTGCGAAAAGAGTTGATTTACCAACGTTTGTTTTCCCAATTATACCGATAAGTTTTTCTGGAGGTGGCATATTAATCACACAAACGTTATAAGTACCTAGTTGTTGATAAAACTGTTATTATGGATAATACATATATGATACTATAAATGTTCAAGTTTTATAAACCCAGAATATAATCATAAATGCCTAGCATTAACAAGGTGTTATGGAAATGGTTAAGGGAATGTACCATTATATAGCTCAACTGTGGAAGCGGCCATATGAGGGGGATATGCTAACACTGATGCGTCAAAGACTGATTAAGTGGAGGAGAGAACCTGCAATAATAAGAATAGAGAAACCAACAAGACTTGATAGAGCGAGAGCACTAGGATATAAAGCTAAGCAGGGATTCATAATTGTACGTGTACGTGTTAGGAAGGGTGGATTACGAAAACAGAGGCCGAATAAGGGTCGACGCCCCAAGAGAATGGGTATTTACGGGTTTGCTCCAAGTAAAAGTTTAAGATTAATAGCGGAGGAAAGAGCTGCTAGGAAGTATCCTAACTTAGAAGTTCTTAATAGTTACTATGTAGGAGAGGATGGAAACTATAAATGGTACGAGGTAATACTTGTAGATCCCCATCATCCAGCAATATGTAATGATCCGGATATAAAATGGATCTGTGAAAAACAACACAGAAGAAGAGTGTTCCGTGGATTAACTAGTGCTGGTAAAAAGATGCGTGGCCTAAGGAAGAGCCGTGGATTAAAGTACACTATCAAGTATAAGTGGAAGAGAAAACAAAAAGAAAGATTATTGAAGAAGAGACATGAAGCTAGCCGCGGAGCCAGAGAACCCTGGCAAATAGTATTGAAAAAAGCTGAAGAGTAGGTAAAATGATAAATGTTAGAGAAATCACTATTCTCACACACTGCCACGCAACAGAGGATTGTGAAAAAGTCTTACACGCAGTTAAGAATATTTTACCAGCCAATATAAGGAATAATATAGTTTTTAACAAACAAGTTCTACACGGTCACTATGGCAATCCTATTACTATCATAAAAACAACTATAACTAGTAATGCTGAACAAGTCTTAAAACACATAGCCAACCTGATGGATGACACAGAAAAAACAATACTAAGTGTATCATTTGATCTCAGATATGATCGTAGAGAAAACAAGCTTTACCTGAGAATAAGTAAGCAGAAAGCATACGGTGGAAAAATAGTTATCCATGACTCAGACGATGTGATCAAGCTAATAATAAGATTAAAAGGATCTAGAAGACCTGAGAAAATAAAAGAATTTCTAAGAGAAATGGGGCTGATCAAGTAATTGAAAAAAATATTCATTGATCTATGGATTAAGGAGATAAATGAGGAAATAATATATTTTCTAGAAAAACTCGATTTTATAGGTGTAGCGGTAGAAGAACTTAATACTAGATATAAGAAAATAGATGACCTAGTAATTGTAAAGAAAGTTGTAATATCTGCTGATAAACGCTCCGAACTTCGAAAACATCTACAAGGAATAAAGAATAGAGCAGTGATTGTTTCTGTTAAACCATTAAGTGTTGAAGCTGCAAGAATGGCTGCACATGATGGGAGAGTAGACACAATAATTATTGATGAGGATTCATTATACTATATAGATAAGGCACAGATTAATATGATGAAACAATTCTCAAAACCATTAGAGTTTCCATTAAATGATTTTTTAAAAGCAAGTAGAAAGTATCAATCAATGATTTATAGAAGAATAAACTTAGCTCTTCAAAGAAACATACCGTTAATAATGTCTAGTCATGCAACAAAAGCAAGTGAGTTATTAAATCCTGTTGGAGCGACATATTTATCTAAAATATTATTCAACATAAATGTTAAACAAGCCCTAATCTACTTAACATCTTATCCTCGAGAATTAATTATTGCTAATGGTGTTAAAATATGATGTTACTACTAATAATTATCGTCTTATCTATGCTTTCAACATTACTCGTTATTATAACGTATATTTTCGAGAGGAAAATGAAGAAGCTCATGCTTCGATTAAACGTGTTACAGAAAAACATTGATCTTCTAAAACTAGTTTATATAAAAAGCAAAGAAGCCATGAGTAAACCAAGTAAAATTAGGAAAAGATACATAGTTTTCGCTATTCTATCCAGCAGTGATTTTAATATTGACAAAACAACGATAGAGAAAAGTATTCGTTTATATTGGGAAAAATTCTTTGGTAGAATTTCCCTTGTCAAAGCAGACCCTCAGCTCATATATTTCGATCCATCTATTAAGAGAGGTGTTCTTAGAGTAGCTCATATATATAAAGATGAAGCTTTAGCTGTTCTCGGAATAATCAAAAAAATCAATAATTATAATTGTTTATTAATTCCATTAAAAACTACTGGAACGCTTAAAAAAGCAAGGAAAATCATGTATAGTCTGAGAAAAGATTTGCAGAAATAAAAATAACTCCTTATAACGATATTAAACTATTAATAGATGATGAAGCCGCTCCAAAATAGACTAGATGAAGAACTCGCGACGAACTGATAACTTTGTTGAAAAGTAATGGTTATAAAACAGTCTTGTCTCAAAAAATAAATGGTGCGGGGGTGCCCGAGCCTGGTCAAAGGGGGCGGACTTAAGACCGGCGGGACAATATATTAACCGCCGAGGGGAGATCCGCTGGCGTAGGCCTGCGTGGGTTCAAATCCCACCCCCCGCACCACCTTATTTTAAAATAGAAGAGCTTCTAACTAATTCACATTCAGATAACTAGTTGTCATCATCCCTTATGATGGGTCATGGGTCGGACTCTTCATCATACATGGGGTTAATCATGTTTCTCAAATAATCTTATTATTCCCTATTGATTATACGGTTATTAGTGGTTATATGATGTTTTATGGTGGTAAATAATGGGTCTCGGTATATCGCCTGCTACCGCATATGACAGAGCAATCACTATATTTTCGCCGGACGGAAGAATTTACCAGGTTGAATATGCTTTCGAATCAGTGAGAAGAGGATGGACTACTCTAGGTGTTAAGAGTCGTGAGGGCGCTGTTGTAGTTGTTGAGAAACGTAAGATTTCTCCACTAATCGATGATAAAGCTATACAGAAGATATTCAAGATAGATAAGCATATAGGTGCTAGCTTTGCAGGAATAGCTAGTGATGGTAGAGTATTAGTTGATTATGCTCGTCAAGTAGCATTGCTTCACAGATTCTACTATGATGAAAGAATAACTGTCGAATATCTAGCTAAGCAAGTATGTGATATAAAACAAGCATATACACAACATGCTGGTGTAAGACCTTTTGGAGTAGCTATTATATTTGTCGGCGTTGACGATAAAGGGTCACAGCTATACATGACAGAGCCTAGTGGTAGGTATCTAAGCTACTACGCAGTAGCTATCGGAGAGAAAAGCAGTAGTGCAACAGAATTTCTGGAGAAGAATTATAAATATGACGTATCTATACATGACACAATAAAGCTGGGAATACTAACTATAGCAAATGTTATTGAGGGAAAAGTATCCCATGAAAATATTGAGGCAGGATATGTTGATATAGAAAAACAAGAATTTAGAATAATGACACCCGAAGAAATAAATAAGTATCTCGAAGAATTAAGGAGTGAAGGCAAAATAAAAGAGTAAACTCATCTAAAAATTTTATACAATAAACAAAAGACTATTTAGAACTATTTACAAGGAGACATAAATTTTTCTAGAATGATAAATTATAATAAACGGTGAGTGTTTTGCCTGAAAAACATGTTATTGCAAGATACGAAGCAAAAGGTCATAGGTTTGAGATTCTGGTAAATCCTGATCTTGCTCTTAAGGTTAAGGAGGGAAAAACTGTAAATATTGATGAATTATTAGTTGGGGATTATGTCTATAAAGATGCTAGGAAAGGATTAAAGGCTTCTCCGGAAAGCTTAAAAGCCGTTTTTGGCACGGATGATATAAAGAAGGTTGCCTTAGAGATCATTAAACGTGGAGAAATTCATTTAACAGCTGAACAGAGAAGGAAAATTATTGAAAATAAGAGGAGACAAATTATTAGTTTAATCGCTAGAAATGCCATCGATCCTAAGACTAAGCTTCCAATACCTCCTAAGCGGATAGAACTTGCAATGGAACAAGCTAGAGTATCGATTGATCCTTTTAAAAGTCCAGAATCACAAGTTGAGGAGATAGTTTCTAAAATTGCGAGAATAATACCTATAAAGATCGCTAAAGCATATATTGCAGTAAAAGTCCCGCCTCAATTTAGTGGGAAGGCATATAAAGTTTTAAGTAGTATTGGAGAGATAAAGAAAAGCAATTGGTTAAGTGACGGAAGCCTACTAGTTGAAATCGAGATCCCTGCTGGGATGCAGGAAGAATTCATTGAAAGAATCAATAAATTGACACACGGATCTGCGAATATAAAAGTGTTATATGTGAGGTGAACTAGTGATGGATATAAAAATACTCGTTGCAGATCGACAGATAGTGAGGCCTGGCGACGTACTCGCTATAATTGAGAATAGTGGAGAAGTTACTCCTAAATACCTACCCGAAAAACATATTTATATAGCAGGAAACAGGATCTACTCAGATGTTCTCGGAATAGCGTCAATAACGGATAAGACTGTTTCAGTAATTCCACTTGAAGGTGTTTACTTTCCTAAAAAAGACGATTTAGTAATAGGACTTATTACCGGGGTAGGTATAACAAATTGGATAGTAGATATACGAGCACCATATAAAGCCATACTTAACGGTTCAGAAGTTATTGAGGGATTCAATCCAATCATACATAATCTTAGAGATTACCTGGATATAGGCGAATATATTGTGGCAAAAATAGCTGTGTTTGATAGGACAAGAGATCCCGTCTTAACAGTTAAAGGTAAAGGTCTAGGCAAAATCACTGAGGGGACAGTGATAGAGGTTAAACCAAGCCGTGTCCCAAGAATAATAGGTAAGAAAGGAAGTATGCTGAATCTATTAACAAGTAAGACTGGATGCAATATTATTGTTGCACAAAACGGTATGGTATGGGCTAGATGCCCAAATAATCATCGCTTAAATATTCTTATCCAAGCCCTAAAAATCATAGAGGATAAAGTTCATATGCGTGGATTAACCGAGGAAATAAGGCTTTTCCTAGATAAATCTCTTGGAGGAGAGGGATGAAAAATTGGAGAAACCCATTCTTATAAGAGAAGATGGATTAAGACATGATGGTCGAAAACCAAATGAATTAAGACCCATAAAAATGGATGTAGGAGTTTTAAAAAATGCTGATGGATCGGCATATGTAGAGTATGGTGGAACAAAAGTTATAGCTGCAGTTTATGGTCCTCGCGAAGTTTACCCTAGACATCTAGCATTACCTGATAGAGCATTGATAAGATGTAGGTATCATATGGCACCATTCTCTACTAGTGATAGAAAAAGCCCTGCGCCGTCTCGTCGAGAAATAGAATTATCAAAAGTAATAAGAGAAGCACTAGAGTCACTAGTCTTCTCCGAACTATATCCTAGAACAACAATTGATGTGTTTATCGAAGTATTACAAGCCGATGGCGGAACCAGAACCACCGGATTAACAGCTGCATCACTAGCTTTAGCAGATGCAGGTATACCTATGAGAGATTTAGTTGCCGGTGTCGCCGTTGGGAAAGTAGATGGAGTACTTGTTCTAGATATTGATGAAGTAGAAGATGAATATGGTGAAGCCGATATGCCAATAGGATACGCTGCCGGCATAGATGAAATAGTACTATTACAGCTTAACGGCGTATTAACTGTTGAGGAGTTCAGAGAAGCCTTAAATCTAGCTAAATGGGGCGCTGAACAAATCTATAAGACCATGAAGGAAACTCTTCATAAAAAATATTTAAAAGCACTCGAAGAATAAGGTGTTAAACCATGTCCTTAACTCCAACCAGACAACCAATTGTTCCCAAGATAAAACATGAAACAATTAAGAAACTTTTGAAGCAAGGAGAAAGAATTGATGGTAGAAAACTAGATGAGTATAGACCTATAGAAGTATTCTTGAACCCTATACCTAAAGCCGAGGGGAGCGCTGCTGTTAAACTTGGCAACACATTTGTTATTACTGGTGTAAAGCTAGAAATAGGAACGCCCTACAGTGATAGACCAAACGAGGGTGTTTTACAGGTACATGCTGAGTTTGTCCCACTAGCTTCGCCGACTTTTGAACCAGGCCCTCCAGATGAGAACGCTATTGAAACTGCTAGAGTAATAGATAGGAGTCTGAGAGAACCTAGAGCTATTAGACTTGAAGACTTAGTTGTCATTCCAGGTAAGAAGGTATGGCTGATATTTAATGACTTATACTTAATCGATCACTACGGAAACATAGTTGATACAGGAATGTTATCAACAATGCTAGCACTAAACATGACTAAGATACCGAGAATTGTCAGTATAGAGGATGAAAATGTAGTAATTGATAAAACCGTGAAGGAAGCGCCGTTGCCACTAAATCTAAATGTTGTAACTGTTACACTAGGTATTATTGATGATGTAATAATAGTTGATCCAAACATTGAGGAAGAACTAGTTGTTGATTCAAGAATAACGTTTGCAGTCGATGAAACAAATAGGATTGTTGGTATACAGAAAATGGGGATGAAAGGTATAAAACCAAAAATGATTGATCAATTAGTAGATATTGCATTGAAAAAAGCATCTGAACTACATAGTTTATTAAGGGAAGTATTAAATAATCCAGATACCTACATAAAAACTCTAGTCTAGAATAAATGCTTACGCGATAAAGAGGTGAAGAATAGAAATGGCTAGAAGAACTAAAGCTGTCGGAATAGCTGGAAGATATGGTGCAAGATACGGTTCTACCCTGCGTAAAAAAGTAAGAGATATATTGGAGAAAAGATACGCTCCCCATACATGTCCATTCTGTGGAGCAAAAGGAACAGTGAAAAGGCTAAGTACAGGTATATGGTATTGTAGAAAATGCGGCAATAAATGGGCTGGAGGAGCATATGTTCCCAGAACAGAGCTCAGCAGATATTTTGGAAAATACATTATCCGCGAGTGATCCTTAATCGATGATTTCATATGCCAGGCGTTTTAATAACTACTTCACATAAACCTAGCCAAAGAACACGTTCTTTTATAAAAGACTTAGCAAATACTCTGCCTTTTTCCAAACATGTAAACAGAGGAAAGAAAACTATTGAAGAACTAGGCCTTGAAGCATATAGAGATAAAAAACAATATATATTCATTGTTGGAGAGAGAAAAGGGAATCCGTCAATAATTAAAATTTATAGAGTTTATTTAGATGAAAAGCCTCCTAAAACAAAGCATGTAGCGACAATTATTATTAAAGGAGTGAATCTTACGAGAGAAAACCCTGATGCATCTAGAGCATATAATCCAGAGACAATAACAATAGACTATAATGCGTGCATAAAAGATGAATGTTATAAGCTAGCAGACATTCTCATAAAAATATTCCATGAAACAATAAGTGATAAAGCGGATGTTATAATCAAGCTAGAAGAAACAAAGAAGTTCATCATCATCAAACCTTTAAATAGACTAGGTAAACCATGCGGACCCATAATACGTGTAATTGGTGTAAAAATACATGTTTAAGAAAGCTATTCTGGAACTAGTTATTTCTGACAAGAATGAAAAACTAGTAAATGCGATATATAATGCATTAGATCCCGAAACAAAGACTCCTTCTCCAGGTTGCATAATAGAGTTGTCAAAGGAGAACTTAACAAAACTAATACTTATAATTAAGTGTAGTAGAATAAACATGCTAAGAGCACTACATAATAGTTTTTTAAGCACTATTTCAATGCTATTACACGTATATAACGAGGTGATTAAAGCATGAGTCAACAGAGACTCCCACCAGAAGTACAACAAACCCTAACACAATATCAAGCTTTAAGAGAAAACTATGCAAAACTTGATGCAGAGCTTAAACTAGTTGAGGCAGAACTAGCAGATATAGATCATATTCTTGATACACTTAAAACAATGGAGCAGGAAACAGATATATATAAAATGGTTGGTCATGTACTCGTTAAGAAACCTAGAGATGAAATAATAAAGGAACTAGAAGAACGCAAAGAAATACTGGGAATAAAGAAGGATAAATATAAGAAACAACTTGAAATCCTAGAAAAACAGATAAGTGACCTCGAGAAAAGACTTAGAGAACTCCTAGCAAAATATGGGATAACAGTTGCGTAAAACACGTATCAAAATATTAAACCTTAACCTAGAAGAAATTAAGCTGGATGATTTGACAAATATAACCGAACATGTGGAAAAGCATATAAGAGAGTATCTAGAACAAGTTCTTCCACCTAAAAGCGAATACGATATAATAGTAAAAGCTGTGCATGAAGGAGACAAGATTACTTTATTCCTAGACATAGGTGTTAAGGCTGGATACACAGATATTATGAACTACAATAAAATCCTGGGGGACACCATAAATGAAGCTAGAAGAATTTTTGAAAGAGAACTTAAAAAATATAAACAAGCTGAGAAGGTTTCTACTCAGTAATAAAGGACTAGTGTACGGTATATTAACACATAAAAATGCTGATCCAGACGCTGTTTCTTCGATGCTTATATTGAGAAATTTTCTCGTATCACTAAAAAATACTGTTTACCTTATTCTTCCCGAAGGATTAAATGCTGCCTCAAAGAATGTTTTAAACAATCTCGATATTAACATTGATTTTATCAATCCATACATTCTTCAATGGATGAACAATTTTATAGACATGTATATTATCGTAGATACTAGTAGCCCTATCCAATTAGGGCAGACAATAAATTATGTATATGAGAAACCCTATATTGTAATAGATCATCACCAGCCAGGCCAACTAATCAGAAATAGTATGATTAGTTTAAGCTATAGAGTTGTAAGTAATTGTGAACTAATATATCTGATGTTGAGAGATATTTGGTGGTTTAACCCATTAGAAGCAACTATATGTATAACTGGTATTCTCTATGATTCACGAAGATTTGTATATATAGATAAGTACATTTTTGAAGTCATTGATGAACTTATCAATATCTATAATGGAAACTATGAAAAGGCATTCAATGCTCTCCAAAAAAGAATGGATATATCTGAAAGAATAGCTAGATTGAAGGGGGCTCAAAGACTCAGTATTAAACGTATTGGAGAATATATTGTTGCAACAACACATGTTAGAGCTTTTGAGGGAAGCGTGGCTAGAGCAATCATTGATCTTGGAGCAGATATTGTATTTGTTGCTTCAAGCAATGAGAAGCTCCGGGTAGTTGGCCGAGCAACACATGATTTTGTTAAGAAAACAGGTATTAGCCTTGGCAAGGATATTATGCCGATCATAGGGAAAATGATAGGGGGAGGAGGCGGCGGCGGCCATGATACTGCAGGTGTTGCTGAAGGGACAGGTAAACCAAAGGATGTATTAAAAATAACACTAAATATTCTTGAAAGAATACTCCGGAAATTAAACAATAAATAAGTTTTATAATACCTTAACCATATTTCCCTTATGAGAAGATAAATGTGGATTAACAATTATGTTTGGCTACATGTTTATAAGATAAGGGTTGATCAAAAATGGTTCGATACAAGCAAACAATGGAAATACTTAAAATAATGAGAAATCTTGAACAAGTAAGAAACATAGGTATTACTGCTCACGTAGACCACGGCAAAACAACATTATCTGACAGCTTATTGGCAGCAGCAGGTATAATTTCAGAGAAAATAGCAGGCGAAGCTCTAGCACTAGACTACCTAGATGTTGAGCAGAGAAGAGGAATAACAGTTAAGTCAGCAAACATTAGCCTATACCACGAATACAAGGGTAAACCATATGTTATCAACTTAATAGACACTCCTGGACACGTAGATTTCTCCGCAAAAACAACTCGTGCAATGAGAGTAATTGATGGAGCAATCCTAGTTGTTGACGCTGTAGAAGGTGTTATGACTCAGACAGAAATGTATCTCAGAGCAGCACTTGAAGAACGTGTGAGACCAGTTTTATTCATAAACAAAGTAGATAGATTAATCAAAGAATTAAGATTATCACCACAAGAAATACAGCAGAGATTTGTCCAGATAATTAAGGAAGTAAACCAATTAATAGCAATGTATGCTGATAAAGAATTCAAGACAAAATGGCAACTAGATCCTGCTAAGGGACAAGTAGCTTTTGGATCAGCACGTGATAGATGGGGATTTACTGTTCCAATGGCTAAGCAGAAGGGTATAAAGTTCAGCGATATAGTTGATCTATATAAGAAGGGAAAAGAAGCCTTACCAGAACTACAGAAACTTGCTCCTCTACACGAAGCCGTTCTAGATATGGTTGTAAAGTTTATTCCTAACCCACGTGAAGCCCAGAAGTATAGATTGCCTAAGATATGGCATGGCGACCTAAACTCTGAAATCGGCAAGGCAATGCTGGAAACAGATCCTAATGGACCACTTGTTATGCTCGTAAACGATGTAAGGATCGATCCACATGCAGGATTAGTTGCTACAGGCAGAGTATTCTCTGGAACACTTCGTGCAGGAGAAGAAGTCTGGTTAGTGAACGCTAGAATGAAACAGAAAGTTCTACAAGTAAGCCTCTATATGGGACCTTATCGTGAATTAGCCGATGAAATAGTTGCTGGAAACATTGCAGCAGTGCTAGGATTAGATAAGGCTCGTGCTGGAGAAACTGTTGTAGCTGTTGAGTACAAGGATATGATGACGCCCTTCGAAAAGCTTAGAATGATTAGTGAACCGGTAGTTACTGTAGCTATAGAGCCTAAGAATCCACGTGATCTACCAAAGCTTATTGATGCACTCCATAAGCTGAGCATTGAGGATCCAAGTCTTGTTGTACGAATCAATGAGGAAACAGGTGAATACCTACTAAGTGGTATGGGACCACTACATATTGAGATAGCCTTAACGTTTCTAAAAGAAAACTATGGATTAGATGTTATTGCTTCACAACCGATCATAGTGTATCGTGAAAGCATTCGTGATAAGAGCCGGGTATTTGAGGGTAAATCACCTAATAAGCATAACAAGCTATATATTAGTGTTGAGCCTTTAGATGAGAAAACAATATCGTTAATTCATGATGGAATTATAACTGAAGATATGGATCCTAAGCAGAGAGCTAAGGTTCTCAGAGAAGAAGCTGGATGGCCCACTGATCAAGCTAGGCGTATATGGGCTATTGATGAAAACATCAATGTCTTCGTAGATTTAACTACTGGTGTACAGCATCTTAGAGAGGTTAAGGATACAATTATTCAAGGATTCAGATTAGCAATGAGAGAAGGGCCACTAGCTATGGAGCCTGTTCGTGGAGTAAAGGTTATATTACATGATGCTATAATCCATGAAGACCCGGCACACCGTGGTCCTGGACAAATATATCCCGCTGTTCGCAACGCTATATATGCTGGTATGTTAACTGCTAAGCCAACATTGTTAGAGCCTATACAGAAACTAGATATTAAAGCACCTATGGAGTATCTTGGAAATATAACTACTATAATCACGAAGAAACGTGGTAAAATCCTGCAAGTCCTACAACAAGGCGCTGTTGCTAGAATAATTGCTGAGATACCAGTTGCTGAAACATTTGATCTTGCTGAGCAACTGCGTGGAGCAACAGCCGGCAAAGCGATATGGGGACAGGAATTCAGTAGGTGGGCGCCAGTTCCGGACTCAATGCTATTAGACCTTGTTAGGAAGATTAGAGAGCGTAAGGGATTAAAACCAGAGCCTCCGAGACCTGAGGACTTCATAGGTTTTTAAAGATTAAATAATTTCATCTTTTTGATAAACCATTGTATTTTGTTTATAGTTATTCATAGTTTGAATTCTCGTTTCATAAAAGACGTTTATTTTCGAGAACAATTATTGGTTTAGTATGTGGTTTCATTTACCTTACCGGCTATTCTATCTATTATTTTATACTTATTGTTTCTCTCATTTAATAGCATATATACTCCTTCACTCCATTTAACAGCGTAGCCTAGTCGGGCAAGGTTTACCATTATTTTTCCCGCTGTTTTAGGGCTGATCCCGAGCTCATAAGCTATTTCGTGTACACGGATAAATCGGCGGCCAGATTCTCTTAAACGCATAGCAAGTAGTCTCAAATCAATAGTGACTGTAACAGTATATTTTTCCGCCAATATATCACCCATTAAATCCTAAAGTGTGCTTATAAGTAAGTGAGGGATAATCGAAACTAACCAGGTATACTCAGCACCAAGGAACTTCTTCACACCATGCTCCGAACGGAGCCGATGCTCATCATCGCATCAAAGATAAGAATTATTAAACTCCATGCTATAAATCCTATGATAGGGTGCCGGGGTAGCTCAGCCTGGTAGAGCGCCGGGCTGTTAACCCACGGGTTCGAAGAATAGCCTGGCAGACACCCGGTGGTCCGGGGTTCAAATCCCCGCCCCGGCGCTCTCTCCTATTTTAATAAGATAATCTTTGGATAATCTTTATAATCCATTTAACGAAAAACTTACACAAACGATATTTTGACTATATGATGAGAAAACCTAAGCTTATATAATGGGTGTTCTCCCAAAATGAAAATTCTAAAACATCCTAACTTAGTCATAACAGTATTAAAAGGAATATATCTATTAGCAATAATTACTATTATAGTATCTCTTATCATACCCGTATCTATGAATGCATCAATTCCAAGCTATAAGAAGAACTTTAAACAGTCTGGAGACGAGTTTGGGATACTGATCTTGTCTCCAGAGGATCGTTCAACAGTATACCTAAAACCAGGCGAACCCCTAGTATTTCGTGTAGCAATACCTGCAGACATAGGAGTTAGAAAAGTCACCCTTATCTTATGTGGAAAACCATACGAGATGAGTCTCGCAGAGACTTGGGGAAACGATACATTAGTGTATGAAGCCAGAGTAACACTACCTCCAAAAAACGATCTATACTCGTGGAAAATATTGATAGTAACAAATAGAGGTAGCTTAGAATCATGCACACAGAAAACAATGGTAATTTTTAATTCTAATAATACGGAAACCACACAAAATTACCTAGTAGGAAACGAAAAGAATTACACTACACAAAGCACAAGTCAGCTTTTCCAAAATACAACTACGGTACCAAATACGAATAATACAATACAACAAGGAGAAGATACTAGTATTGGGAACAACTCACTAATATTCCCTATAACATTAGTGATTGTTACAACCTCAATAATAGCAACAGTGATTTTAAAGAGAAACCAATAATTTTAACACAAATAAATATTTTTATTTATGGCACAGAATACTATATCAACTCAGCCAACACGTTTAAACAGAAGAGGTTATATCATGACAAATTTATAGAGCCAAATTTCCCAAACCAATATCTTAGACATGTTATGTTATGGATAGTTTTATTATCCCAACAATGTTATCTCCAATATTATGATTAATCCTATAAGCTATGAACAGAGCAGATGGTGAAGCAGTATGGCTCCGATAGAAGTATTTGATAGAGAAGAGTTTAAGAAATATGTGAGTCTAGCTATTGAGTGTCGTGTTTATCGAGATGAAAAGAAGGGTATAGCTAAAGTAAAAGCTAGAACCAAAAGTAAACTGGTGACAATAAAGATTCCCTTAAACGAACTAGATGATTTTCTTAAAGAATTAAACTGTGAAAATATCGTTGAGATAACATAGTTATGTTTTAGCTAGTCAATTCTATTTTATCACCGTTAAGCGGTACATTTATGTTTATATCGTTGCCTAGAAATTCAACTGCCATCGATGCTAAATTAGAGGCCGAATCAGGTTCTCCATGGACAATAATAATGTTCTTTAATGTATTTTTGTATCTTTGTATAATACTTATTAATCCATCCTTACCTGCATGGCTTGATAGATCAAACCATTCAAGTCTAGCCTTAATTGGTTCATCCAAACCAAATTCTTCATAGATTCCTCTCTCGAGAATTATGTGTCCGGGACTATTGGGTGCTTGGTAACTTACGAGGAAAACTGCGTTCTTAGGCTCATTAGCTATTTTCTTTAAATAATAAACACTTGGACCGCCTTTGAGCATTCCAGCACTAGATATTATTACGCCGGGTTTCTTCCAAGCTTTTCTTCTATCCTGCCATCCACGAATGAAAAATGTGTTTTGAACTGCTTTCTCAAATAAGGAAGGGTCTCTTAGGAAGCTCTTATGTCTTAAATAAATATTGGTTATTTCTCTGGACATACCATCTAAATATACATCTAGATGAGGTAGTTCTGCTTGTACTAAACACATAACTTCCTGGCTCCTCCCAACACTGAAGGCAGGTATTAATACTGTCCCGCCTGAATCTGTTACTTCCTCAATAGCATCTACTAGTCTTTTCTCAGTATAGTGTCTTGGAGGATGCTTTGTTGATCCATAGGTTGACTCTATTATTAAAGTATCAATTTTCAAAGGCCACAGTTCAGCTCTAGACAATGTCCATGTCTGGATAGTGTTTACGTCTCCTGTATATAGTATTCTATGACCACTAGGAGTTTCAAGATATATCATAGCACTTCCGAGAATGTGTCCAGCACTAGTAACTATTATTTTAAAACCATCATTCTCAACTTCAACACCATACTCTAGAAAATGCGCATTGCTAGCCATTACTTCAAATTCTTCAATGCTATAATCTATATAGTAAGCATTCAGCTTTAAGAAATCACTAATTAAAAGCTTCCCTATTTCTAGTGTAGGCTTCGTAACAAATACTCGGGGCTTCCCCGTTATATATAGTAGTGGTGCAGCTCCTATATGGTCTAAATGGGCATGTGTAATAGCTAATCCACTAAGCTCGATTGGCCTAACATGTAATGGAAACTGCGGATGATCCTCCTCGTCGAAGTTAACCCCATAGTCTAATAAGAACTTCTTGTTATTATCCACAACAAGATATGCTGCTCTACCAACCTCGTTACCGCCGCCTAGAATTTCCACATGAACCATTTAATTCACCTAAGTATTCATAATCGCTGGAACAATAAAATATCACACCATAGTCAAAAGATAAAATATTGGTATACCAAGTTATATATCCTGCATATCCTTATCAAATACATATGGGGTGGAATAAGTACTTCTAGAAACGAGGCGGAAACATATGTTTCCCGGGATTAGTCCTAGAGACTTAAAGAGAATGTTGAAGAGAATGGGCATTAAAGTAGAAGAGTTATCTGATGTAAGAGAAGTAAACATTTTGCTTAAAGACAAAAAGATCGTGATAAGTTCGCCACAAATAGTTGTTATGAAAACAGGTGAGCAAACAATATATCAAATAATTGGTATACCTAGAGAGGAAGCTTTAGAGGAGAGCAAAGAGGAAGAAATAGAGGTCTCGGAAGAAGACATAGAATTTATTGTTTCACAAACAGGAGTAAGTAAAGAGGAGGCTAGGAAAGCACTAATTAGAACTGGAGGCGACATAGCAGAGGCAATACTACTCCTTCAGGGAGAAAAGTAAATCTGAAAAATAGGAGGATACGAATATTGAAGTATAATATTATCGGCGACGTTTATAGGTTATATGATGTAAACAAAGTAGACTTTATAGATAAACCAGCATATCTATTAGGAGTTTACTATGATGGAACATTAGGGAAAGCAGTCATAGAGTTCTTGGATGAGAAAGGAGAAAAAATATTATTTCTAACAGATCCCACAGGTCATAAACCATATTTCCTAACAAACGAGCCACCCGAAAAAATCAAGGAGAATAAAAAGATAGTTGAGCATCACAGTTTTGATGGAATAGAAGTTGTTACAAAAATAGATCCTTTTACATTTAAAGAATTACGTTTAACAAAAATAATTACAAAAGATCCCCTAGCAGTTGCGAAACTAAGAGAACTTGTACCAAAAGCATGGGAGGCAAAGATAAAATATCATGATAACTATATCTATGATAACGCCCTCATACCTGGTATGAAATATAAACTAGTAAGACATGGTACTAAGTTCAACTATAAATTAATCACACCAAAAATAAGTAGTGATATAATAAACAAGGTTAAAGAAATACTCCGAGCCGAACAAGCTGAAACAAAAAAACTAGCCGAAGAATGGATACCTTTATTCGAGGAAAAACCTCCAAAAGCCAAAAGAATAGCCATCGATATAGAAGTATATACACCATTCAAAGGCAGAGTACCCAATCCCAGTCTCGCAGAATACCCTATAATAAGTATCGCACTTGTAGGAACAGACAACTATAGACGAGTACTGGTATTAGCAAGAGAAACTATGTGGGGAGAACTATCTGAAGAATACCCTCATAATGCAGAAATAGAGATATTTGATAGTGAAGAAGCACTCATCCTTGAAGCTATAAGGGTTATGACAAAATATCCTATAGTAGTAACTTTTAATGGTGACAACTTCGACTTACCATATATTTTCCATAGAGCACTAAGAATAGGCATACCTAAAGAATACTTACCAATTCATTTCGGAGAAGACATAGTTAGACTTGAAACAAGTATACATATTGACTTATATAAGTTCTTCAAGAACAGAGCAATAAAAAGCTACGCATTCGGCGGAAAATATCAAGAAGAAAATCTAGATGCAATAGCTACTGCATTACTGGGAATATCCAAGATAGGCGTAGAAGGAAACATTGGTGAGCTAAGTTTAGCAAACCTGGTAGCATACAACTATAGAGACGCAGAAATAACTTTAATGCTTACATTGTTTAATAATGAACTTGTATGGAGATTAATGATCCTACTTGCACGTATAGCTAAAGTAAGCATAGAAGACATATGTAGGAAAAGCATATCCAAATGGATACAAAACCTATTCTACTGGATACATAGAAAACTAAATTACTTGATTCCCGAACCAGAAGATATTAGAAAATATGGTAAACCAAGTACTACACAAGCAACTATTGAAGGCAAGAAATATGCTGGAGCATTAGTTATTGAGCCTCCTAAAGGAGTATTTTTCAAAGTAACAGTTCTAGATGTTGCATCTCTATATCCAAGTATTATTAAAAAATACAATTTAAGCTATGAAACAGTAGATAAGCCAAATTGTAAAAGTAAAATAGACATATTAGATGAAACAGGAAAGAAAATACATCATGTATGCATCGATAAACCTGGATTATCAGCACAAATAACAGGTTTGATAAGAGACTTCCGTGTAGGAATATATAAGAAAAAAGCTAAGTCAAAAGAAATACCTATAGAAATGCGTGCATGGTATGATGTCGTTCAAAAAGCTATGAAAGTATTTATTAATGCAAGCTATGGAGTATTTGGAGCAGAGAACTTCCCATTATACTCACCAGCAGTAGCTGAAAGCGTAACAGCTCTTGGCAGAAAATCGCTTTATTCCATTCTCAAAAAATCAGCTGAGATAGGGATGAAAGTGGTTTATGGAGATACCGACTCAATATTTCTATGGGCTCCAACAAATGAGCAATTAACAAAACTACAAGAATGGGTCTCTAAGAACCTTGGATTGGAAATTGAGGTTGATAAAGAATTTGTATATGTCTTATTCACGGGATTAAAGAAAAACTATATTGGAAGATATGTTAATGGAGGAATAGAGATTAAAGGACTCATGGCTAAGAAAAGAAATACACCTGAGTTTCTAAAACAATTATTTATAGAGTTAATTGAAAAACTTAAAGCAATGAGTACACCAGAGGATTTCAAAGAGTTCCAAGAATGGTTGGAGAACGAAGTTAAGAGACTCTATAGAGAACTGAAAAAGAAAGAAATAACACTTGATCAACTGGCATTTAAAGTAGGATTAACTAAAAGTCTTAACGAATATACAAAGAATAAACCACCACATGTAAAAGCCGCATTACAGCTGAAAACCTATGGTTATACTGTAGAAGAAGGAGATATTATAACGTTTGTGAAAATAAAAGGTAGAGAAGGATATAAAGCAATACAATTGGCTAAACTCTACGAAGTAGATCCTGATAAATATATCGAGATAATCAATAGTGCATTAAGCCAACTATTAGAAGCACTAGGTGTAGAATGGAGCGATATTGTTGGAGGAACAACTTTAGGTGAATTATTGATTTCATGATCAACATAATATTTTATAATGCTTTATCCAATTCAAACATATAGCTAGACATTTTCGTTGAGAAGGTGTATTAATATGCCTAAAAAAAGGGAAAGCAGAGGAAGACATAAAGGTGCAAAAGGAAAGGTAGGCTATGTACAATGTGATAATTGTGGAAGAATTGTTCCAAGAGATAAAGCAATATGTATTACGAGATGGTATAGCCCAGTAAGTCCACAGCTTGCTCAAGAACTCGAGAAGAAAGGCGCCATAATAATGAAGTACCCAGTAACGAAATGTTATTGTGTATCATGTGCAGTACATTTAGGCATAGTAAAGGTTCGACCAGAACATGAGAGAAAACCTAAACCCCAGCCGATATAATAAGAGATTTCTATTTATAGAGTATAAGCCTTTATTTAACAGATACGACATTATTAATAGAATAAAATCTTATACAAAACTTCTCACATATTTTAAACAAATAGGTGTAATATACTATAAGAAAAACAAATATGTTCTCGAAATAATAAGTAAAAATACAGTATCAACTTATCCTGGACAAATCCATATCCTCATAGATATGTTCTTAAAAAACTGCCGTGTGCCAATTATATATTTCACAGAGAATGGAGTATATAATCTAAGTATTATCAGTAACGCTGAATGCTATATATCGGGTTTGCACACAGATATTCCAGATACTATAGCTGAATATATACGCAAAAAATATCTAGTTATAGAAACAATGCTGTCAAAAATAAATTATTTAGCATCACAAGTTCTCATAATAACTGAACTATTGCAATCAAATAATGATATATTTTATTTACTCCCTAAGCAATAGAATACCTAGCAAAACCATAAAATCTATGAATAAGCAGAGGGTGTTTATACATGCCTAAACTAAAGAAAATAATTTTGGTGACCGCAACACATCATCCCTATCATAATCTATGGAGTAAACTAGCAGAAGAAATTGCATCAAAACATAATGTTGAACTAGAAGTAAAGCATGAAGACTATGTATTCTTGATAGAGCATGGAGATACTGATGAGTATGGAATGGCTTGGGTTCCTCAAATTCTAGCAGAATTCGATGATGGAACAATAAAAGTCCTATTATCCCAACTACCATTAAACGAAGCATTACAACCTGATGCTGAGAAAGCAATTGAAATAATGACTGAAAAGATTAAGAAATATGAAGGAAAAAGCTAACATCGAAGATAATAATTCTACAAAATCCTATGAAACATAAGTTTTTAGTTATCCACTACATTCATTTAATTGGTGAACACAGTATGCCTTATCACGTACCATATGTGCCCACCCCAATACCTGTTGCTAGAATGATGTTAAAACTAGCGGGAGCAGGGCCCGACGATATAGTCTATGATCTCGGTTGTGGCGATGGAAGAATATTGATAGTAGCTGTGAAAGAATTCAACGTCAAAAAAGCTGTGGGAATAGATAAGGACCCTGAAAGAATAAGAGAGGCAAGAAAAAATGCTGAGAAAAACGGAGTATCTAATAGGATAGTTCTCATAAATGATGATTTCTTTAACGTAGACATAAGCGAAGCTACTATAGTAACAATGTTTCTTCTCACCATAGTAAACGAGGCTCTAAAACCTAAACTAGAAAAAGAATTAATAGATGGAGCACGAATTGTTAGCCACGAATTCAGAATACCTGGGTGGAAGCCTTTCAAGGTTGTAGATGTTAAAGATAATACTGGTTTAACTCATACCATCTATCTCTATATTAAAGGTAAACACAAATAATTCAAGAACTAAGCGCTAATTTTTCTGGCAAAAACAATATAGCCTGTATGCCCTATCATCAAAGTATAAGGACGAGTTGCATTCTTTTCGACACTATATTCTCTCAACAATACCTCATAGACATGTATATCTATGAATCCACCGTGTTCTCTCATTGATAAAACAGTTTTCTCGATTTGATTCACTGTAGGAACATATATGAGTATCGGCGAAGAAGGCTTTAATGCTCTATATGCAGTATTCAGGGCATTCCAGGGATCAGGTAGATCGTAAAAAACAGCATCAAATACCTCATCAACAACTATGGATTCCTCTCTAATATCGCCCAAAATAAGTTCAACTCTTCTATCAAAACCTAGTTTTTCGAGATTCTCGCTAGCCTTTAATAAATGATCCTCTCGTATATCAAATCCTATAATTTTCCCCGAATCACCTACGAAATTAGCTAATGATGCTGTTAAGAACCCAGAACCAACACCAGCTTCTAGAACTAGTGAACCAGGAGTAATGCTTGAAAGATATATCATTAATGAAGAGTCTTTAGGATATATTATCTGCGTAACTCTCTTCAATCCTTGCAATAAGTCTATGAGTAGAGGCTTTAAAATATAAGCCTTAACATTACGATTAGTATAAATAATATCTCCATATTTTTTACCAATTATATCTTCGTGTTTTATAAAGCCTTTATCTGTACCTAAGATTTTGCCTTCTTCAAGCTTTACGAGATATTTTCGTTTAGAATCGATATATATAAGGGCTAGGTCTCCATAATTTAGGCTATTATTAACGCTCATAACAGATCATCTTCGGTCCTGGTGTCAGTCATCATCTAAGCAATTCAGTAATACCAACCATCCACATCCGGTGAAATAATATTTTTAGAGGTTTAATTTAAGTTTCTATAAAAATACTTAGGAATAGGTGTATTGTGGAATGGTTGAGAATACACCAATGTATTTGATGAGTATTAAACCTAAATATGCCTATAGAATATTTACCAATATAAAGAAGTTTGAGCTTAGGAAATGGTTTGGAGTAACGCCCGAGAAAGGATCGATTATAGTAGTCTATGCAAGTGGCTCAGTTAGAGCTATTATAGGCGAGTTCAGAGTAGGACGTATTATTTCAGGTAAACCTTCTCATATATGGGATAAATTATCCTTGTTCGAAGAAACAGGTGTGAGCGAGGAAGACTACCAGTATATTAAAGGTTCAAAAATGGCGATGGCTTTAGAAGTTATCGATCCCAAACTATATATTAAGCCTATCACACTGGATGAGATAAGATCAATTATACCAGGATTTATGCCGCCATTCAGCTTTAGAAGACTCTACACGGATGAACCGCTATATGAATTGATTATTAGAAAAGCACGTGAATACTTATATATGAAAACTATGTAGGAATTTCTAGAATTCTGATTCTCTAATCCATAACTCCTTCTTTAAAAGATCCCTTATAGCTACACGTATTACTTCACTTCTACTACTATACCTTCCTATCTTAACTAGTTCATCTAATCCTTCAACATATATTTCGGGCATTTTAACAGTTATTAATCTCATTTTAGCTATTGCACCAGCCATCCATATCACCGTTGTATTTATTGATTAGTGAAAATTTATAAATGAGGGGACAGGTTATTTCCTAGAAAGTGTATTTAAAATTTTCGCTCTAATTTCACTAACATTCATTTTATCGAAGGGAACAATTCTGCCTTTATATGTTTTAGGCAAGGGATCTGTTGCAATCATGGCTTCACTAACAATGCCCATAAACTCTACTGGTGGAAGAATAGCTACACCTCTCACTTCTCCTTTCCTAATATTAGGGATATTTGTTATAACTGTAAGACCAATTTTTTCAGTGCCGCATTTTAGCACCCATAACTTATCCGCTGATGGATGTTTCTGAACAAGCAATATTTCGACTCCAATAACATCTATAGCATATTCTGGCAGATTTTGTTCTCCAAATCTAAGCCTATGTTTTAATCCCATGAGTATCCATAGAGAATACCTTATCTCACTAATAAGTAATTGAAGCTTAGACTTTTTAGATCCTATATGCTTTTTAGGTAATAGCATTTTAGATAATTCCATTGAATAATTTATTATTTCATCTAGCTCCCGCATCCTTAATAGTAAAGTTACTGGTAGAAAGCTATATTTTAACCTCATAATTCTAGACTTTATCTCATCAATAATTGATAATGCTCTATTTTTATTAATGTGGTGTGGAAGTTGCCCGGAAGTAATAATTTTTCTAAGTCTATTAATTGCATCCTCTGCAATGATGAATCTATAATCATTTGCAGTATCCATAACCAGCCGATCTCCTCTATGTTTATCTATGAAAACTATGTTTTAACTGGTTAATAACTCGACCACTATTCTCCACAAATATTTGAATAATTTATACCAATCATTTAGAACATATAGAATCTTTTCTTTTTGTACTATTATATACGTGGTTAAAGGCGCTAGAAATGAGTATACGAATGGAGCTAATTGTACACTATAAAAACTATATTGCGTTCGTCCTCCAATAATCCATAATAGTATATAGCCAGATAGGATTCCCAGCAAAAATAACCATGAATAAGATGTCTTCCTATCAATTCTATAAGCAGGAATAAATAGGATGCTAAAAGCCAACGCTAACGCCCATAAAGGCCAGTATCCAAGTGCTACTAGTTTGTCGTTGCTAGAAATATAGTATAGGACAAACCCGTTGGCCCCTAAAAACCAGTCCCAAGGCGCCGAACTAGCGGGACAAGCAGCTCCTGCACATTTAACGCTAGTATGCCATTTGATAGCTCCAAAAATGGATTGGTTAAGCCACGATTCGAAGCCTATAATGTTTATTATAGGTATTGATATCAATGCTTGAATCGCTAGAAATGATCCGAAGGTTACTAGGAAGAATAGAGTAGTGTAATAGATGAAGTTAATAAAACTATTATCTTTTTTCAATTCTCTCCGAATATAAAGTAAATACACAGGTATTAATACAAATAATGTATTAAATTTAGCTGTAGAGCCTATTATTGCTAATAAAATTGAAAACATGTATTTACGAGTGATAGCTAGATAAAAAGTGATCACAGAAAACAACGCTACAAATACATCTAATAAAGCAATACTCGATAAATACCTCATAATAGGATCTACGGAGACGAGAAGAGATGCTATGAGACCTAACCAAGGATTATTAGTTAGTTTACGAATAGAAAGAAACACAAAGAATACAATAAGGGCACCTGCAATAATATTGGGAACCCGCCAGTAAAGGGGATAATCTCCTAGGTATAAAATAGATAATGCTATCAAATACTTAACAAGTGGGGGGTGCTCAAGGTTTAAATACTCATTTATACCATCTGCATCTGGTATTCTCCAACCATAAACTATATCGCTAATACTATAATACTCAGATATGTTTTGTATGAAAGCATTAATGTTGTTTAAATTATTGGATTCAACATAGAATGCTTTTATTTTATGATAATTTTCGTCTACAACCGAGACATTATATTTTATAGCAATTTTTCTAATCCATGCAATCTCTATGTTTCCATTATAAATAATGCTGGCACCATATTTTCCTCCAGGTAAACTAGGTATTATTCCTAGAGTTTTCCTTAGAATGTTGCGAGCACTGGGAACATACCAAACTTCATCTGATACATATCCCTTACCATGCCTCTCTATTTCCATCTGTGTCAATTTTAAGGCTAGTGAATAATATTGAAAAGCCGCAAATAAGACTATTATCAGGAGAAAAACATATATTGCCATATTGTATTTGTCGGTCAACGCATCATCTACCCCCCACAAAAACTATATTGTTCAAACAATGAATTATTAGCAACCGTTATTGATTAATATTCTCCGCAAATTAATTATTATTAGTTTAATTGATGATTCAATACATTTACTGCGTGAGTAAGCAATGATTAAAATACTATTCAGGAGAAGATTCTATGATGTATTATTAGTAATTACTATTTCTGCTTTATTTTTAATCTCATTCATAGTTCATATGCCGGTTGAATCGCAGAAGATATTATTTGGTAAAACAATAGTTGAAACCCCTGTTTATAGTGATTTCGTAGCTAACTATAGATCGATCTTTATGAATAATAATGCTTGTAAAAATGTTCTGGCTAATAAAGCTGTTTCAACGATGTGGTTCGATAATAATGTATTTAAAAAATATTGTCATGGATCAATGTTTTATCCTATACCATATATTCATTACTACATAGATTTACCTCCGTTAACAGGTGTTGTTTGGTTTATTTCTACATATACTGCATACATTACTGGTTCACACACTAGAGGTAATCCTCTATTTTCTATAGAGGGATTAACTACTGCATATGTTACACATAGCATTATCATGTTCGTTTCACTAATGGTTTTCCTATATTTTTATAGGAAAACACTATTTAGAAGAGGAATCACAGGCTATAAGAATTATCTATTATTAATAACATCGTCGCTCATCGTCTATGGAGTGTATGGATGGGAATTGTTTGCTTTGGTATTCTTATTTGTTTTTCTCTATGAAGCAATAGTTTCAAAAGATTCTATTATTCCATATGTTTTTCTAGGATTGTTTTCTTCTGCTTATTATTTAGGTCTTGTCCTTGTAATTTATTATCTATACAAGTTCTTCCTTAACAAAGGAGTTATGAGTAACAAGTTTTTAACTGGTTTGGGAATAGGTTTATTGCCCTATCTCGCATTATTGTTATTATCTCCTCAAAGCATGGCTACTTGGTATAATAATTTATTAAATAATTTGGGATGTAATAACTGTATATACGTATTTATAAGCAATAATTTGAATGATCAGTATTTAAGAGCTATAGCATATATCGTTATTTCTGCACTATTTGTTATTTATTCAACACTACTATCTCTAGATGAGGACCCAACTATTGAAACCACTATTATATTAATGGTTACTGTTGTTTTCAACATAGTATTTTTGCCGCAAACACTTCTCATATTGCAACCATTACTAATACTCCTTGCTACGAGATTAAGAGATATAATAACATACTACAGCATAGACATATTGAATTCAGGAATAATATTATTGTGGTTTAAAGATTTTGAATTGCGAAAATACCTAGAGTTTCTAGGATTGCCTCTCAAGCAGAGCCCGACGACAATAGATTCGCCAGTACAGTGGATTGCACAGACTAGAAATATCTTATTAATATTGTTTCTCCTATCTATAACGATGAGTTATATTAATAAACACCGAGAACAACTCAGAAAATATATAGGGAGAGGAGCCGGGGTCGCCTAGCCTGGTAGGGCGCCGGCCTGCTAAGCCGGTGGGGTGGTTCCCCGCGCGGGTTCAAATCCCGCCCCCGGCGCCTTCTATGATTCTAAAAGAATAATTGTTTCTAACCAATCTAACCCGGTAGATAAAACACGATATTATATTTAGTAATTTTTAACAATCAATATTTTTATCAGCAAATATTCGGTGTGAGAATGGTTCACTATAAGAGTATACTATTAATTGCTAGTGGCGGCGGACACACAGGTTACATTGTCGGTGTTGCTGAGAAACTTCGTAGTAAAAGTAGTGAATTAACTATTGATATCGTTATTCCATGCGGTGATTTATGGAGTCAGACATTATTGGAGAAATATGCTGATAGAATATTATGTGTTCCGAAGCCTCGTTTGCCTGGAGAAAATTTTGTTCAACTACTACGTAATATTCCATCCGCCATATATTATTCGCTCAGAAGAATCAAACAATATAATATAGTTGTTGCCAGTGGAAGCAACCACTCTTTAGCACCAGCTCTTATATCAATGCTTAAAGGTAGTAAACTCTATGTTATAGAGAGCCATGATAGATTTGTTACGAAAGGAAAAACTGTTGCATTATTATCGAGTATTGGTGGAGAAACAGTTCTACACTGGGATGAGCAGAAGAAACTTTATCCAAGAGGACACGTTTTTGGACCAATTGTTAGACAGAAGAAATATGAGAGTATAGATAAAGGATACATTTTAGCAATAGGCGGTTTTGAAGGGAATAAGAAACTATATGATATACTGGTTGAGACAGAGCTGGAAAACGTTGTTCTCCAAACAGGCCGTGTCGACCCGGAAATATATAGGTCTAAGAGACCTGAATGGATAGTTTTCCGTTTCGACCCAGACCTTGATAAATGGATTGCTGGAGCCAAAGTCGTCATAGGACATAATAGTGTCACCATACTTGAAGCAGCTGTAACTTATAGGAAGCCCGTTGTTCTCTTATGGAACCCGAAGTGGAAAGCCGCCGCTACAAAGAAGGATGTAGAAATATTTGCTAGAAAAATTAATGGTGTATTTCTAGATGAGCTTTCAAGAGATAAATTACTGGATGCTATAGAGAAAGCAATTAAAAATAAACCTCCACAATATATGAACGGAGCAGATAAATTCGCTGAATATTTGATAGAAAATATAGTGTAGAAATGAGGGTTAATAAGTGATGGCCAAAAAAGAAGCTTATTGGTATTGTCCGAAATGCGGCTTCAAAGAATCTATTTGGAACAATTACTATTGGAAATGTCCTAAGTGTGGTTCACCTATCGAGATAATATATGATAAAACATTTGAACCTCGAGGAAACGGATTACATAGATATAGTTCATTATTTCCTTTTAAACCCGTTAAAACGGTTGGTGAGGGAGGAACACCCCTAGTTGTAGATGAGGAGAACAATGCTAAGTTATTATTTAAGCTGGAATACCTTAATCCCTCAGGGAGCTTCAAGGATCGAGGAACAGCGCTTGCTATCGGATATGGTTATCTTTTAGGATATAAATCTGTAGTGGAGGATACAAGTGGAAATACAGGTATATCTGTTACTTTATACTCTAGAGTATATGGATTAAAACCTTTGATCATAATGCCTAAAAATGCTCCTCTAGGGAAAAAGAAGCTAGTCAAATTATTGGGTGGTGAAATAATTGAGGCTAAAAATAGAGGTGAAGCTTCTAAAATTGTTTCAAACTATGTTAAGTCCTCATATTATGTAGCTCATATATGGAGCTACTTCTACATAATTGGTGCTTCAACTATTTCTTATGAAGTATATGAGGAATATGGTGTACCCGATTATATGATTGTACCAGTGGGTTCGGGTGGATTATTCCTAGGATTAATGAATGGTTTTGAGTATCTATATACTCAGGGATTAATAAGACATGTTCCGAAACCAGTTGTTGTTCAGGGATATAGTGTTCAGCCAGTATACGAGAAACTATATGGTGAAAAAATCGCTGGTGAAGAATCGGATCTAGCTGATGGTATAATGGTTCCTGAACCTCCCCGTATCAATGAGATATTAGAGTATATTGGAAAATATAATGGCAAAATAGTTCTTGTAGGAAATAGTGAAATTAAACAAGCCCTTCAAGAACTATTAGATAAAGGATTCATTGTTGAACCAACCTCAGCCACAGTATATGCTGCATATAAGAAGATGATAGATGAATTTAGAGGTAAAGAAGTATTATTACCACTAACAGGTTCAGGATTAAAAATGGTTAGCTAATACTTTTCGCCCACGGGCCACGGCCCCGTGCCTACCCCTACAGCCAATCCGCCAGAGCCCTTCCATACCAAGCCTCTGCCCCGGTGACCCATGAACGTCGACGGCCGAGGTTAGGTTGCTCCCTTCCGGGCCTAGCCAGGTTCCCCCGGCTAAGGCGGTTAACCCCCTCTCTCCAGAGGGGGCTCCGCCACCGCCGACCCCATGGGGCGGGGATCATTGGTTGGTATGGGGGTTGGCGGCGGCTTGTAGGGGTAGGCACGGTTCATCTGGCCCCGGATTTATCCGGGGCCCTACCCGTGGCCCGTGGGCAAATATATGTATTCTATAAAGGAGTTTATATATAATTAGAGCTATTGATTATCATGGGCCTGCTACTGCGAGGACAAGTATTAGTAGGCTTAAGAAATTAATCATATGCCCGATCCTGCTTCCCAACAACTCATATGCTATTCTTCCACCATCACTTATGAATAGTGGAGCAGCATTAACTAGGGCTAAGCCAACATTAACAATCATTCCCCAATACAATAATTTAGTTAATACTATGGAAAACCATGCTCCAAACAATTTTACCAACACAATATTTGGCCCTACCCATAGATATACTCCTAACAATGAAGTATTGGCGGGCTTATAAATAGTAATATTTTCCATGGCTCCACTAGGATTAATTATTGTTAACACTAAATACGTATTGTTATTTATCTCTAAATAATGCCGCAGAACATCTCTAGTAGCCGGGGTCCCATTAATAGATAAAAGTATGGAGCCCGGCTTCAAACCATACTTATCCGCTAAGCTCCCAGGCAATACCTGTTCTATAACCAGAGTTGTCGGAGATACTGCTAAAATAAATAAATACATGAACAACAAACCAAGTATAAAATTAGATGCTGGACCCGCAGCTAGTGTTGCTATTCTAGCCTTACGCGGAGATTTCGCAGCATCTTCTTCATCTATTTCCGTGAAAGCTAATGGTATAAACAACACTATTGCAAAACCCAGCGATTTAACACGTATATTATAAGATCTAGCCGTATATGCATGTGCAAACTCATGTATAATAGCAGCAATAATAATCATTAATATAAAATAGAATAAGTGATCACCAACAATATTTACACCAGGAATTAAAAGCATTGGTCGTGCAACATTACTCACCAATCCTGCCCTAGCCATTAAACCAAGAATCATGGAATAATAGAAAAATATGAGCGCTAATATGAACAATAATATCGATACATAAGAGATTTTCCTAACAATACTTGATTGTCTAATCTTTTTGCTCCTCTTATATACAAGTACTAACCCATAATATAGTTTAAATCCTCTACGCTCAAACGATTCTCTAAAATGAACATATAATATATTAAGCAATGCCCAAGAAGATATCATTACCGAGAATACCATGAGCAACACATTCAATAACCACTACACCCTCACATATCCTTAGATATAACTAGTGCATCTCTGTGTATAACCGTAATATGATATATAGCTATTAAAGAATATCTATATGGGAAAAATGCATGGTTAGAGAAAAAATATTGAGAAAACCAGAGTATAGAGAAATAGTTTATAGTGAAAAACAATGGAAAATCCTTAGAGAGTTGAGAAAAGAAGCAATTAATATTCTCGAAACACTCGCTAAAAGAGGGATCCAGGGATTAGTTCACGGCAGTATTGCTAGAGGGGATGTATGGGAAGGTAGCGACATAGATGTTTTCATACCCTACACTGTTCCCAGTTATATTATTGAATATACTCTGGAATCTGCTGGTTATAGAATATATGCTAGATACATAGTAATAGCAACTCCTTCAAGTACACCTAAAGCATACATAGTTCTAGACGAATATGAAAGAAAAAATATTAGTTTTCCATTGGCAAAGCTTAAGCCCCGCGAATACGAATTCTATAAGTTTGGCGGAATACTTGACCTTAAAGGATTAAAGGAAAATAGAAGAGTGCCTGGTGTTGATAAGAGACTAGTATTGATAGAGCCGACAAAGAATGGCCACAGAGAATCGCCGGTTATGGGTTATGAAAACATCGTTGCTGAAAAACTTGGAATAAGCATAGATACTGTTCTCGAAAGAGTAAGAGTTCTTAGTAGAAGAGATAAAATAGGTCGCACAGGAGTATTTGTTAAATACGAGTTAAGCCCCGAAGAAGTATTTGAAGAAGCACTAGAAAAGATTATGCGTAGAAACCCCTTAGTAAGAAGAGCTCTTAAGGATCGTTTTTAATTATTTAAAGGTTTCTTCAATGGATAACGAAGAAGAGCAACTATACCTCCTAAACCTTCAACTTCCAAACCAACATCACTATTATGGGGAACAATTATTATTTCCGCTCTCCTCTTATATGCCTCGTTTAAAATACTAGACACTCTTCTCCTAACCTCTTCATCATATATTCTCAAGAGCTCTTCTGAAACCAATAGCTTATCCACAGCATTATATTTAACAGCATACTCTACATCATCGATTCCATACGCAACCATATCTGGGTTCTTCGATAAATTTTTATGGAATTCATCCAGAATTCTCTGAGCCTTAATAATATTTGTTTCCTTAACTGCCTCGCGAACACTATCCCTTCTCAATAATTCTCTAATCCCGCTCTGACCCCCTATAGATACTGTATCCGTGATTATATTGACTGGTTTCTTCTCCTTAATTATTCTAGCAACTCTTTTCTGAAGATCTCCTGGACTAGCAATTACAACTATATCTACTTGAAACTTGTTTATGTAATCGAGTATTTTCTCCGCTATACTTGACAAATATTTTTCTAATCCTTTCTGAAATAATACGGGTTCTCTCTTACCTGGAATATTAGATGTGAATTCTTCTAATAACCGTATCCCTTGCTCTGTCAACAAAGCTATAGCTGCTTCATCATAATCGAAAGTTGCTAAAAGTACTTTTTGTTTTCTACTGGTAAATCTAGATATTATCTCTAATTCATTCTCACTCCATTTCTCTTTCCATATTATCAAGGGTTTACCGGGTTCAATGTTTAATGTGTGATAATGCCCTTTTACACCGTATCTTTCAGGTCCTTCAACAACTATACCTCTTATTCTTAATCTTTCTGTGAAAGGCTGAAACTCTAATGTTTTCACTTCAATCGTTAACGTCATAGGTATTCTTCGACTACTACTTGTTTCTCCATGTTTAATGTCTCTAGAAGTTGTAGCTGTAACCCTATCTAATGGCTTAATAATATTATATAAAGCCCATAGATCATCTTGATCTTCCGGCAATATTTTTAAATATCCCTTCCTCAAATCTTTCTCAAGTATCTTCATACTATATCATCTGATCACTTTTCTATCATTATAATTTATCTAATCTAAAAACCTACTTATATAGTGGGGTAGAGTTTTGAGTGAGAAAATAAACTTGGAATTCTACTTTCTCGATAATAGCTATGAAGTTATTGGTAATGAACCACACATAATAATATGGGGTATAACAAGGGATGGTAGAAGAGTATTATTGAGAGATCGAAGATTTCGCCCATACTTCTATGCTATCTTAAAAGACAAAGTTAACATTGAGGATTTAGCTAGAAAAATAAGAACATATTCTGATCCAAAATCCCCAATCATAGGTGTAGAACCTGTCGAAAAGAAGTATTTTGGAAGAAAAGTTAGTGCATTAAAAATAATAACGATGATACCGGAATATGTGAGAAAATACAGGGAGAAAATCAAGTCTTTGCCTGAAGTATTAGAAGTTGTTGAGGCAGATATACGTTTTAGTATTAGATACATCATCGATCACGATCTTAGGCCTTGTGGCTGGCATGTAGCAGAAGTGGTGGAAGTACCGAAAAAACCGATATACAGGGTTGATGCAGAATATGAAATAATAGGTGATATAAAGCCTTTAGAGCAAACTCTCCAACCAGATTTAAGAATTATAGCGTTTGATATAGAAGTATATAATAAGTCAGGAACACCTAGACCCCAAACAGATCCTATAATAATTATTGGTATTATGAACAATAATGGTGATATAAAACAGTTCCTAGCAAATAAATACGATGATAAAATTAGTGTTGAAGAGTTCGTGAACTATGTGAAAACATTTGATCCAGACATTATAGTCGGATATAATACTGACGGATTTGATTGGCCATACCTTATTGAACGATCAAAATATATCGGTGTAAAACTAGATGTAACTAGAAGAGTAGGCGCAACACCTAGAACAAGCACTTACGGACACATCTCTGTGCCTGGAAGACTAAATACAGACCTATATCATTTCGCCGAGGAAATACCGGAAGTTAAAGTTAAATCTCTCGAGAATGTCGCGGAATACTTGGGAGTTATGAAGAAATCTGAGAGGGTAATTATTGAATACATAGATATCCCCAAGTACTGGGATGATGAAAAACTTAGACCAAAGCTTCTGCAATACAATATAGATGATGTTAAGTCAACATATGGTTTAGCAGAAAAATTCCTACCATTCGCTATGCAGTTATCAAACATTACAGGATTACCCCTAGATCAAGTTGGAGCTGCCAGCGTCGGTTTTAGGCTAGAATGGTATCTTATGCGTGAAGCATTCAGGTATGGAGAACTAGTACCTAACAGGGTTGAAAGAGCGGCTGAAAGTTATCGTGGCGCAGTTGTGCTTAAACCTGTTAAAGGAGTTCATGAAAACATAGCTGTGCTAGACTTTTCAAGCATGTATCCAAACATTATGATCAAATACAATGTTGGTCCAGACACTATTGTTCGCAACGAGAAATGTAATCCAGATAAACATAATATAGCGCCGGAAGTAGGACATTGCTTCAGAAAAGAACCTCCTGGATTCTTTAAGAGAGTTCTTGAAACACTTCTAAGATTAAGAAAACAGATCAAGTCTGAAATGAAAAAATATCCTCCCACAAGCTATGAGTATAGATTACTCGATGAAAGACAGAAAGCAGTAAAAGTACTAGCTAATGCAACATATGGTTATATGGGATGGATTCATGCTAGATGGTATTGCCGAGAATGCGCAGAAGCTGTTACAGCATGGGGTAGACAAACAATAAAGTCAGCAATAGAACTTGCTAGAAAACTAGGTTTAAAAGTAATATACGGAGATACAGACTCCCTATTTGTAACATACGATAAAGATAAAGTTGAAAAACTCATAGAGCTTATTCAAACAAAGCTTGGATTCGAAATCAAAATTGACAAGATCTATAAAAGAGTCTTCTTTACAGAAGCAAAGAAAAGATATGCAGGGCTTCTAGAGGATGGCAGAATAGATATAGTTGGCTTCGAAGCCGTTAGGGGTGATTGGGCGGAAATAGCCAAAGAGGTCCAGGAAAAAGTAACAGAGATCCTTTTGAAGGAGAACAGTATTGATAAAGCTATAGAGTACGTGAGACAAGTAATTGCTGATCTAAAAGCTGGAAAGATACCATTGGATAAATTAATAATATGGAAAACATTATCGAAGAGAATAGAAGAATACAGTGTGGATGCACCACACGTTGTGGCCGCGAAAAAACTCATTAAAGCAGGTATTAAGGTCAGTACAAATGATAAGATAGGATATGTAATCCTTAAAGGCGGAGGCAAAATATCTAGTAGGGCAGAACCATATATCTTCGTAAAGGATCCTAAGCTTATAGATACAGAATACTATGTCGATCACCAAATAGTTCCTGCAGCTCTTAGAATATTAAATTATTTCGGAGTTACAGAAACGCAGCTGAAGAGAGCAGCTGCTTCTGCTGGTCAAAAAAGCTTGTTTGATTTCTTTGGTGGTAAAAAATAGGTTTTATTTTACATAATATCATTAAAGGTTAGAATCAGTATTTCTGGTGGTTTATAATTTATCCTACCTATTTTTGCCGCTATAATCATCTTTACTTTTTTCTCAGATGCCTTATCTATTAATCTCTGCGTTATAATACCATCCATTACTATTGCTTGTACATTGTTTTCATCTAGCTCATCCAGTGTATTTACCAGGTCTCTAACAGGTAATCTCTTTACAGAATTCCATTCGTTATCATAAAGAATCGCTTCTAACGTTCCATATAGGCTCTTAATATCCTCTCTTATCCTTAAAGGTATAGATACTGCTTCAACAACTTCTTCTACAGTCTTAGGGGGTTTAGGAACTGGTTTTTCAACTGGCTTTTTCTCTTCTACTTTGACTTGAGGCTTTATTTGTTCTGCTACTTCTCTCGCCAGCCTTTCCTGAACCTGTAACAGGTATTGTGCTTCTTTATTTCCTTGCTTGGCAAGTTTTTCTAGGTACTCCCTGGTTGGTACTGCTTTGCTTAGTGCTTCTCTTATTTCCTTACCTGTTAGTTCTTCTACTTCTCTACCTTCAGGAGCTCTAGCTATAAAGTCTACCTTTATTGTCCTTAATAGTTCCTTTAGGATCAGGTCTCCTCCATGGTCCCCATCTAGGAACACTATTACTTTTTTCTTCTTTGCAAGGTTCTTTATTGTATTAGGTACTTTTCTAGCACCACCTAACGCTATAACGTTTGTGAACCCGTATCTTAGCAGATTGATAACATCTGCCCTTCCCTCAACTATTATTATTGTATCGCTTTCATCGACTCCTGGACCTGCAGGTAATTGTTCTGGACCATATTTTTGTGGTTCGGGAACTTTGAGTGCTTCCTGCATTTCTTTCAGTATTTCTTTAATATCTGGTGCTTTCTCCTTACTCCACTCATGAAGTATTTCTATTGCTCTATCAATTATTTTCTTGATCTTCTCTAGTCTTACATCAATTATATCTACTACTTCTATTCTAGCACTATATGGTCCTACCCTATCAACACTCTCTATCATTGCTGCTACAAGTGCTGTTTCTAGTCTGTCTAGGTTGCTGGGTATAATTAATTCGCCAATAGTCTTACCATTATGTATCTTAGTCATTACTTGTATTCTTCCTATACGGTTCTTATCCTGCAAAGTTCTTAGATCGAATTGTTCTCCAAATAGTCCCTCAGTTTGCCCAAATATTGCTCCTATTATGTCGTGTTTCTCAACTACACCGTCAACTTCTACTCTTGCATTTATCAAGTATTTAGCCATATAGATCACCATACTACTACTTGTTATCATAGTAAATGTGATGTGCGGGAACAACTTTGCTAATTATTAATAAACGTTAATTTGTTGCACACTATATTAAATCTATGCAATTGCCTACGTATTATTTTTTGTTTATTATGTAATGCAATAATATCTGCGTATAATTTCTTCTCTCAGAGGGGATTATTGGAGCTATGCAAAGACCACAGTTGAGTTCTTCATTTACAATCCTAAATCAAATCATAAGTATCAATAACATAACATATAGAAAACCACTTAAAGTTTTCAAAAGAACAAAAATACTTAAATCCGTCCTCCTATGTAGGGAAAACATTTTATTCATAGCTGAATAGCTAAATATACAAGTGTTTTAAGATTAACGAGTTATTTTTGTCTTTAACAATGTCTCGAGAATTTCTCTAGCCTCCGGGTCTGTTCTTAGTTTTTTCCTTATTGGTTCGAGGAGTTTGTTTAGTGCTTCAGCTGTAGCGTTTTTTAGGTCTAGCGGATGTATTTTTCCCTCAACATATAGTTTCTCTAGTTCATCGTATGATTCAATAGTTATTGGTCCACCATATTTTTCCGGACGATCTATGTATAATTTGAATCCTGGTGTTGCAAATAATAGGTATTTATTGATCTCTATTATCGGGTTAAACATTGTTTCGCGTGGAGGACAATATGCTTTTCTGATCTTAGCTCTTATTTCTTCCGGTGGATCATGAACAAATATTGCTGTTTCTGGTTTGCTCTTACTCATCTTATGTGTAGCATATACTTCGTCAATCTCTCCAACAATATCCATTCTCCTACCTGGTCCTTTCAAACCAGTTATTATTGGTGTATGGATAGCAACAGGTTTTTTTCTACCTATTTTCTCAGCAATATCTCTTGCTAACATATGGGCTTTTCTCTGATCAGTTCCTCCCAACGCAATATCTAGGTCTAAATAGAATATGTCACTGACTTGCATTAATGGATATATTAGTTTTGAAAAATCAGTTTCTGCTTCTTCACTTTTCCTACCCATTATTGTGAGCGCTCTCTTCACTCTAGCTAAACTAACATTTTTAGCTGAACGGACAAGTATTCCCCAATAATCCTTATCCGATACTAGTTCTTCGGCATCAACAAACTTTATCTTAGAAACATCTATTCCAAAACCCTCCATTACTTTTCTAACAAGTCTAGCAGCTTTCCGTATAAGATCCATGTCTCCTCCTAGTTTATCATTTATGTAAGCATGCCACGTAGCTTCTAATATATAGAAATCAACACCCGCCTCTAACAGGTCTCTAACCTTATTCATCCATACAAGCCATCCAACATGGACAAGACCACTGGGTTCGAAACCAATATATCCTCTGGGATGTTCTTTTTCCTCAAAAACTTTCTTTAAATCTTCAAGAGTAATAACTTCAACTGTATTTCTCGACGCCAACTTAATTTTATCATTTACATCCATCGACGCCACCCATAATGTTGCTTATAAAAACACTCTAACATTCAACATATAGGTGAAGACATATAAATATACAGCTTCATAATCTTAGAATCAATATTCGAACACTTATTTACTAGTAATTACTATACCTTATAAAGGTTCAATATATACTTAATCACTTGGAAAAAATAGATTTATCAACATTATCTAGTTAGAAAACAATCGATTGTTTTCTAAAATATAAGAATAACTATAGTTTTGTTCTCCGCATAACCCTGTTATGTCGGCCCTTTAGGGAGTGTCCCCCACTACTAACACCCGTAGTCACTGAAGCCATTGATCGGCACATCTCCTACGGGCTCTTAATAGTGGGGGCGGGGCTGCTCCCCGGGCCTATATTAAGTGATGTTGTAAAAAAGGTTTTTATTTAACGCTAACAGTTTTATGGATACGTGAATGTTTCGCCTGGTTTTAAAATTACCACTTTTGTAGGAGTTGTTGATTCTACGAGTTTCTTGAATTCCTCGGGATCAGCTTTTATTGGTGTAAATGTGTTGTAATGCATTGGTATGGCTATTTTTGGCCTTATAAGTTGGACTGCTTTAACTGCTTCTTTAACGCCCATAGTATAATGTCCTCCGATTGGTAGCAATGCTATGTCTGGACCATATAGTTCTCCGATCAAGCTCATCTCCATGAATAATCCTGTGTCACCAGCATGATATATTGTTACATCTTTTCCTCCGACAACAACGCCTGTGGGTGCTCCTCTATTACTGCTATGCCATGCAGGTGTTAATACGGCAAAAAGATCTGGTATATTCAGTTTCCCTCCAATATTACCATCAATACTTTGAACACCTTTTTCTCGAGCATATAATGCGATTTCAAATATTCCAACAATTTTTGCTCCAGTCTCCTTAGCTATCTCAATAGCGTTTCCCAGATGATCACCGTGATCATGTGTTACGAATATATAGTCTATTTTTCTATTCTTATAATCACTTAGCTTTACAGGACTCAATGGATTCTCTATCCATGGATCAATAAGAATTGTTTTCTCCGCCCCATCAAGGCCTGTCAAGACTATTTCGAAGGCTGAATGCCCTAAGTATTTAATGATCGCCATGATAAATTCCTCCCCCCTATAGATTTTTTCTATGATAACATAATGTAAAATGAGGCATTTATAGCTAAATCATTGATTCATTGAAAAATCCAGAGTTAACTATCCGTTGATCAGGTTGGAGCCTTAGACAATCCTATTTCTCATTCACCAATATATCGAAAATCTATAAGCTCATATATAGTATTAAATTATACATTAATAAAATCGAACTGGTTGAAGAAACATTGTTGAGATGGGAACAAATATGTCGTTATCAGAAGAAGCTATATCCAAGCTGTTAAAAGCTGGAGAAATAGCCAAAAAAGTTAGGGAGGAGGCTGCTAGAATAGCTGAGCCTGGCATGAAACTATTTGAACTCGCAGAATATGTTGAAAGAAGAATAAGAGAACTTGGAGGCGAGCCGGCCTTCCCTGTTAATCTAAGTATTAATGAAGTTGCTGCTCATTATACTCCTGTCGTGGATGATAATACTATTATACCTGATAATGCTGTTCTCAAAATAGATCTTGGAGTACATATTGATGGATACATAGCTGATACTTCTGTCACCGTTGCCTTTAACCCTGTATATGAGAGCCTTCTCGAAGCTAGTAGAATGGCGCTTGAAAAAGCGCTTGAAATAGTTGGGCCAGGAATAAGGGTTAATACGATTGGGAAAGTTATTGAGGAAACAATTACTTCTTATGGATACAAACCTATTAGAAACCTTTCTGGACACAGTATTGATCGCTACCTTATACATGCTGGTAAAAGCATACCTAACTATAATGATTTATTTACACGTTGGAAACTAGTAGAGGGAGTATATGCTATAGAGCCCTTTGCAACAAACGGTGTTGGGCTTGTGAGGGAAGGACCAATAGCTACAATATATTCTCTTACACCACGCAGAAGAACCCATTTAACACTTTATGAGAAGAAATTATTTGATAAAATATGGAGTGAGCGTAGAACACTGCCATTCTGTGAGAGATGGTATGTTGGATTATTCAATAGTGTTGAAGGTTTAAGGAATACTTTAAGGATGATGCAGAAACATAGAGTAATATATGCTTATCCAGTTCTTATAGAAAGAGGCGGAGGCTTGGTTTCACAGTTTGAACATACATTCATTATACATGGAAAAGACGTTATTGTTACAACTAAATAAATATTATAGCCAAATATATATGGGTCTATATAATGTCATGTTTTTTTGATATACTGCAAAAACATATAGGTTGTGTAGGAGGAGAATAATAGGTTGCCGGATACTGACTGGGGAACACTTATAACACAGTTGATCTGGTTGTTGTTCTTTATAATGATATTTACAGGTGCTAATCAGAAGATCCAGATGAAGCTTTGGAGTATTGATATAAGAAATAAGCTTTCAATTATTAAGAGATATATTGATGAAGATCATGCACGTATAGAGAATATTTTAAAGAATCTAGGTGTTCAAACCCCTTCAGTACTGATTAAGCGTGCAAATAATTTTTTCACAATAGACCCTGTAACTATAGAGCCAACAGACATTATTAAGCGTATGGAGCACTTGATACGAACTAGTGATAAGAGTTTTAGAAAACTAGTCTCCCTATACTTGCCTAACCTAGATAAACATGAGAGAAGCCTTGTTGAAACAAGTATTTCCATACTTAGTACTTTAAACCTAATATATAAGGTGATCAAACACTACTTGATCAGTAGTGAGAAAGAAAATAACTGGGTTCTACTAATGCAGCTTGAACTAATTATGCCCCAGATAATGAAGCTTGTTGAAACATATCATGAAGCTCTAGACCCGTTTACCACGGGCAAGCCTATAGGTGATGGAGCAGGCCCATTAATAGCCCATAGAATAATCGAAGATGGAAGAGTTGTTTCGAAAAAAGTCGTCGAGGATACAAGTATTACTGAGGTTTGGCTAGATGATAGAAGAATATTTGTTATAAAAGCTGAGGGGCCGGGAAGCAATGTGGGTAGACCTGGATACATTTTAGCAAAACTTGTCGATGAGTTGAGAGGCAGTGTTGATTTAATAATTACTATTGATGCAGCTCTTAAGCTTGAAAGTGAGGAGAGAGGTGAAATTGCTGAAGGGGTTGGTGCAGCTATAGGTGATCCAGGACCCGAGAAAATAGCTATTGAAAGAGCCGCAACAAAATATGGAATCCCATTAAGAGCCTTAGTTGTTAAGATGGATCTCGGAGACGCCATATACACTATGAAGAAGGATATATATGAAGCATGTGAGAGAGCATATGAGTATGTTAGAAAACTTGTTAAGGAATTGACAACACCTAAATCAACAATAATAATTGCAGGAATAGGAAACACCATGGGTGTGCCTGGATGAACATGGATATAAATACAATACTATACACCACATTAATTGGAGCAATAATTATGGCAATATATCTATATATGGAAGCAAGGAGGAAACCAAAGAAACCAGAATATAAAACAATAGAAATACTAGAATGCACCAAATGTGGCTATAAAATAGAAAAAGAATATGAACCAGGCGACTTCATCGGAATGATCAAAGGAAAATGTCCTAAATGCAACTCACCAATGAAGATAAAAGCAATATACGCAGTAGAAAAGACACCAAGTAAAACTTAAAAACACCCATATAATTAAATTATGAAACAGCGGCCCGACCCGGCCATAGTGGCCGGGCAACACCCGGTCTCATATCGAACCCGGAAGTTAAGCCGGCCACGTTGGGGTGGGCCGTGAGGTCCGAGAGGCCTCGCAGCCGCCCCAAGCTGGGATCGGGCCGCTACTACTTCTTAGCCCTTGCGTTTTTGACTACAAACATTGTTTCTATGATCTAAATAATCTAAAATACGTGAAGTAAATCAATATATTTAGATCTTTAGAATATTTCGAATTATATATTCTTCTTTCCTTTTATTTTTCCTTATATAAGGTAAAAACAAATTTCCACCCCGAAAATCTTTATTTTTCATACCCTTATTCTCTTCTTTAAACATTAGTTTTGAAAATAGGGTAGAATTAGAAATTGTGAATAGTGTTAAGTTGTCTATGTGTCTTATGAACAATAATCCATAAAATGAATACGAATATTATTATGGTTAATATGGATAGTGCTATTAAAACATAGATTATAGATAAGCTAAGATTTCCTGCGGCTATACAGATAGGGATGAAGAATAGAACTATACATATAACTCCGCCTCCCTCAACATTGCTAGGTGTAGGTGTTAGGGTTGTTGTTGAGAAAGCTAAGAGTAGGAAACCTATTATTATGAGGAGCACACCTATCATAATATATTTCTCGTTAAACACTACTCTCACTCTCCTTTCCTGTTTTTACTTATTAATTGGTAAGTAGAGTGGGAGTAAATAGTATATTAATAGTATTGTTACAAGTATAATTGCCAAAACCAATAAGATAACCGTTATTCTATGTGATGTGCCAAAAACTATTGGTATAGGGCCAATAATTACTACTCCACCAGCTTCTACATTCTTCTTAGAGCTTTCTTCCCCACCACCCATTAGTCCGAACAATAAGATTATGAAGCCGATAAGTATTAGTAGCATACCTGTAAACCAGATAAGGCTTTGATCAATCATTTTTGCTTCACCGTTTCCCTAGCATAGTAATATAACTTATGTGTGGAATAAATTTAATTATAGAAAAACAAATAATTATGTGAACAACCATGAAGACCCCGTACTCAACTATATCAGTAAAAATAATCAATATAGATAATAAAAAACTAGTTGGGATAGAAATAGAATTACCTAATGCACCACCACTAATAATTCTTCGCGGAGACAAAGGATTCGTTATGTGTGGATACCTAGACATAAAAGTTGCCGACAAACTCGGACTAGTAGCTGCACGGGTAACTGGAGTTAGAAGCATTAGTGAAATGTTGGAGAAGGAAATAGTTGAGGTAACAAGTAAAGCATCTGAACACGGAATACTTCCTGGAATGAAGGTTAAGGATATTATCAGTAAATTATAACAGTATGAATACATAAATAGTTTAGGGGGCAAAATACATGGTTTCCAAGGCAACAGGTTTAACATTATTATTATCTGCAATACTATTAGTGATAATGTATATTTATGGATTAATAATTGCACCAGACATTATCATTTGGAATATTAAATTAAGCGATCTACTTATAAGACTCACTATATTATTTATCGTGTTTACAATATCATTCTTTCTCGGCTACCTGGGATACTCTATTCTAACAACACCAACTCCTAGACCTATAGAAGAAATAGTTAGGGAATACATGGAAACAACTAAGTAGATGGTGTTTGGTTTATGAGAAAAGTTAAGATAATAACTACGATAGGCCCGAGCAGTGGTAAATACGAGGTATTGTCAAGACTTATACAGGAAGGGGTAGATGGTTTTAGAATTAATTTCAGCCATGGAAATCCCCATGAATGGGATGAATGGGTTAAAATGGTTAGAGAACTTGCAGAGAAATATGAACGAGAAATATCTATAATGGGTGATTTACCAGGCCCCCAAGTAAGGATAGGGGAATTACCAGTACAGGAGATTAAGGCTAAACAAACCGTTAAGCTTGTATATAAAGATAAGGTTGACGAGGAAAACACTATACCCGTACCTAATAGGAAGGTTTTCGAAATATTAGAGCTTGGAGATATTGTATTGATTGATGATGGAAAAATAATTCTTAGAATAATAGACATTGGTGGAAACGAAGCTGAAGCAATAGTGTTGAATGACGCAGTATTGTATCCGCATAAAACTCTTGTAGTCTTCGGTAAGGAGATAGACTTGCCTGTTTTAAGCGAGAAAGACGTTGATCTAGTGAACTATAGTGTATCGAGAAAACTAACATATTTAGCCATTAGCTTTGTCCGTAGATCAAGTGATATAGTTATTGTTAGAGATATTGTTTCAAGATTGAATGGAGAAATAGGATTAATAGCTAAAATAGAGACTAGATCAGCTGTTAAGAACTTAAAGGATATAATGAGTGTATCAGATGCTATCATAATAGCCCGTGGAGATCTAGGTATGCATTACAGCTTAGAAGAACTACCAGGTCTACAAAGAAAAATAGCTCGCGAAGCAATAATGATTGGAAAACCCAGCATCGTTGCTACACAACTATTAGAATCAATGGTTAACTATCCAAGGCCTAGTAGGAGCGAAGTAGTTGACGTAGTTAATGCCGTATATGACCTAGTAGATGCCCTACTATTAACTGATGAGACAGCCATAGGTAAATACCCTGTTGAATCAGTTAAATGGTTGAAGAGAATAATAAGTTCGGCTGAATCAAGCATTGTAGAGAGGAGGATCGAAGATATACGTGAAAAACTAGAACTAAGAGCGTTGAGAGAAAAATATGCTCTAGGACTAACACTTTTAGCAGAGAAAATAAATGCAAAAATACTAATCTATACAAAAACCTCCACAATACCTCCAGCAATTTCTCGTTTCAGACCACAGATCCCAGTCTATGTAGGAACTAGTGATAAATTAATAGCGGAAAAACTAACAATATACTACGGCTTAAAACCATTTTATCTAAAACAACTCAGAAACAAAGATATAGACTACGATCAAGGAGTGAAAACATTATATGAACACTTAAAGAATAAAGAAGAAATAACATATGGTGAAATAATAGCAGAAGCGTATGGTAGAAGAGAAACACAAATTCACGAAATAAAAATTAGGCAAGTCATATGATTTTAATTATTTTCAGAATTAAACGCGAAAAAATATATACACACTATTATGTTCTTTTAAATAGTGATAAATAGTGATTATTATGTCTAGTTCCGAATTTAAAGTTCTTCTTATCGCTCCATGGGGTTATCCTCCCAGCTGGAGGGATGCAAAATATTGTCTGAAAAGTGTTAAAGTAGGGAACATATCTCTTAAAGGTTGTTGTATTGGATGCAGTAGTTCGATAGCAGTCTACTTAATACTTAAATCGCATAAGAAGATCAACAATACACGTTTATTGGTTATTGGCACAGATACAGTAATAGAACCAATTAATGAGGATCTACGAAGTAATGTTAAAGAATGGTTCAGTACAGTTGGAGAGAAATTATTGAACACTACTAGTTGTGAAGGAGTTATAAAGAATAATGAATGGATCAATGACTTGCATTTTGGCATTGTACCGGGTATAGGGGAATATTACGGATACTATTTCAAAGGAGATATATTAAAGATTTTTCTTGAATCATATCGATACATTGCATTGAACATAAAAGATTTTAATCCAAGCCTCCTAATTCTCGATACAACTCATGGATTAAACATATTAACAATAGCCGTTCTCTACGCCACAGTTGCAGCATCAATTGTATATAACAAACGAATACTTACTATTAATTCCGAACCCTATCCCTCAGGTAAAGGAACAAAGTATTGTATAGAAGTTAAAAAGAAATCCAATAAGAGCATTACTAAAGAGAATGAGATGCCGAAGCTAAACATACATGATATATCACATTTACAACAAATAATAGATTTCTTAAGAGCACTAAATTCACTAAGATTTCTCAACGAGAAACAATTAAATAGACTGCCTAGAAGAAAAATGCAAAACAAATATGTTGAATTAATAGATAAAATAATATGTATGGTTGAAGCATTAAGAACAGGTCTAATAGGCTTACTATTTGGTAACAGTAAATTATCTAGCGATAAAGGAATTCCGTTTACAATAAATGAAATCTATAAATTTATGGAAAATATTCATAAGTTAAACTATGATATGGAATGGTTTAAACCATCACTTGAAAACAATATAGTTAAGTATGAGCCAACTATAGATGAAAACATAATCAAGTATGCTCCTATACTAGACTTTCTTAGAAACTATATTGAAGAATATAGTGATTGTTTAAAAACAATAAGCTTAAAAGAATTCGCAAAATGTCTAGAAAATAAATTAGAGAGGAGTGGTTATTGGGATAGAAAACAAATTATTATAAATGAAACATCAAACCTTACGGAAATAGCATGTGAAATCAAAAATGATATGGGTATAGAAACAATAGATTCTAATCTCCTACTAGAATACTGGTCTAAAAAGAAAGGTTTTGGAAATAGTCAAGGAGAAAAAGATAAACTAGTTAATCCAAGGAACTTTGCAGCACATGCTGCTTTAAACTTTAATATATTAAAGAGTATAAAGGTTCAAAATATTAATGGCAAGTGCGAAATTGTAGAAATAATATATGATCAAGATAAATTAGCAAAAATACTTGAAAAAATAGGTAGAAAGAGCAGACTTTATCACTGCATAGAACACTATACATAGTATCTCGTGAATTACTTATTGAAACAAACCCTACTGGAAGGGATAGGTTTGATTATGAGCCGCCGGCGGGATTTGAACCCGCGACCACCGGCTTTCCCGACTCCGGTAATCAAGTACCCGATACGAGGCCGGCGCTCTACCGAGCTGAGCTACGGCGGCTCCTCTATATACTTAGAGAAGTGATTAGGGTTTATTAAAAAATTATTTTTCTAGAGCTTTTAACCCATTCAGTGCCATATCTTTCATTACTTGGTATGGATTATCAGATTTAACTATTGCTGATGCTACTAGTACTCCCAATGTTCCAAGTTTTACAGCAGCGTATACATCTTCACCTCTACTAATACCTGCGCCTGTAAGTATTACTATGTCTTTGTTTACTTTCCTTATCAACTCAACACTTCTCGTTATAACTTCGGGTTTAGCTTTACTTACAGGTATACCTGTTCCTATGAGTTCTGGAGGCTCTACAGCGACCATATCTGGTTCTAGTACAGCTACTGCTGCACCGGTCTCTGGAACATCTGCACATACTAGTGTTTGTAATCCTAGCTTCTTGGCTTTCTTGATTAACCAGTTTATATCGGCTAGTTTTAATCTATGCTCGCTATGATTTAGAATTACTCCATGTACACCTAGCTCTTTTAAAGCTTCTAATGGGATATATCCTGTTTTAGCACCTGGTTCTACAGGGTCAGCGTGTTGGGCAAATACTTTAATGTCTGTTCCTTCTACTTCTTTTAATACACGGTAAAGCTCTGTATATGGAGGTGCGAGAATAATATCTACACCTGTCTCCTTCCATACTTTGACAGCGTCTCTAGCTATCCGTAAAGCATGTTCTCCGAAGCTATAAGGATAATATGCTTTATAATTTACTGCAACAATAGGTTTTAAACTCATATATTCTCACCTATGTATTTATAGTGGAATTAAGTTGGAGAAAAAATATTTTAATTAATTGATTTAATCATGTTCTTCTTCGCTAGTTCCAGATAATAATGCACTATGTCTTTTAATTACGTGGACTTCTTCCGTCTTCACAAATCTATCTTTAAGCTTCTCCAATACTGCTGGTAGCGTAGTGTATTCCATTTCTTCTGGTCCTAGACGGTGAGGCATGAATGGTCCGTGGCGCCTCATGTATTCTGCTATTTGTACACCTAGTTTTCTTGTCTCGTCAAATGCCACATCATCGAACAAGTCTACTGGGCCAATAAGTCTGCCTTTAGCAATATTCCAGCCAAGCGCCATTACACGTGGTGGTCCATCAAATCTTGTAACCCTAGCATATCTCTGTGGAACAGGTATTAACGGACCATGATGACTGCCACGCATCCAGCCAGCTACTAGGTGTGGGAATGAGAATGCTTCAAGTACCTCTCCTACAGCTGGTAATCCATGCTGTGCTCTAACTATAGCTACAGGATCATCTTTACCAACGTATTTTCCAGCGATTAAATTCAACCTCTCAACACTTACGACAGCTGCTTGTAAGTTGTCGCTTTTTCTATAAACTCTTCTAACCACATACCTGCTAGGGGTCCCTATTAAAGCTAGTATATCATACATTTCCTCAGGAGCGCTAAGCTTAACAGATTTACCTTCAAATACGTCGTAGACTTCGAATATGAAGCCTTCATGCATTCTTGGATCAATTACTAAACCAGCAGTGTTGAATGGGTCAGCAAATATTCTGAAGATAGGTAAATTAAATGCTCCAGGCTCGGTTTTATCCGCGTGGAATGTAATCACTGTTTCTGCTTTTCTCTCAACCATCTCAATTTCTGCGACACCTGGACCAAGGCCTCGGACATTTCCTGAGAATGCATCACTTAACAAGTCTTGTCCAGCAGCATATAGTTTTAGCTCTTTAGCAACCTTTGCTGCAGCTTGAAAAGCATTCCATGCTAACTCATGTATTTCTGGAGCATCAACTCCTTTTCTATGAGTCATTATCAGCTGTATGTCGTCACCAACATGTGTTACATAGAAGTCTATTAACAATCCCTTCTGCTTAGCTTCAGCTAATACCTTAGTGGCTGCTGCTAACTGGTCAGGATGAGGCATTACATGCCCAGACATTGATCCAACATCTGCTTTAATAATTGATAAAGTTATCTTTTCACCCTCTGACATAGAATCCACCTAGAAAACCATGCTTTTATATTCTATATTGTCTAAGAGGGGTCTTAAGGATTGTCATCATAAATTTTTCCATGAAAATTTAAATGATTATTTCAAAAATATTGAAGACTCGGGATTAGCGATGAGCTAATATTTTTTAATCAATCAAGAAAGTGTCAGGGCATATAGTATTGGCCAATAGATTTTTGTTGTCTATCAAGATATGATCCAGGCTTATTAACTCTAGGTCTACCACTCTGTGGATCTCTTCTGACAGTTATTCCGAGTTCTTTCAGTAATTTATTGAAGCCCTCACGATTACTCATAGGCTTAGAAGCATATCCCTCAATACCGGGTTTTCCATAGAATACAATAACCTCGTCACTAACATAGTTTTGAAGCATTAAGTCGTGTTCGACGATCATTGCTGTTTTCCTTTTCTCCTCTATTATCCTTCTTATAACTTTTGCAACAGTAAGTCTCTCCTCTACGTCTAGATAAGCGGATGGCTCGTCTAGTAAGTATAGATCTGCTTGTTTAGCTAATGCAACTGCCACTGCTAGTTTTTGGAGCTCGCCACCGCTTAGATCAGCTACGTAGCGGTCAAGCATTTTGTTTAGGCCAAGTTTTCTTATAAGTTCAGCATAGATCCATGATGCAGGATTTAATGTGTTGGGTGAGGCTCTCCTGAGATTAGCAGCTACTGTTTCTTCGGGAAAAATTTTCGGCGATAATTCTTGGGGTTTAAAACTAATTGTTTCAACAGATACTAAAACTTCTCCTTCATCAGGTTCGAGTACTCCTCCTAACAATTTGATAAATGTAGTTTTGCCTATTCCATTGGGACCTATTATTCCCAATACTTCTCCCGGATAAGCTTCACCAGCTTCTATAAATAGTTTGAACCCGCTTGTTCTATATGTTTTAACTATATTTGTCCATTTCAAAATAGGGTATTCGCTTTCGGGCTTGACTCTAATGTCTACTTGTATACGGAAATGAATGGGCTCCCTTCTTATCCTCATATTTTCTGCTGGGAGATAACCTTCTAAGTAATGATTTATACCGGTTCTTACACCATATGGTTTGGAAACTATTCCGTAAACGCCTGGTTCACCATATATTATTGAAACTTGATCACTTATGTAATCCAGTACCATGAGATCATGTTCTACAACCATGACATATTTCTTAGACACATCTATAAATTCCCGTATTGCCTGAGCCACTCTTAATCTCTCCTTAACGTCGAGATAACTACATGATTCATCAAAGAAATATGCGTCCGCTTCTTTTACTAGGACTGCTGCTACTAAGAACTTTTGTAGTTCTCCCCCACTAAGTTCAGATATTTTTCTATCAAGGACATGTTTTATAGCAAGCTTATCTACTACTTCTCTATCAATACCTCTCTCATCAGCTTTCTTTAGAAGCTCTCCAACTCTCCCTTTTAATCTTCTCTTAACCAATTCGACATATTGGATCTTAACGACAGGTCTTATCTTATTATTTGCTAACTTAGCAAAATATGTTTGAAGCTCTGTTCCTCTGAACCTTTTAATTATATTATCCCATTCTAGATCGGCTCCAACCTGTCCTAGGTTTGGTTTAAGAAGGCCTGATAATATCTTTATACTAGTTGTTTTACCACTACCGTTTCGACCTATAATTCCCATTATATTTCCCAGCCTAGGTATGGGGAGATTATATAGTTTAAACATGTTTTCTCCATAACGGTGAACAACATTTTTCTCAAGTTCATCTGGTAAATTAACTATTGATATAGCGTTGAAGGGGCATTTCTTAACACATATTCCACACCCAATACATATATCCTCATATATGACCGCATGTTTACCGTCAGGGGAGAGCTCTATGGCTTTTTTGCGCTTAGTCTTATTTACAGGACAAAACCTTATACATTCTAAGTTACATTTGTTCGGCTTACAGTATTCACGATCAACAACTGCCACTCTAACCATTTCATAACTCACCAAAGCATAATTACTTCATTGATTACTTGCTACTTATGACACTACATGAATATACATAAATATATTAGTTCTAAACATACATAGGTTATACAGATGATGATTGGTGACGGCTCGGAGAAAATAATCTATTTTCAATGAAGAGTAATCGGTGAGGTTCTGATCTTATTCTTCTCCTCCACCCTCTTCTTCCTGAAAAGTCTCCAAGAATACCTCATAGTATTCTCTGAGAATCTCTCTTTCCTCAGGAGATAAAGCAAGTTTTTTAGCTTCTGTAGCTTTAGATGTTAATACACGTTTCCCCCTATCAACCTGAAACCTCATCCTATAAAGCTCCGCTGTCTTTTTATCAGCTTTAATCTCGTATCCACACCTAGCACATTTTAAGTATATGCCATCCTCCTTTTTTACTGGTAACATTGGTCCGCCACATCTTGGACAGAATTTAACCATTATGTTCACCAGTTTAGAGTTAAATACGCATCTATACATTATTTTGCTAGAGAAAATACTACTTTATCGAGAGTAATAAATTTATCCTACCTATATATTTAGTAGCGTAGCCATGATCATACTAATTACTTAAATATCTGCATAGAACCAAGAAATATAATAGCATATAAAACTGGTAGCAGGTGAACATAGATGATCTGGTTAGAGGAAGAATGGTGGGAGGAAGAAGAGGAAGAAGAATGGGAAGAAGAGGAAGAGTGGTGGGAAGAGGAAGAAGAATGGTAAAACTATAGCATCTCCAAGATTGACTGAATGTTTTTTGCTAGCACTTTAAAGTCATGCTCTTTAAGATCAAAAACTAGATCTGCCGGATCACATTTATTGCTGATACTTATTTTTTGATTACCAATTATAATCAAATAATAGTTTTTAGAAGAAACAAAACCAGTATTGATTTTATTAATTGTATCTCTTAATTGTCTTTGGCCAAGTATAAACATTGACAATAATAAACCCTTATTTCGAATTCGTGTATATGTTTTCTCATATACGATATAATGTAGTACTCCTTGTACGAGTTGGTTAATTGAATATATAGCGTTAACGGGGATTAACGCATAAACGTTTTTGTCATCTAGTTTGAGATTATCTAGTTCTTCATCAATGTTTTCTCTACTTTTCTTACAGTAGAAAATATAGAAGTAAATAGTTTTTCCAAGGTAGTTAATCATATAGAATCCTTTTTCAATAGTTTCTAAATTAAATATTTTATTGTCCAATTATTGTTCCCGTATATTATTTATAGAAAATACTTTCTTGCCTAATCCATTAATACTTATCTTGCTAGGCTTGTATTTGTCTCTTTAATTTTATGCCTACTAGATGCGTTATATAGCCTGCAATCTGGTTTCTAAGTTTTTTGGATTTGGTTTCTATTAGTTTTGACACTACCTTTTTATTATGTTCGAAATCCCTTGTGAATAGATTGGGGTACTTTTCTAATAGTTCCCTAGCTGTTCTCTTAACAATTTTTGTTCTTACTTTTCCCATCCAGTACACCTCACTACTATAAACTCTATGGCAACTGTATTTCAAACCTATTAATGATATATGTGGGGTTTTTAACTTATCTATTAACCGATCATGGATAAATTTATATAGAAGTGGTTTTATGAGTAAACAATGACAAATTATACAGTATAGAACACTAGGTTCTAAATATAAGGTGATGGTTATGGCAGTTGAGCCTATGGGTATACCTGTACTTATACTCAAAGAGGGAACACAGAGAACAGCTGGACGCGATGCTTTAAGAACAAATATCATGGCTGCTCGAGCAGTCGCAGAAATGATTAAAACAACCTACGGACCTAAAGGCATGGATAAAATGCTTGTTGATGCATTAGGAGATGTAACAATCACAAATGATGGAGCAACTATACTGGACAAAGCAGAAATACAGCATCCAGCAGCTAAGATGCTTGTCCAAATAGCTAAGAGCCAAGATTATGAAGTAGGAGATGGCACGAAGACCGCTGTAATATTTGCTGGAGAACTGCTAAGACATGCTGAGGAACTATTAGACAAAAATATTCACCCAACAATTATAGTTGGCGGATACAGGAAAGCATTAGAAGAAGCACTTAGCTTCCTATATCAAATCGCTGAACCCATAGACATTAATAATGATGAAACCCTCAAAAAAGTGGCTAGAACAGCATTAACAAGCAAAGCAGTACATGAAGCAAGAGACTACTTTGCAGAAATATCGGTAAAAGCAATTAAACAAATAGCCGAAAAGAGAGGAGATAAATACTATATAGACCTAGACAATGTCCAGATAATCAAGAAATATGGTGGAAGCCTACTAGACTCACTTCTAGTTTATGGTATTGTTCTTGATAAGGAAGTTGTTCATCCTGGAATGCCTAGGAGAGTTGAAAACGCCAAAATAGCATTAATAGACGCACCATTAGAAATAGAGAAACCAGAGATCGATGCAGAAATAAGAATAACAGATCCAAGCCAGCTCAGAGCATTTCTAGACCAAGAAGAAGAGATCCTGAAGAAAATGGTTGATAAGATTGCTGATACTGGTGCTAATGTTGTTATTTGTCAGAAGGGTATTGATGAAGTAGCACAACACTTCCTAGCAAAGAAAGGAATACTAGCAGTAAGAAGAGTAAAAAGATCAGACATGGAAAAACTAGAAAAAGCAACAGGAGGAAGAATCATAAGCAACATCGATGATCTAAAACCCGAGGATCTGGGAGAAGCCGAGCTCGTTGAGGAGAGAAAAGTTGGAGAAGACAAAATGGTCTTTGTGGAAGGATGCAAGAACCCCAAGGCTGTAAGCATCGTTATACGTGGAGGATTAGAGAGATTAGTAGATGAAGCTGAGAGGAGTCTAAGAGACGCATTAGCAGCAACTGCAGATGCTGTGAAAGATGGAAAAATTGTTGCAGGAGGCGGAGCAGTAGAAGTAGAACTAGCTAAACACTTGAGAAAATACGCTAAAACTGTTGGCGGCAAAGAACAATTGGCTATAGAAGCTTTCGCGAAATCACTAGAGGGACTAGTAATGGCTCTAGCTGAGAATGCAGGATTAGATCCTATCGAGATCATTATGAAGCTTAGAGCCGCACATGAGAAGGAAGAAGGTAAATGGATAGGCATTAACGTGTTTACTGGAGACCTTGCAAACATGATGGAGCTAGGAGTAATCGAGCCTGTAAGTATAAAAGCCAATGCTATAAAGTCTGGTGTTGAAGCAGCAACAATGGTACTTAGAATAGATGATGTAATAGCTGCCAGCAAGATAGAGAAGCCTGAGGAAACCGGTAAGAAGGGCGGAGAAGGCGGAGAAGAAGAGTAATCTTTTTAGAGACAAACCATATTAAAACTCTTTAACTTTTATTATAACTGGTTTTTTAAGTCCTCTCGTATATAGAACAGCTTCTCCCACATCTAGGTATGGTATTATTTTCTCAATATTTAATGGTAGATATAGAGATTTAGACACTACTTCTAGATCATTCAGTGATTTAATGGAGTGAATTATTTTAGTATTAGTGTTCAGCATTGCTTCATCAACTAGTTGTGAAGGCGATTGAGAAACAATGACTAAGCCTATGCCAAACTTTCTAATCTCAGACAACATACGGGTAATTATTCCAATATAGTTGTTCCTACCTAGAACATTTTGTGCTTCTTCTAAGACAACCAGTAATTTGTTATGAGATCCAATTCTTCTTTTAATGGCTTCCCTAAATATTTTCTTCAATAGTATTGAAACATATATTCTACGAATATAGGGGTCTTGGATTCTTGAGGCATCAATTATTATTGGGTTCTCATAAGTATTTATATATTCTACGAGTTTATCTCTGCTAGAACCAAATATTTCTCGAAGGCTATCTCTTGTTAATGGACTAATTTTTCTGAGGAGAGATAATCTACTCTCCCTAAACCATGATCCTTCATCTTCAATGTCTTCTAGAATGTTTTTGAGATCATAAATACTATTGATCATATGGTTTTTGTTCTCAAATATTTTTTCTAGAATAAAAACTTGTGGAGGAGTAAGACTTAATGAGTCTTGAAGCAGTTCTATGAAGTCATATATATTGTTTTGTTCAATTATGTTTAGAGGTACTCTTCTTGGCTCAAAATATTCTGCTTTATTGATTAGCTTCATGTATTCTCCATGCCAATCAATAATTAACACTCTATACTTACTGGTTTTCCTGATTAATTCATTTACTATTATGGATACTGTATGTGTTTTTCCGGAGCCTGTTGAACCAACCACTAATGTATGATGAGTTAGTGTATTTACTTGTATTCTAGCTCTGACCGGGATTCTAGAATTAATTACTTCGCCAATATCTATTGTTTCACCACTGAATCTTGCTAAGTATTCTTGTCTAGGATACTTTATTGTTGGCTTCAAGAAACTAGGTATTATTAATCCTATACCGCTTCTTCTAGTAAAAAATTTCTAAGGCCTGGAATAGGTATTAATTCTATGTTTCTAGGATTTTTTATTTTCTTTGCAGCTAAGGCTTTTAGGCTTGATTCAATATAATCAGTTATGATCTCTGCTTCTACATCTATTTTCTCCTTGTCTTTTCCTCTTAGAATGATTAGTCCGTCTACATTGTTTTTTGTAATGAAAGATATCGTGATGTATGTTATGTCTTTTTTATTATTTGATCTCTGCTTTATGAATTCTCCTAGCTTCCTTAGATCTTTTTCTATTTCAGTTTCTTCGATGTCCACTACTCTATATAATCTTATATATTTAACAATGTAGTTTTTCATTTACCACCCTGTAAAATAAGGCTGTTCTTTTAAGGTGGTGTTTATTGAAAAACTTATAAATTATTGTTTTTTAGAAACACCGATGTAGAGTTCATTCATTACTTTGAACGGTGATTTTGGTTGTTCTTTCATCTTTATTACTACTAGGATGCCGGCTATGGATACTACTACTCTATAGGTATTGTCAAGTTTTGTTACAGATACAACATGGCCTTTGCCGCAGAAGTGGTGTTGTAGGCATTCTTTTTTACTAGTCGATATATTGATTACCAGATCATCGCCTTCACTTATCTTCATGAGTTTTTCATTCATTTCCAGAGTAATTTCTACACTATCACAATCACTAATCGCTCGATACATTCCTATATATCTTAGGGGCTCTATACTTCTAACCTTACATTCATAACTAACCATTTCATACACCATTCAACTATTCCTTTATCCAACAAACACTTTATTGAAGAGAAACTTCAATATATCTCTTACTAGATATATGTTTTCCGAGTTAAAAGGTGATAGGAATGGCTTTAATAGATGCATCTAGAAGATTAGCTGCAGAACTAGCTGGTTTAGTTGATAAAAAAGTAAAAGTTATCTTGGCTGATGGAAGATTTTATGAAGGAATACTAACGGGATTCGATCACCCGTCTCTCAATATATTATTGGAGAACGCTGTAGATAATAAAGGGAATAAATATCCTAAGGTGATTATTAAAGGAGAAAGAATCTCGGAAATCCTAACTACCGAAATACCATTATTTGATCCAAATGATTTTAGAGAATACATTATTAGGGAAATGAGGCTTCCAGAGCATCTCGTAAAAATTATACCAGAAGCTAGAGTAGTAATTGTTCAGGGTAGATATAAAGTTTCGGAGAAAGGAGTGGAAGGGACAGGGCCACTTGCCCAAACACTATACGAGTTCTTCCAGAGATATATTGAAGAAAGAAAGAAGCTTTTGCAGGGTTAGAGCGTTTTGGAATACTATGATCCAAGAGATTATGATTTAGCTGGTAGAATAGCACGTTTAAAAACTAGGCATGGAGTTATTGAAACTCCGTATCTTTTTCCAGTAGTAAATCCTCTTCGTCAACAACCAAGCATTGAAAAACTATATGAGTTAGGATTTAATGCATTCATTACTAATGCATACCTCTTCTATAGAAGAAATAAGGGAGAGATAAGAAATATTCATGAAGCACTTGGATGGAACCATGTAATAATGACTGATTCTGGAGGATACCAAATACTCGTATACGGTAGTGTAGAAATTGATAATAAGACAATAGTCGAGTACGAGAAAAAAATTGGAGTAGATATCGGAGTAATACTCGATATACCGACTGGAACCCGGATGAGCTGGGGAGAAGCGCGAGAAGCAGTATTTGAAACATATAAACGAGCCGTTGAAGCATTACCATTAATAATGGATTCTGACCAATTATGGGTTCTACCTATACAAGGCTCGCCCTACAAAGACTTACTAATATACTCTTCGATAAAGGCCTGGACACTACCATACCACATACACGCATTGGGTTCTCCAACAGTTCTTCTAGAAAAATATGATTATGAAAAAATAGTTGAATTAACAGCTATTGCTAGAATACATCTACCACCACATAAGCCTCTCCACGTATTCGGAGTTGGACACCCAATGATAATACCTTTCCTAGTTGCTTTAGGCGCAGATTTATTCGATTCTGCAAGCTATATATTGTATGCCAGAGATAATAGGTATATGACAGAAACAGGAACTAAGAGATTAGAAGAACTACAGTATTTACCATGCAACTGCCCGGTTTGTTCAAGATATAGTGTTAAAGAACTCCTTGAAATGCCTAGGTACAAAAGAATAGAATTACTGGCTCTACACAATTTATACATGTTAAAAAAAGAATTGAACAATACAAAACAAGCTATAAAAGAAGGTAGACTATGGGAATACCTAGAATATAAGAGCAAAGCTCATCCAAGCTTAAGGAAAGCATTTAATATTCTTAAAAAATATCTAGAATACATTAAGAAATATAATCCAGCCACAAAAGGAACAACACTAGCACTATTACTCAACGATTCAGACTCACTTATAAATCCGAGACTTTCCCTTACAAAAGAAAATACCAAAGAATATATTCTCAAAAAATACCGTGGTAAACAAATATTGTTATTACCAGCTATTGAGAAACCCTTCAACCAGGAAAAGACCTATTTGAGAACAAAGAAACAATATAAAGGCTATGAAATATTATTCTACCACCCCTTCCTAGGGGTTTTTCCGCCACAATTATCAAATACTTATCCGTTTTTCCAACACGAAGTAGGAGTTATTAATGAAAATGTTATAGAGAATCTTGTGAATGAATTAAAAAAAGTTATATTAGAAATTAATCCCGAAAAAATAGTGCTTGTAAAAATAGGTATGAAACCCTATGATGATATTATTGATGAATTATTGAAAGATAAGAATCTGGTATCTACATATACATTGGATGTTCTCTCTTTGTCTGCTTAACTTCTCCCTCTATAGCCTTCATTAATTCTTCCTTCTTTTCCTCAACAGCCTCTATCTTGCTAGCTTCCTCTAATAATTTACTAGTATCTATTTTTAAACCAAGCATATCAGCAATAACGCTTGTTGCAACAGCACTAGCTCTGGGATCAGGTCTATAAAGCTCTGTATAAGCAAAAATAGCTACTCCAGGTATACGATGCGCTTCTACAAACATCATTGTCAATGCTAATGGTCCAATAACATGTTTTTCTTCTAAGAGGGGGGCGTCGAGTTTTGCTTGGTATCCGCTCAAGGGTATCCATCTATATTTCTCATCTTCTCTCTCCTTAATAGCTGGATCAAGTCCTCCAACAAGAATTGCTTTAGATACACCTATTTCTTTCAACCATCTCGCAACGAATTCTGCATAACTTGTTCTCTCTCTAACATGGGGAACTCCATGATTTACGAGTACAAGAAGTTTCTTACCATCGATTTTTCCGTAGTATAACTCAAACGGGAACACCAAGCCTAGATCTTTCTTGTAAAGTGTTGCCTCTGGAAAATAGCGTGTTCGTATAAAACCTATTTTTCTAAGTTTTAGCTCTAATGATATATGGCGCGATGTGAGATAACCAACCATTCCAAATCCTTGATAACCAGTAATAAATACAGAATCTTCCAGTTCCTCCTTAGAAATCTTCTCTAGAAGAAATAATTCTATGCTTTTAACCAATGCTTTACTCCTCCGAAACACCTTCTCTTAATCTAACGGCTTCGCCCCAGCTATAATATGTTATTTCCCATCCGGGTTTAATAGCTCTTCCAACACCTAATAATTCATATGAATCGCTATCAACCACTAATACTTCATCACCAGGCTTAATATTGGGATCAGCCATTACTACATGCTTACAAAATACGTTTCCACCTGAAGCTATGAACTCACTGTATCTACTATTAACATAGATTCTTAGATGTGGATGCGGCAATATTTTGTTCAAGACTTTGCCTGCGGAAACATGTAGTATAAACCTATAATCCCCTGCTCTAATTGATAAATATATTTTATTATTAAGTAGAAGATACCTAATTTTCATTGTTGAAGGACTAATAACCAAGACAATATCATCAGGTATCAGTTGTTCACCGACGCCTCTAAATTCCAGGTCAGCAATTGCTCTAAGTTCTTCTAGCTCTTCTACTGTAGGCCTACGTTTTATCAAAATAGTACACCGTGATAAATAGTAGAGAAGACATGGTATAAAAATGAGCTCTACATGGCTTTATTTATAATTATTTATTGAATATAATTATTTATTGAAGCATGTATCTAGAATAATCTTTCTCTAAACGATCCATCAAGTACTCCGTATTCTTATCTCTTATTTTCTTCTTGCTCATAACTTTCTTGATTGAATAAATGAAGTCTTCCCTTATAACATATTTCCTATTGTTTCTAATCGCGTTATATCCGGCTTCTGTAACAATTGATTTTATCTCTGCACCAGTTGCACCCTCAGTTAGCCTCGCTAACTCGTATAGGTCAACATCTCTGCCTAGCTTCATTTTTCTTGTATGGACTTTGAATATTTCATATCTTCCGTTTAGGTCTGGTAACGGAACTTCTATTAATCTATCAAATCTTCCCGGCCTCAAAATAGCTGGGTCTAAAATATCTATACGATTAGTTGCCGCTATGATCTTGACTTTATCGAGTGGTTTAAAACCGTCAATCTCGGCTAGTAACTGCATAAGTGTTCTCTGAACCTCTCTCTCACCACTTGTTCCTATATCTAATCTACGAGCAGCTATAGCATCTATTTCATCAATAAACACTATTGCAGGAGCTTTTTTACGAGCATACTGGAAAACTTCACGTACAATACGTGCTCCTTCACCTATAAATTTTTGAACAAGTTCGCTGCCTACAATACTGATAAATGTTGCACCGGATTCATGAGCTACTGCTTTCGCGAGTAGAGTTTTACCACAACCAGGAGGACCATATAATAGTACGCCTTTAGGAGGCTCAATTCCTATTTCTTCGAAAAGCTCTGGATTCTTAAGTGGTAGCTCAACCACTTCACGCAATTCTCTTATCTGCTCTTTTAATCCACCAATATCCTTGAATGTCACATTTGGTCTTTCAATTATCTCCATGGATTTAACATAAGGATCCTCGTATTCAGGCAATATATCAACAATAGTTGAGCCTCTATTGTTTAAAGCAACATGTTGTCCTGGTCTAAGCTTTTCTAAAGGTATACTGTTTAAAACCTTAACCACTAAGCTCGGGCCAGTACTGCTTTTAACAACAACTCTTCCATCCTTTAGAACATTTACAACAACTGCTTCTATTAGTGGCGGAGACAATAGCTTCTCTATTTCTGATTTATAGAATCTAATCTTCATCATTAATTTATCGCGTTCACTCTCTAAGAACCTAATTTTCGATTCAAGCAGTCTTACATATTCTTCCTCATCAATTTCTGCTTCAAAAACTTTTTTAGCATCACTACTCATATCTTCTCATCTCCAACTATGTATATCTAAGATTAATACCCCTAAAAACCATAGTAGTTAATAGCACCTTGATTTTATTAAAATATGTAAGGTGAACAATATATTGCCGTGTTACTGCGAAATATGTGGTAGAGAAGTGCCTGATGAGAGAATGTGTAAAACGGTTGTTGTAGACAATGCTGTGCTCCGTGTATGTCCGCAATGTTATAGAAGACTGATGAAACAAGGCAAAGTTAAAGAAGTGGTTGAACCGATACAGAGGACTGTAAAGAAAACATCTAGAACACAATGGGTAAGAGCAAGAATACCTAGAAGACTATTAGAGGAATCATATGATATCGTAGAAGATTATGCTGAAAGAATCAGGAGGGCTCGTCAAAGACTTGGATGGACACAAGCTGTTCTCGCCCAGAAGGTTAGGGAAAAAGAAAATGTTATTAAGAGAATTGAAGCTGGAAGATTAAAGCCCAGCTTAGAACTCGCTAGAAGACTTGAGAAAGTACTTAAGATAACACTTCTAGAACCAATAGTTGAAGAACCTATTACTTCAACAGATAATGAAGAAGACTACTACACTATCGGGGATTTCATAAAGATTAAGAAGAAAAAATAGTTGATAATGAAGGGATACAATCGGTATGAGCGTAGATGTAGTTATACCATATAAATATAGGAAATTCTTAGATGAGGAACTATCTCTGATCAAAACAGTTTATCCAGAAATTAACGAAGTAGTAATGATTAGAAAACCAAATTCCAAATATTATTTAACTCTTAACAAAATTGATATAGTAAAGAATTCTTCTTCGCAGAAGATCATATTGATGGATAGAGCTAAGCCTTCCCAAATAATAAATTTAATGAGGGAGACCCGGAAAGAAATAATTGATCGTATCCTATTAATTCTCGAAATATTCGCGCAACACGCTGGCAGTAAAGAAGCTAAGCTACAAATAGAATTGGCAAAACTTAAACATCAATTACCATTGATAAAAGAAACTATTAGATATGCAAAACTAGGAGAACTACATGGATTCCTTGGAGCAGGTAGGTATGGTTATGAAAAATACTATAGAATGATGCGAGAAAGAGAAGCTAGAATTAGGAGAGAATTGGAGAAGTTACGGAGCATACGTAGTAGGAGAAGGGAACATAGAAGACAAATGGGGTATCCGCATATATCAATTGTAGGATATACATGTGCTGGTAAAACAACTTTGTTCAATAGATTAACACATAACCTTAAACCAGCTGGTCCAGAACCATTTACAACATTATCTCCAAAATCATCAGCAATAATTATTGATGGTTTAAAAATGATACTAACTGATACAGTAGGTTTTATCAGAGATCTACCTCATGAAATAATAGAAGCATTCTATGCTACGTTAGAAGAAATAATCGATTCAAACATAATTATCCATGTAATCGATGCATCAAAGAGTAGTGAAGCAATAATTAAGGAAATGGTTGAGACTAGGAGAATATTTGAGAGAATAGGGGTTCACGGAATACCTATAATAATAGCTCTCAACAAAATAGATCTCTTAAATAGCGAAGAAGAAATCATGGATAAAATAAGGCTTGTCGAAAAATATATTGATGGAAACAATGTTATAGTACCTATATCAGCGATTAACGGTAAAAACATCAGATACCTATTAAATGTTTTAAAAGAAATAATAAGAGGATACAGTATTGAAAATCTACGTTCTAAGATATGGTCACAGACCAGGCAGAGATAAAAGAATTACTACTCATGTAGGATTAGTTGCCAGAGCCTTTGGTGCCCACGGATTTATTCTTGGAGATGTTATTGATGAAAAAGTTATAGGATCCATAAAAAAAGTCATGGAGAGATGGGGAGGCAATCTATATATTGATGCCGGAGTTGATTCTCGTAAATACGTATTGGAGTGGAAACGTAGAGGAGGGATTGTCGTTCATTTAACAATGTATGGCTTACACATTGATGACGTAATAGATGAGATCAGAGGGCTTAATAAAGATATACTAATAGTTGTAGGCGCCGAAAAAGTACCACCCTTCTTTTACGAAGTAGCAGACTATAATGTCGCTATAGGTCATCAACCACACTCAGAAGTTGCTGCCTTAGCTGTGTTTCTCGATAGATTCTATATGGGTAAAGAACTACATTTATCCTTTCCAAACGCTAAATTAATAATAGTACCATCACCAAGAGGTAAAAAGGTGAAAAAGATTGCCGAGGAAGAAGAAGGAGAAAGCACTAAAGATTAGTCCTAGAGAAAAATATTATTTAGACATATTAATAGACCTAATAGCAAGAATGTATGGTGAAAAAGCCAAAAAAGTACTACTACACATAATAAGATCAGGTGGAATAGTAGCTGAGGAAACACTCGGAAAAGATATTGGTATGAAATCTAATGAAGCAAGAAAAATACTTCAACAATTAGCCGACGAAGCTATCCTGAGATACAAAACTGGCAGAGTAGGTGATAAAACATTGCACTTATGGATACTAAACATTGATCAAATAGAAGGTATTCTTATCGCTAGACTAAAGAAAACTAGAGAAAAACTATTGATCAGGCTAAACTATGAGAAAAACAATACTTTCCTAAAATGCCCATTATGTGGTAGAAGATATACATTCGATGAAGCCTTCGAAAACGATTTCCTGTGTCCATATGACGGCGAACAATTAATAGAATATGATAATAGCGAGGAAATAAGAATTTTAGAAGAAAAGATCAAAGAGATAACAGATGAACTAAGCAGGATCGGTGCAGCTTAGTATTGAAAAACACTTATAAATTCATTGATCTATTTTGTGGTGCAGGAGGTTTTGCTGAAGGATTTATCTTAACAAATAGATTTAGATCAGTTCTTGGAATAGATAATTTTAGGCCAGCTGCACAGACATATAAAATTAATTTTCCCGATTCAATTGTTATCATGGAGGATATTAAGCGGATAAGAAACGATGACCTAATAGAAATTATTGACCCTGAAGAAATAGATGTTGTCATAGGTAGTCCTCCTTGCGAACCCTTTACTGGAGCCAATCCCAAGCGTGAGAAAAACCCCATAGATAGACTATATAAGGATCCAGCTGGACAACTAACCCTCCACTATATTAGGATAGTAGGATTTCTTAAGCCAAGAGTATTTGTGATGGAAAATGTTCCAGCAATAATGGATGATGGATTAGAATATGTTCTGAGAAGAGAATTTGAAAAAATAGGTTATAGAATTTATTTTAACATATTGAGAGCAGAAGACTATGGAACACCTAGTCATAGACTAAGAGTTTTCATTTCTAACATACCTATCAAACCTAAGAAACAAAAACATAGAATCACTGTAGGAGAAGCTTTCAAGGGTCTCCCCAAACCCGGTACAGGTTATCCACCTAATCATGACCCCTTTCCCCTACCATTAAGAAAACTTAAGAGAATCTCTAGGCTCAAATGGGGTCAGGCAATGATATATTATGAAGGAGCACGTAGGAGATTACCCAATCTTATACGTTTAAATCCAAACAAGATAGCGCCCACGGTTCTTGGAAGTTCTCGATTTATCCATCCCTATGAAAACAGATTCATAACTGTTAGAGAACAAGCTCGCCTAATGGGTTTCCCAGATACGTTCATATTTGTTGGGGGACGAGATGAACAATATAATTTAGTTGGAGAAGCAGTTCCAGTTCCCTTAGCAAAAGCTATAGCTGAGTATATTGTTGAAAAACTTGATAGAGGTGATATATAAACATGAGATTCGTAGCATTATATGCGCCATCAAGTGTGCAGAGAATAATAGACTTCGTTAAAACTGTTTTTCTATTCCATGATTACCAACCCATAATAATAAAACCGGTTGGTGCGGCTGCTCAAATAGGTGTTCCTGAAGCATATAAGATAGCGTATAGACAGAAGAAATCCTTGATAGTACTTCCAGAAATTAATGATATAATAGAGGTTTTAGGAATTAGTGAGGTATACTACCTGGATGAAAGAGGAGAAGAAATAGAAATTAATAATCTGAAAAAAAGCAGTGTAGCACTAGTTATAAATGGTGGAGACCAAGAACCAAGCAAAAAAGAATTATTAAATACCCGTATTGTCAGAGTAAAAGGTGTTGATTCCTCATTGCCTCCTGTAGGCTTAACTGCTATTATCTTGTATCTTCTCAGTAGAGATACCATGTAGCATAAGATATTCTAATACCCTTACTTATTTCATCTAGTAATCTCCAATCTTCATAGCTAAGTCTCCATCCAACGCTATTAGCATTATCCACTACATGTTCAGGTTTCTTAGCTCCAGGTATTGGTACAATGTTTTTACTGTACATTATCATCCAGTTCAACGATATTTGAGCAGGTGATTTATTATATTTCTGAGATAATTGTTTTAACGCATCAATTAGAGGCTGTATTTTTTTGAAGTTTTCCGGATGAAAGATTGGATCCCTATGTCTCACATCCTGAAACTCCGGCAAATTATCGAGACTATATTTTCCAGTTAATGCTCCTTTAGATAATGGGCTCCATGGTAGAAATATCATATTATTCTTCTCCGCATAAGGTATTAGCTCTATTTCTGCTTGTCTTTCAATCAAATTATATCTATACTGCATACTGACAATGTCTGTTTTCGATAAACAACTCCTAACTTCCTCTAATAACTTAACTGGATAATTACTCACACCTAGGAACCTAACCTTGCCTAAATCAACTAATTTCTCTAAAGCTCTCATATATGGACATGTGGGATGATTATGCCAGCATGGTGGCCAGTGAAGCTGTAATAGATCAATATATTCTGTTCCAAGACGCTTCAAGGATTTATCAACCGATCTAAATACGTCCTCAGGCGTTAAGAAATCACCGGGTATCTTAGTAGCAATAAATACTTCCTCTCTCTTAACACTGAGCTCTCTAAGAGCTCTTCCAAGAAACTCTTCACTCATACCATTACCATAAACCATCGCAGTATCGAAGAAGTTTATCCCCATCTCTAACGCTTTCTCAACAATTTTTTTGGCGTCTTCATAATTTGTAACACCCCATGCCTCACTAAATTGCCATGTACCGAGCCCGATCCTAGAAATCTTAATTCCAGTATTTCTTATTTCAACATATTCCATGATACCACCTTGAAACTCATGATTCACTTAGATAATCTTTTATTATCCTTTTTATATCTTTATAGTTCACAATACTTATTCAATTATATTGTTAATAGGTAGTTTAGCAATTGACATGTTCATGTTAATATTCTTATTTAGGAATACTATTGTTAGGATTAAGTGAATATATGCTAAAAGTAATGCTTCTAGGTACGTATGTATTCTCTTATTGTTATCATATTAATTATTGATTCAGCTATATCGAGACTATAAGCCTTAATTCTCCTTATGCTGTCAAGTATTAAGTTGGCTTCGGGGAACCCCAAAGGATTAATAAGGTTATGTCTAGTTTTCTCTTCAAGCTTCTCCAATTCTTTGAACAACGTTACAACGTTATTAGCATATTTTTTATTCAGACTCTTAAGTCCCTTAATCGCATTTATGTATAGTTCCTTTGTTTTGCTAAACAGCTCAACTATTTGATCAGGTAAAAGCGTTCTTCCATTATTCTTTAATATAATTTCAGAAATTAGAACGGCATGGTCTGCTATTCTCTCAATACTTTTAACTGATATGATCATATATAACGCCTCCGGCAAGGCTACTAAGCCTAAATTGGAGGGACTTAATTCACCTAATAATAACTGGTTTAGTTGCCTCGTGATTAACAGGAAAAGCTTATCTACAACCTCATCTCTTTCAACAATGCTTATAAGAATCTTTTCATCATACCGTGTAAGTATTCTTTCTACGTCTTCCAACATTGATCTAGTAGTATTCGCCATTTTCTCTAGTGCTTCAGTTATGGTGAGTAATGAAGTATCCACTATAGAATACAATGTTAACTCATTGGATTTTTCATCGAGTATTTCGAGCCCTATTGCCTTACTTCTAACTTTATCTATTATCCTAGTTAAAGCGTTGATGCTTATGTCTCTGTATCTAATCTTTATTATATTGTAACCAGCTAGATATGCCGATAGAATTTCTATTATAGCACTATCAATATTGTCTTGACCCACCTCGATCTCCTTAACCCTGACCTCTCGCCTAGACTTTCTATGTGAGGGGGTAATTCTGAGGCTGTAGTCTGGCAGAATATCTATGAGAACTTCTGAACCAGGAGTTAATCCTACATTTTTCACCCACTCCTTGGGTAGAGATACTATAAATGTTGACCCCCCTGTTACCTGGATCCTTCTCCTGATCATCCTACTCATGTAATAATCCCTCAAATCTACCTAGTTGTCTTCTACTGTATAATATATTAGTTCATATATATAAGTATATACTTGCTTAATAACTCTATATTCAATATATACTAAATAGGTAATTTTTATATAGATTATGTAGTAGTAAATATAATTTGATGGTAATATGGGGGATCTATGAGAAATGTTTAAAGGTAAAACAATAGCGATGATCGCAGTTATATCTGTACTAATTATGACATCCCTCTTAATCTATAATGTTTACATATCCAACACATACACCAATTCAAGCCTTAGCACAACGACAGTTCAGGAAGAAAAATCTAAAGTGTATCTAAGAGGATCTGGTGCGACATTTCCCTTACCCTTATACGAAGAATGGATCGAGGAGTTCATGAATGAGCAAAACAATATTATAGTGGATTATGAGGGCATAGGCAGCGGTGCCGGACAAGAACAGTTCTTTAAGGGCTTAACAGACTTTTGTGGAAGCGATCCTCCTCTCAGCCACGAGAAATGGCTTGAATATAAGGGTAAAGTATTACAGTTGCCAACCATACTTGGAGCTGTAGTAGTAACATATAATGTACCGGAAATATCGAGAAACATACATTTAAACATTAGCGGCGAAATTTTAGCCTTAATATATAAGGGAGAGATAGAATATTGGGACGATCCACATATAAAAAGCCTTAATCCAGCAATAGCCGATAGGCTTCCACACCAAAAAATAATAGTAGTTCATCGTTCAGATGCTAGTGGCACAACACAAATTTTTACAACCTTTCTACATAAATCAGCACCAGATATATGGCCTGAAGAGCTAGTAGGTAAAACAATAGATTGGCCTATAGATAAAACAGGAAGAGGTATTGGTGGTAAGGGTAATCCAGGCGTTACAGCCGTAGTGGTTAATACAAAATATTCTATAGGCTATATCGAGTATCAGTATGCTCTTAAAAACAATTTACCCATTGCGGCAGTAATGAATAAGGAGGGAGTATTTGTATTACCTTCCAAAACAACTATTCAATCAGCTGCAAAATATGCGCTCACCACAGGACTCATACCAGATAGCCCAGATGGAGACTTTAGCAAGGAGCTAGATGCAATAATATATGCACCAGGCAAAGATTCTTACCCAATAACAGCATTCTCCCACATATTCGTGTGGAAACACTATGATGACAAAGAGAAAGCCGATGCTATAAAGACTTTTATTAAGTGGATCTATACTGAGGGCTCAAAACATGTTATTGAGGGCTATGTAGCAGTACCAGATGAGATCAAGGGTATCGCGTTAAAATCCATCAACATGATTGAAGGCTGAGGGTGATATTGTGTATATGAAGGGAAAAATGTCTAGAAAAGATAAGCTTTTTCTTTACTCATTACTTCCCTTCGGGGGTATTATATTAGCTTTATTTATATTATTATTTAAAACATTAGCAGAGAATTCATTACCCATATTTCTACGTGAAGGAATACATTTTATTTTATCAAATGAATGGAAACCATCAGAGACAAATCCTTCCCTAGAATATTATGGAATATTATCACCAATAGTTGGAACAATATATACTTCATTAATAGCGTTAATAATTGCTCTCCCATTATCCATTGCTCTAACAATATTCATAAATGAGTTCCTACCATATAATGTGAAAGATTTATTTATAAACCTAGTAGAAATAATGGCTGGCTTACCAACAGTAATATATGGTTTATGGGGAGCCTTTGTACTCGCACCCATACTACGAGACTATGTAATGTTGCCTATTCATAGATATTTATGGTTTATACCGTTTTTCTCATGTAACCCATTGTCGCCCCTAACAATATTTACAGCAGGAGTTATACTTGCTATAATGATAACACCATTTATTACGAGTATTATAAGAGAAGCATATGAAAATATTCCGCTAACTTATAGAGAAGCAATATTATCTTTGGGAGCAACTAGTTATGAATATGTCAAAATAATGTTATCAATGATCAAGCCAGCAGTAATAGCAGCTATTTTATTAGGGTTTGGAAGAGCTGCTGGTGAAACTATAGCTGTTTCAATGACTATAGGTAATAGTTTCTCATTAACAACATGTCTATTCGCACCAGGCTATACTATATCATCACTAATAGCTAATCAGTTCGGCAATGCAGGATTCTACCATTACATGATGAATGCTCTCTACGGTGCTGGACTTATATTATTACTTGTAGGCGTGGTATTGAACACTATAGGTTTATATGTTCTAGGGAGGTGGAGGAAACAGTTTGAAGAGTTCTAGTAAGAGATTCGTATTAGATAAGTTGTTTAAGTATATTGTAATTACATTATCAATTATAGCATTAACCCCGTTATTCTTAATCATAGCCTCAATCATAGTTAATGGTGGTAATACATTATTAGAGGCTGGAATAAGTTTCCTATATAATTTGCCTCCATCACCATTATCAACTAGTATAGGTGGTATAGGACCCTCACTAATAGGAACATTATTATTAGCAACTACAACTATAGTTATAGGACTGCCTTTGGCATTCTTTACTGCAGTATTAGCGGTGGAATACCCTGATAGTATTATAGGTAGGTTAGTAGGAGTTTTAACTAGGTCATTTGTGGAGATACCTACAATTCTCATCGGTGTCTTAATATATACATTAATGGTTATACCTATGGGGAGATTCTCGGCTCTAGCAGGTGCGTTTGCTTTAGCAATAGTTGCTTTACCATATATGTATACATATGTTGAGAGAGCTTTATCCTCTATTCCGTGGACATATCGTGAAGCAGCATATGGGTTAGGCTTAGACAAATTTAAGGCGTTAATACATGTTTTCATAGGTATTGCGCGTAGAGGTATTGTTGCAGGTATACTTATAGGTTTAGCAAAGGCGTCTGGAGAAACAGCACCATTACTATTCACTATAGGTGGTAGTAAATATACATATTTTAGAGGATTGGATCAACCCATAGACAGTATACCTTTACTAATATATGAATTTGCACAAACACCTTATGAAATATACCATAGAGTCGCTTGGGGAGCGGCCCTAGTGCTTTTGTTAATATATCTCGTTTTATTCATAACTCTAAGAGCGTTTGTGAAGAGAGTGGAACTATGAAATATGCTGTAGAAATAAATGGGCTTAATGTATTTATTAGAGGAAAAAAGATCCTTGATAATGTAAACTTGAAGATTCCAGCAAACTCTATATTTACAATTATGGGTCCAAGTGGTTCGGGAAAAAGCACGTTGTTAAGAGTAATAAATAGATTAATAGATCTCATTCCATTTTCTAGAGTTGAAGGCAAGGTCCATGTATTCGGCAAGGATATCTATAGTATAGACCCATATATGTTACGTAAAAATATAGGAATGGTTTTTCAAACACCAAACCCCTTCCCCCATTTAAGCATATATGATAACGTAGCATTAGGAGCTAAGCTTAACGGTGTTGCAAAGAATAGAAAAGAACTAGATAAGATAGTCGAATGGGCATTAAAAACTGCAATGCTATGGGATGAAGTTAAGGATAGACTACATGATCCCCCCTCAAAGCTTAGTGGAGGACAGAGACAAAGACTATGCCTTGCAAGAGCATTAGCTTTAAAACCAAAAATACTCCTACTAGACGAACCCACCGCTAACATAGACCCTGTCAATACATGGAAAATAGAGGAGGCACTAGTATCACTTAAAAACCAGTTAACAATAATAATGGTAACACATTCACCGCATCAAGCCACACGTATTTCCGACTATATAGCATTTCTATACATGGGCAAAATAATTGAACAAGGCCCATCAAAACAAATACTTATCAATCCACAAAACGAACTTACACAGAAATTCCTAACAGGAGGGATATAGATTGAACACATATCTCGATAAAGAATTTCATAAACTAGTTAAAATACTCAATGATATGAAGGATATTATTTATAAAATACTAGACTATACCGGTAAACTATTTAGCGAACCCAATGAATATATTAGGAGAGATATTAGGAAAAGTATTGAGGAATTAATCAATACCATTGAGATTATTAGACATGATGCATTCATTGAATCATTAGTATTTATTGCAAGATTTCAACCACTAGGTAAAGAACTAAGACTAGTCGAGGCTTATATTAATGTATATTATGACATTTATAGAATTAGCAGATACTGTGGAGAAATAAGTAGAATAGACAATATAATTGACAACTTCACAAACGAAACATTCAATGATCTCAGAGAAGGATTCGCATGGGCTACTGAAATGGTTAAACTAGCCATTCAAAGCTTTATAGAAAACAATACTGATATGGCAAGAAAAGTTTTAGATATGGATAATAAACTCGATAACCTCTACATTAATTATTTAAAGAAACTTAAAGAAATGGAAAAAGTACCTAAATACTTCGCCACAAAAACAATATTAGCAAGACATATAGAACGTATAGGTGATCACGCAACATATATTGCTGAGAAAGTACTAGATCTAAATGAATAGGAAATAAAATATACTAATATTTCTGTTTCAATCAAATAGTTTCTACAACGTTAATTTAATACGAGATTGTCTAAATAAATGCGTAGGGATTTAATATGGTACGTAAAGCGAGGTGAGATTATGACGAATAGCGTTCGATTTAGATTAACAGGTATTATTCCGACACCTTCGAAGAAAGAGGAGAAAATATATGATGTAGTAGTCGTTGGTGGGGGGCCTGCTGGATTAACTGCAGCATTGTATGCTGCAAGATACCAGTTAAAAACAATAGTAGTAACAAAGCTTTTAGGAGGCTTGGTAACTGAAGCTCCCATTGTAGATGATTACCCGGGATTACCCGAGATCCCAGGTAATGAATTAGTCGATAAATTTGTTAAACATGTTAGGAAATATAATGTCCCCATTATAATCGATGAAGTCATTAATATGATTAGGAAAAACAATCTTTGGTGTGTAGAGCTTAGAACTACTCGGAGAACTATTTGTGGATACACAGTTATTTATGCAATAGGTAGTGAGAAGAGAAAGCTGGGTGTTCCAGGCGAGGACAGATTAGCTGGTAGAGGAATTTCTTATTGTGCAACATGTGATGGACCATTGTTTAAAGGTAAAGTAGTAGCGGTTGTCGGAGGAGGCAACTCGGCTTTTTCATCAGCATTATACCTAGCATCGCTAGCCTCAAAAGTATACGTAATACATAGAAGAGAACAATTCAGAGCATTCCCAGCATATGTTGAGAGAGCTAAGCAGGATCCAAAAATAGAATTCATAACAAATACCATAATCAAAGAAATAATTGGGGATACAAAAGTTAGAGCAATAAAACTATACAATAGAGCAACAGGTGATGAGAGAATACTTGAAGTAGACGGTGTCTTTGTTGAAATAGGGCTTATACCGCCGAGAGAGTTCTTCGAGAAAATTGGAGTAGAAACAGATGAATATGGTTATGCAAAAGTAGGGCCTGATCAATCAACGAATCTTCCAGGAGTATATGTAGCGGGAGATGCTGCTGGAGGACCATGCAAGTACCGATTCGAACAAATAATTACAGCAGCCGCTGAAGGAGCAAAAGCAGCAGATGCAGCATTTAAATACATTCTGCAAAACATTAAGAAATAACATGTAATTTTATATTTATTTGTCAGACTACAAATCGGAATTCCTTTACAACACAGTTCCATTGACCAAAAAAGACTATTCGCTTATCTAGATACTATGGTTAATTTGGAAATTATGGTTGTTGGGTTCACTCTATAAACCCCATGATATTTATGGTTCGGGTAATGCAGATGGCGGGCAACCACTGCAGACCTCTCGGAAGTTTCTTTATTCATTTACTTAGAAAGTAATGCTTAGATCCAGCTATTTATATAGATAGTAAAATAGTTTATGATGCATTCTATTAAGCTAAAAATATTAAGCTAATACGTTGCCGATCTATTAAAATGATTATCATCAATCACGAACAAATAAAAGTATGTGGGCCCGGGGGGATTCGAACCCCCGACCACCGGGTTATGAGCCCGGCGCTCTACCTGGCTGAGCTACGGGCCCCCGGTGCCCATCTTCTCTATTTAGTTAAATATTATTGGGGGATTTATATGTTATCCGTTTTTCTCAATTATGATATTATGTTCCAAGAGTCCATGATTTAAGATATTCTTCTTGCTCCTTTGTGAGCTTATCTATCTCTATATTCATCGATTCTAGTTTTAATCTAGCAACTCTTCTATCTAGTTCTAGTGGCGGATTGAAAACTTTTGGCGGTAACTTTCCTCTATTATCATATAAGTATTTTACAGCTAGGAACTGGTTTGCAAAACTCATATCCATTACTTCGCTGGGATGACCTTCTGCTGCTACTAAGTTTACTAGTCTACCTTTAGCTAATAGATATATTCTCCTACCATCTCTTAGCTTATACTCTGTAACATTGGGTCTAATCACTCTCTTATTCATTGATAAGGATTCTAGATCAGGTATCCATATTTCAACGTTGAAGTGGCCGGCATTAGCTAGTATTGCTCCATCCTTCATTTTCTCTATATGCTCTTTTCTAATAACAGCCTTGTTGCCTGTCGCAGTAATAAATATATCACCAACTTCTGCTGCTTTAATCATAGGCATTACCTCGAATCCATCAAATACTGCTTCTAATGCACGAATAGGATCAACCTCGGTAATAATTACTCTGCGAGCACCTAGTCCTCTAGCACGCATAGCTATTCCTCTGCCAACCCATCCATAACCTGCTACAACAACTACTTTGCCAGCAACTAGTATATTTGTAGCTCTAAGTATTCCATCAAATGTGCTCTGCCCTGTTCCATACCTGTTATCAAATAAGTATTTAGTATATGCATTATTAACAGCGATAACAGGGTATTTCAATAATCCATCTCTCTCCAATGCTTTAAGCCTTATAACACCTGTTGTTGTTTCCTCTGTTCCACCAATTATTTTATCAGCTAAATCCAAGTGTTCCCTATGAATAGTTGCATGCAGATCTCCACCATCATCCAATACTATATCAGGATCGCTCTTAACCACTTGGTTTATACACCAATAATATTCTTCGCTACTCATACCTCTCCAAGCATAAACCCTTATACCATACTCTACTAATGCAGCAGCTACATCATCTTGTGTCGATAACGGATTACTAGCAGCTAACACTACATCTTCTGCACCAGCATCCTTTAAAGCTTTCATTAAGACAGCTGTTTCTTTAGTCACATGTAGTACTGCACCAATTCTTAATCCTCTAAGCGGTTTTGATCCAGAATATTTCTTCCTCAAAAGCATCAATACCGGCATATGGTTTTCAGCCCATTCAATCTTTAACTTGCCTTGCTCAGCCAATTCCATATTCTTAACTCTATACTCCATAACTGATCGCCTTTAAGACGTGATATTATTATATTATTATATTAGCGGCCTATAATAAATAATTAAAAGGTGCTGTTATATGAGTAAAAACAATGAGATAAGCGATAAAGCTATAATTATAACATTAATAACCAAGCGTCCGTGGCTTATACCCTTCATATACTATATTCATACCTATTCAGGCCTCACATTAGAAGAGCTGAGAAAACTCGTTGGTGTTAGAACACAAATTATAAAAAGAGCATTATGGTGGTTGGCTAAAAATAATATTGTGGAGAAACGAGGAGAAAAATATGTTATTAAAGAAGAGTATGCGAGATTTATTGAGAAATTATTGTTTAATTGTTGTACAACAGGTAAAACCCACGTGTTAAAAATAGGTAAAACATACTTCGTAGTAATAATTAGGAGAACACGTATATCAACATATACTGTGCCAGAAGACTTATACGATAAGTTAGTAGAGTATGAACTAAATGTTCAAACAGAGTTTCAACCCGAAGATCTCGTTAATACTCTAAACATACCTATCCGTCTAGCACATAGAGTAGTTGCGTTAAGAAGAATTCTTAGAGAATGCTATTCTTAATCAGCTTCGCAGGGCCTCCACATACCAGCTATCCAATCAATAGTAGCTGTTCGGGGTCGGAGGTTTTCATCACTAAGAATAATAAATGTGTATTCGCCAATAATAATTATTTTAGTAACAGTGATGAAGATCTTTGGAGCCGATGAGTGAGGATAACGGCGGAGCTCTGATCGCTTCTCCCCTAAAAATTAATTATTAGAAGCGGGCCCGCCGGGATTTGAACCCGGGGCCTCCGGCTGGCCACGAACCCTACTATTCTCCGCAGGCCGGCGCCCTATCCAGGCTAGGCTACGGGCCCATGAAGACCTCGTGGAGATTCTAGGTAGTAATTCATTTTTCATAATTTATTAATTTGTTTTTATAAACTATTTCTTTCTATGCGCTATTCTCTTAGATAATTGATCAGCTATGGCTGTTGGTAATGGCAACTTATACTTAGGTGTTAATAGTTTTGTGGTTAATAAGTATGCGTCTTCAAGAGTTATCTTGTACCCTATGCTTATGTAGAGTTCTTGTCCTTTATGCTTGATTATTCTGGCAACAATCATTCCATGTGCTTCAAGGTATTTTTCGCCATTAATTTCTCTTATTTCACCATATAGTTTCTTCTTAGCCACACCTATCGATGGTTTATCCAGTACTAACCCTATATGGGTAGCTATACCTAGTCCTCTGGGATGAGATAACCCATGTCCATCAACAAATATAATATCTGGTTCATGCCTAAGCTTTAGAACAGCTGAAATATACGCAGGTGCTTCGCGGAAGGCGAGAAGCCCTGGAACATATGGTATTGGAGGCTTCTTAATAACAACACTATGCTCTAACACGTTTCCACTTGAAAAATCTAGGAGAACAGCGACACCATACATTAAACCTTTATGATAAGCAGCATCAACACCTACAACATACTTTATCTTGTCGAGATCGATTCTCCCAATATTCTCTATAGACTTAAAAGCTTTCTCTGCAAGAGCTCTCTGAATCCTAACAGCTCTTCTATAATCAAAAACAATACTCACTAGCTAGTCTCCCTTCTAAACATGTATTCTCTCAGAGAATAACCCTCTTCCGTGATCCTCAATACGTCTACTCCATCACCAGATACAGCGTCTCGCTCAATAGCTTCACGTATAGCTGAGACCGCGAGTTTTTCTGCTTCATCAACATCTATGTCTTCTCTATATTCTTTCTCAATAATGCCTAGTGCTATGGGTCCTCCAGAACCTAAAGCAACATATTTATCCTCTATCAAGCTACCAACAGGATCCAATACATATATTTGTGGACCTTTCTCATCAAATCCCCCCACAACAACCTCGGTCATGAGTGGGGCAAGTTTGTATGAGTAAAGTATTAGTGATAATATTTTAGCAAGCCCTCTAACACGTATTTCACGTCCCAGCTGTAACTCGTAGTTTTCAGCTTCCATCCGTAGAGCACGAATAATGAATTGTGCATCGCCTACTAATCCAGCAAAACCTATACCTACATGTTTAGTTATTGGGTGGACTTTTCTAGTATTCTTGCTTAACACGTATCCATCATAAGTTAATCTTTTCTCGCCAGCAATAACTACTCCGTTAACAGCCTTAATACCCAATACTGTACCAGGCAAACTACTCATAGCAAACACACCATTAAAGACAGCTATGAAAACCATTTATCAAATACTATGAATAATCATAGAGTATTAAAAACATTCTTAGAAATAATATTTAAAACATCAACTCCATACATACTATATCCCTTCTCCCCATCCCTAATCCTCACTAATTAGAATAGTTTCGGCCTACTCCCCGAGACCACTAACATACAGAGACTCGGCAATAGTCTGTTTTCAACATTAAATAAAACCCGTAGAGGTGTATATGTTGACACATAAATGCCCAGTATGCGGAGGAACATTGATATGGGATTATGAGAGCGGTGAGGTAGTTTGTAGTAAGTGTGGATTAGTAGTTGATAAAATATATGATTATGGAGTAAGTAGGGAGAGAGAAGATGTTGTTGAATGGCGCGAAGTGAAACTAAAAACTTATCCGAAGAAAAACCATATTCTTAAAAAATATAAGTATCACATACGTCTTTACAATACCGCTCAAAACATTGTTAAAAACAAGCCTTGGCTAGAAATAGATTATTCAAAAATACTTGAAACAGGAAAAATGATCAAAACAATAAAATCAATAGCAACAATTAAAGCTGAAAAGAACATAACAGAGAAAAACCTGTGGGATAAGGTAGAAAAAGGAATAGAATATATAGAAAAGACTCATCCAGCAACACTAGCAAGGAGCGACAGAGGAAAATATGCATTAGCATATATGATTTACTATTATATTCAAAAAACAAAATTTCCGCCACAAAAAGAGATAACAGAAATATTCAACATAAGTGAAACAAGCTATAAAAGACTATTGAAAACAGCGAAGAAAATAATATCGTTGAAACCAGCAATATACAATAAATAATTGTTTTAATCAATCAATAAACCACATTACTAGACAAAACCATTTTAAACCCTCCTTATTTCTTACCAGAAATTTAATTTAACAATGATAAGTTAATAAGTCAATAATTAATTAGCCACCAACTAATTAGAACATTTAAGAAATGAAAAATATTGTGAGAAAAGAAATGAAACCTGAGAAATTAAAGAAATACTATATTAAAACTTACAGCGAGCTTTACAACTTAGTTAATAGTAGAATGAAAACAGCATCCATACCGCCCCCTCCAAAGATAAAGAGGAAAGATAAGTTTCTACAACTAAGAAATACATTACTAGTAAAACTTGGAATTGTATATAATATTATTGATTCAGAACTAACGAAAATTATTGAAGCTCTCAAAACAATATCATTAATGCATCCCTTCTACAAAGAATTATTCATGGCTAAAACTAAGAAGACACCTAAAGATCTTGTTAAGAGATTCACTATGCTTAAACATACTGCTACAAGAATATATAATGATGCAAAACAACAGATCAAGACTGGTTTAACCGGGAAAGAAATTGTTGGAGCTTTCAAAGCAGGTATTGGCAGATTATTATCTATTTATAGGAGAAATAATGATTTAATAATTGCGATCAAAGAATCAATAATTGAAATCTCCAAATTACCAGATATAACTGGCGACTTAGTAGTAATAATTGCTGGAATGCCTCAAGTAGGAAAATCTACTCTACTCAAAAAACTTACACATGCAAAACCGGAGATTTCCCCATTCCCCTTCACAACCAAGACAATAATAGCTGGTCATATCACTGTAGAACCATATGGTAAAATAACACTTATTGATACACCCGGATTACTGGATAGACCATTAGATAGAAAGAACCCTATAGAATACAAAGCCGTGCTTGCTTTAAAACACTTAGCTGATATCACTATATATTTGTTCGATGTAAATCCACAGAGCTATTATACGTTTGAACAACAACTCAGCGTCTATAATGATATAAAGGAGCTTCTAGGAGATAAAGAAATGATTATCGCTATTAACAAGATCGATATAACCCCTAGAGAATACCTTGAAAAACAATGTATAAGAATCAAAGAAGTAACGGGGAAAGAACCTTTGCTCATATCTGCAGAGAAGGAATATAATCTCGATAAATTGAAAATGATCCTTATAAACAAGCTTATGGAGAAAGCCCTACACCATGAATCCTAATTATTCCTTTCTCACCCTTATTCCCAACAATACTTACCTTAGAATTCGGCAGAAAAATCTTTGAGACCTCGATAGCTGTTAAAGTATGATTTGTAAGCTTAGAAACCCCAGCAATGCTTTCACCCCCAGCCAAGAACATGTATGGTATAAGCATATCACCCATATGACTATCAAAAGCCATACCACTACTAAGCTCGTCTATAAGCTTCTCAGCAGCTTCCCTTCCCACGATCTCGGCTCTCTTACCCCTTGCACCAAGAGCATCGCCTCCTAAACGAGTACCAGCTTCTACGTCAGCATATAATACTATACCGCTTCCAGGACCTAAATGCGGATCTCTGCCTGGTGGGTATGATTCAATAAGTATGTTGGGTTCAACACCTAATTTTTCACGGATCACAGTTGCTGCACTACGTGCTTGTCTCTCAGCTACGTGTCGAGGCAATCTTACAGCATGACTTATACCATAAATACTGATCAGTTTTCCTCTCTCAACAATATTTATAGGCTTCATTTTTCCAAGTAATGGTTTAACTTTAAGAACAACGCGGCCACCGCCTCGAGGATAATGTCCCCTCCTATACAGTTCTATCTCGACATCTACACCGAAGAATCTCAAATTATATATGAATACATATCTCATATAATCTATTGGAGGGCTCCAAGGAACATCTGTGCCCCCAATTATTTCTACACTACTATATCCTTTGCTGAATAGGAGAGCTGGTAGAATCGCTTGAATAACAAGCGTAGTACTTCCAGCAGTTCCTATGTTGAATCTATAATTTCCAGGCTTCCGCCTCTTAGGCTCAAAATATATCTCCATACTACCAACTTTAGCCCCCTTAACAACAGCGTCAGTAATCATTTGTAATGCTTTTACAGCTGTTAAATGCTGTGGTCTAAGTCCTGGATTACTACGTTTAGCACGTATATTATATATTCTAACAGGTTTAAGCGTTACAGCTGAGAATCCAAGACTATACCTTAAAATCTGTCCGCCACCCTCACCCATACTACCATCAATCTCTATGATCTCCACAACCACATACCTCCCTAATTCTTTCAACACCATTTATTGACTCAATATATCTAGCAACTTGTTCCGGAACAAGATTTTTCCATTCCATACCATTACATATTCTACGCCGAATAATTGTTCCATTATACTCGCTTGGACTAAACAGGTTTAACTTAATAGTCTTAAAACCAATCCAATCATATATCTTAACAACATGTGGATTACCAGATGCCACAGCATCTACGCGAGGCACCATGGATAAAACATATGTTGTCCAAGCAAGAGGCATACGTATATCGGGGATAGGGATTAACCAGTACCTGTCCCTACTTATACCATTATTTTTAAGAACATAATCTATCATCTCTATTCTTTCACTAGCAGTAAATGGATTATTACATGTAAATCCTTCCTGGGCAGAACCAATAACTATAACTACCTCATCGAATTCTCTAAGCAGCCTCTCAACAACTCGTAAATGACCTTTGTGGAACGGCTGAAACCTTCCAGGGTAAAGTACTCTATGCATAAACATCATCCTCTCATATTTTTAGAAATATAGGGTTAGGTATAACACATTATCTACGAGCAGTTAAATGTATAGAATCCAGTAAATGTGGTGTATAAACCATCGTATTGGCTCCATAACCAGTACTCGGATTTCTTATAATCTTTGATACCAATCGAGCAAGAGTCATAATCGCCGAGGGTTCTCCATGGTTAAGTATAATATTTCTAGGCTTTGGAGAAATGTTTCTTACATATCTTAACAGCTCGCTTTGATCACTGTGACCACTGAAACCATCTATGCTGTAGACTTCGAGATTAATCCTTATAATCTCGACTTTATTATCAACAACTGTTTGAAGCTCTCTCATACCATCTTTAATTCTCCTACCAAGAGTCCCCTCGGCTTGGTAACCTACAAATACAAGGCTGTTCCTTGGATCGCTTGCTATGAGCTTTAAATATTCTACTGCAGGTCCCCCGGTTAACATGCCGCTTGTAGCTAGTATTATTGATGGCTTTGTTTCAACAATATCTGGCCTAGCAGTTCCACTCTCTATTATGTGGAAATAATCTGCTGTAAAGGGGTTTTCTCCTCTATAAATCATTTCCTTAATGTTTCTATTCAAATACTCCGGGTACTGTGTATGAATAGCTGTTACCTCATTAACTAATCCCTCAATAAATACATCAACTTTTGGTATCAGACCCTTACTGATAGCATCGTTTAGTACAAGCATTATTTCTTGTCCACGCCCAACAGCAAATACTGGAATCAAAACAATTCCTTTTCTCTCAATAGTTTTCTTAACAATTCTTATAAGTTCAGCCTCCGCCTCCCTCCTACTTTGCTGACGTGTAGCACCATAAGTTGATTCCATAATTAAGGTCTCAACTCTTGGAAACTTATCCTCTGCTCTATTAAGAAGCCTTGTGGGAGCATATTTGAAGTCTCCAGTATATACTATATTATGAAGACCCATACCTATGTGTAGATGAACTATGGCTGAACCCAGGATGTGTCCAGCATTATACATGGTAACCTTGATGTCTGGAGCAACATCTGTTACATCACCATACTCAAGAGGTATTGTGTGAAGTATAGTAGTCATTAAGTCTTTCTCACTATATGGTAAATACTTGCCTTCACGCTGTGTAACTTCTATTAAATCCTTAATCATTATCACCATTAATTCCCTGGTAGGCTTAGTAACATATAGTGGTCCACGATACCCGTATTTGTAGAGAAGGGGAACTAGTCCTATATGGTCTAAATGAGCATGAGTAACAATAACAGCGTCTAGTTCGGATAAGTTTAATTGGTCAATATCAATGAATGGATAAGCTCTATCATAATCTGTACCTGCACCAACATTAATTCCTAGATCAAGTAATACCCTGCTTTCACGAGTCTCCACAAGTATAGCTGATCGACCAACCTCCATAAATCCGCCGAGAGCCGTTATACGTACATAGTTGTTCTTAAAAATAACATCCCTATGTATTCTCTCCCCAAGTTTTCGGAGAAACCTAAGCCTATAATCGCTCTCCTTTAATAAATTAGACATTATTACTTTCAACACTTTTGATTCAAGCGGGGAAGCTCTCTGAGGCTCAGGTCTCCACCCAGTTTCTGCTAATATGTAGTGTCTAATATATGATCCTCTACCAACTATTAAACCAGGTTTTTCAGCTTTAATCCATACTTCTCCCCTCGTATGATCAAACACTATACCATTAGGATCAACACCAGCATCCTTCGGCACAATCTCCAAGATTTTTTCTTTAGCTTTTTCAGGAGGCAATCTGACATCTGGATCAGCTCTTATAACAACTCTTTTCCTCACTTTCTTAGCTATATTCTTGACCAAGTCTAGATACTTAGCTATGGCTTTCCTATTCCTAACATACAATACTATCTCCGGACCTTCAAACTCTATGTTTGTCAAGACCAAATCCGGAGGTATCTCTCGCAGTATTCTCTTCAATAGTTCTGCTCTGCCACGATCAAGCATGATCTTTTTCAACAACTAGAACACCACACTGTAATGTTTTGACAAGATCAACTTTGCACACAGTCTAGTATGTGGACAAAGATGAACCCATAAACCAAGAACTAAAACAACTTATTATTCCAAATTATGTCTCAATCGATACATAAATATTATTATCCTTATATAGATTACTCTTCCCAAACTCATCGATCCTCATTACTAAACAAAACTGAAATATTTGAAGCTAAAATAGGTGAAGAGCCCAAACTTGACTGTTAGTAATGAATAAAATAAAATTTTATACGTATTAGTTTCTATTTTGCTATAATTGATCGTTTGAATAGTTTTGTTTCCTCAACGTATGTGTTTGGACCAATAACAACTATATCAACGCCTTCACCGCTAAATCCGTCTCTCTTAGTAGCTGCTGATACTGCTTTGAACGCTAATTCTTTGGCTTCATCTAAGCTTAGATCACTCCTATATTCTTCTTCGAGAACACCGAATGCTGTTGGAGAACCACTACCGGTAGCCATATATTTTTCTTCGCTCAAACTACCGAATAGATCTATATAGAATAAATGTGGTCCATTATCATCGTATCCGCCCAACAATAACTGGACTATGTAGGGCGACATTCTCAGATAAGCATTCAATATAATTGATAAATTAGATGCTAATGCTGAAACCTTAATTGGCCTTCCTAGTTCTAGCTTGTATTTCCTCGCAATAAACCTAGCTTGCTCAGCAATGATTTCAGCATCAGCTACAAGACCCGAAATAGTCATTGCAATATAGTCGTCTATCCTAATAATTTTCTTCACTCTCTTATGAGCAACTAGCGAACCCGCAGTAGCTCTCTTATCAGCTGCTAAAACAACATAGTCACCAACGACTATGCCGACAGTTGTTGTTTTAGATACTATTTTCTTACCGGACAAAACCATTACCTCACAAACTTATAAGCTATTATGAATGATAACTTATTACCCATTATAAGTATTAACATATTTCTAGGCATTAATAATAATAGTTTCTCGTAGGAAGGTGCATACTTGTTGAATAGAAGCATACATGAAATAACATTGCCTCTGAAAGTAATTATTGGATCTAATATTCTCGATAAAATACCGGACTACCTACTTAAAATGAAGCTTACAAATCAATATAAAGCAGGAATAATAACGGGTCCAACAACATATAATGTAGCTGGTAAAATAGTAGAGGAAGCAATGAAGAATAACGGATACATTGTAGAAGTATGGAAAGCTAGAGATGCTAGGATAGAAACAGCTAATCAAATAGTTGAGGAAACAAAAAAGCATGGTATAAAGATCTTTCTAGGAGTGGGAGGAGGTAAATCAATTGACCTAGCAAAATATGCAGCATATAAAAACAATGGATACATGATAAGCGTTCCAACAGCTGCAAGCCATGATGGAATAGCGTCTCCATTTGCAAGCCTGAAAGGAACAAGTAAACCAACAAGCACGCCAACAACTACACCATACGCTATAATAGCTGATATAGACATGATCTCGAAGGCGCCGCCAAGACTGATAAGGTCAGGAGTAGGAGACTTATTAGGGAAGCTAACAGCGGTGAAAGATTGGCAACTAGCACATAGACTTAAAGGAGAATATTATGGAGAATACGCTGCTCAACTAGCATTATTATCGGCTAAACACGTTATTAGATACCATGAACTGATAGCTAGTGGAAACCCCGACGGTATAAGAATAGTTGTTGAAGCACTTATTAGTAGTGGAGTAGCAATGTGCATAGCTGGTTCAAGCCGTCCAGCAAGTGGATCAGAACACTTGTTCAGCCACGCACTAGACCTACTAGCACCAGGTAAAGCATTACATGGAGAACAAGTAGCGCTAGGAACAATTATGATGCTCTACCTATACGGCGATCCAAAATGGAAAAAGATCAAGAGGATAATGAAGAAAATAGGATTACCAACTACAGCAGAAGAAATAGGTATTCCAATAGAAACAATCGTGAAAGCATTAACAATTGCACATAAGATAAGGCCTAATCGTTACACAATACTTGGAGAAAAAGGATTAACTGAAGAAGCTGCTTGGAGACTTGTCCGAGAAACAGGTATTATATAAAACCTAGAGTAATTATTGGGATCCCTGCTCACTTGTTTCTTGACTACTTAATTCCTCAACTTTCTCCTTCTCTTCAGCCACCTCTTCCTTCTTCTCTTCCGCAACTTCCTTTTTCTTCTCCGCCTTCTTAAACTTGAATACTTCTTGGAAAACTACTTCATCAACATCTTCCTTGAAGAACTCATATATGCTTGTTGCCAAGGATACCTTAGCATATTGTAGATCTTTCCTCGTAATATACTTTGTCGGAATACTAATTATTACTTTCCTCTCCTCAGACACATAGTTAATCTCTAATTCGTCACCAGGTATTTGTAGATACCTAACAGCTAACGCTCTAATCTTCTCCACTAAATCTTCAAGCTTACCTACAACTTTAACCTTGTATATTAGTGTTTTACCGGCTAATGGATGATTAAAATCAACAACTACTCGTCCACCACTGATACTCTTAACAATTCCCTTAACACCGCCAAAATCTATTACATCACCTACTCTAACCTTGAGGTTCCTCCTCCTAAACTCTCTCATGCTAAAAATCCTAACCTTACTGGGATCTCTTTGTCCAAAAGCTTTCTCCGGAGGAACCTCGATAATTTTTTCCTCACCAACATTCATTTCCTTAATAGTATCCTCTACAACCTTATTGATCCAGCCCTTACCGAGAACGATCAATGCTGGTCCATAGATTCTTCCAGACTCATATATGTTCTCCTTCTTAGCTAATGCTTCATCTGTAGTATCAACTACGTTACCAGTTTCTTTTACACGAACCGTATACTCTATTAGTATGAAGTCTCCCTCATTAAACCCCATCTTTCAACCCCTCTAATACTAAACAGTTTGTGGTTGCCCGTGCTTTATGATGCGCGGGCTTCCCCCTCTTGGGTCGGGTTTTCATTCCTTCATTGAGGAGGCTATCGGGGCTCCACACAGACCACATAGAGCCCTTCATCTGCATTTCACAAACCATTATATTAGTGAGGGGTTTATAAAGCAAATCCAATAACCACAACTTTCATAATTTCCAAAATAACTTAAGTAAATAGTCTAACTCATTAAATAAGGTCATTAAATCTTATAAAAACATATTGTGGACAACTTACTTATAATGTTAAATATTAAATATGATATATTCATCTATAAGGAAAACCTATTGAGCCTATTAAAATAATAGATGAACAGTCTTGAAGAGAGATACGACTAAGCAAATAGTGTTGTTAGTGATTATTATAGGAATAATCATATGCGTGGCAACTATCATTATAAATACTGGGTTACGGCAGAGAATAGAATACTATGAATCCTCTCAAGGAATATTTGTGCGGGCAATTAATAATTCTGCCGAAAAAGAATATAGGGAATTAATAGAGGAGAGAAACGCTATGTTAATGATAGGATTATTAGGATTCATAATTAGTATTGGGGGATACGGAATATATAGGGGGATGATATCGAAGGATTATGCGGAGACAATGGAGAATAATGATTCATAATATATTCCAGAAAATATCTCCTATTCTATGAATATTCTCGACAACTCTACCCCTCTTAATCTTACCAGACACAATATCGTCGGAATCAACCAGAGCTATACCTATAACAAAGGGTTTACGATACTTCTCCTCTGCAACAACTACTACGTCTCCCTTCCCAAAAACCCCTATTATCTCACGTATACCTGGCGCCATTAAGTCAGCGCCTCTAAGCAGTGGTTTGACAGCGCCCATATCAACAATTATTATGGGAATTTTTAAGTTAGGGTTTCTGAGAAGGTATTTAAGGTGGGGGATCCATTTATCTTCGTAAAATATAAATGCTGGCACACCATTTATAACTAGTATTTTAAACTTGTTCTTCTCCTCAAATATTTCGACAACATCATTCTTACCCACACCTATACTACCATATCTCTGCTCCAACTCCTCAAGCAACCGTTTACGCTCACGCTTAGATAACACATATCTTCTAGGCATCGAAGAACACCTCATAAATGAATCTTTTAAAAGCATAATAAATTATATTAACGACTAGATATGCTTAGATACATAACGAGATATAAAATATAAGCAGATAGGAAACTTAATCAATAAATTATGTAAGCAACAATAAAACAAATAGGATTAAAGGGTGTATATGCTTGGCTGAAACAGCACATAAGATCTTATTAGAACACCTCGGAGACATAGTCTTAATAAAGCTTAAAGGAGAACGAGAAGTCCGCGGAAAACTAAAAAGCTATGATCAACACCTGAACATTGTCCTAGACGATGCAGAAGAAATAAAAGAAGATGGTTCAACTAGAAAACTGGGAACAATCGTTATCAGAGGAGACACAGTAATATTAATCTCACCCATCAAAGACTAAAACAAAATAATACAATAACGCATAGGAGGCGATAACCCCTATGGGAAAAGGAACACCAAGCATGGGCAAACATGGAAGAAGCAAAACACATATAAGATGTAGAAGATGTGGAAGACACGCATTCAACGTAGCAAAAGGATACTGCGCAGCATGCGGATTCGGAAGAAGCAAGAGAATAAGAAGATATAGTTGGCAAAACAAGAAAGTAAACAGAATAAGGATCAGGTAAAACCCTAATAGATACTAGATAATCTCCTCTAAAACCCTCCTCACAAACCCCCTAAACCAAGGAGACAATAAATACAAGACTACAAAGTAGATAGCGAGAGAATAACCAGCCATAATTAATACATAGATATAGTCTCTATATATACTCTTAACCACAATATTCGAATAACCCGTAACAAATCCAAAAATAGAAAAACAAGTCACACCAATAATAGAAGCTATCACTTCTCTCCAAGGAACACTATACTGTATCTTCTCAATACTCCTATGATAAAAAATAACTAGCAAGGGAATATAGGCAATTATATAAGCTATCGGAAACGGTATAAGCAAGAACACTATATTTCTTATTCCTAAAACCACATACATAAACATAAATGCCACTGCTCCTGCCGAAATATATGATATATTCGCTAAAAAGACATGAAAAGGATTCTTAAACAAAACAGTCTTCCTTAATTCACTACCAGAAAACCTGAGATCAGCCTTTTCCAGAGCAGTACTAATAGACGAGAAAAACCCTGCAAACACATCAATCAACGCAGCAATAGTGTAAAGTATAAGTAGTATCTGAGCATTCAAATATTCTCTCCTAAAAATACTAAGCACTGTCCGCGAATACGTAATGAACCCCCCACCAACAAGAAACGTTATTATAACTAATATACGGAACACGTCTTCTACATCACTACGACTACCAGATCTTAATAGTCTTGATGAAAGACTTCTCGCAAAAGATCCCCTTCCAAAAATAAAGCTCCTACTAACATAAGACACACCCAAATAGGCGGAAAACAATGTAGAGCTAGTAAATAATGTTGTAAAAAGTCTTTCTATAGAAGTTTTTATTTGTTGATTTATCATCTGAATAAACGGAATATATGCATTTTTAAATAAAACCACTATATCCTCCCTACTGAAAACAGGACGTGGCAATCCAGATAAACGAGCTAAGAAGAACAGAGCTAGCAAATTATCTAATAAGAAAACAATAACTAGAGAAGCTAAAGCACCAATAACGCCTAATTTTAAAACAACAACAAACATATATGCTGATAATACCCTGAAAGTTTCACCCACCATACTAATGTAGGCAACCAAATAAGGCTTCTTAGCATAAAGTATGGATTGAAAATAAAGATACAAGCTCTGACCAGTAAATATTAAACCAGCAATAACACCATACAAATATACTTGAAAACTAAGAAATAACAATGAATAAATCATCATAAAACCAATAATACTATAAATAATAGTCAATGTAAACGCTGCAAAAGACAACCCATACCTTCCACGAGCATAGAAACGAAAAGCCCAAAAATTCCACAGAGAATTAACTGGAATAAAAAAACCTATGAAAGCAATGATAAATGTAAACAAACCATACTCTGTAGGTGGAAGCCTGCGAATCACAATAATGGAAAACAATAATGACGTAAATGCACGATATATTACATAAGAATAATTAACTAATGAAGAATACCTAACCCTAATAGATCTTATCTCGTCATAATCAGTCATAACATTATTATTGTTAAGGCTCATTCTGATATGAAGCCCTCCACAATCAAGTATTTCTAATAATAGATTAACCAGTCCTTATTTTCTACTTTTAAGAAATCTCATTGCAAATATTCTCTTATTCAAATTCCAAAGATTTATGTATTTATCAGTATACTTTACATTCCCATTGAAAACCTTCTCAACCAATTCCTTATCATCAATCCAACTACTCAACGGAAAACCTAACCACCCCATTATAAGTGAGGCGACAGCAGTATTATTAATGATCTCATTCAATATTTTATATCCACCAAGATCTTTCATAATAAAAACCCCTAACGGATGATGATGAAGTCTACATTTTCTTCTATATATTTTATCATAAACTTTTAAATCAGTAATCCAGTATCCCATATCAAAGTCAGGGTAAAGATATATATCTGGTAGATCTTTTAGATAAGGTCCCGAGAAAATTTGATCTTTTAGCCATACATGCTTTATTCCCTTATACTTTTCTAAAATCTTAACTATTTCAACGGGGCTAACATTATATTTTTTCTTGTTAAGTATTATACCAAATGAGGTTTCACCAAATAAAAACGCTTTCGATTCCTTATGATCTACTTCGGGAAACTTAAGCTTTATTTCCCTTTCAAATAAATTCTCATATATCTTTAAAATGGCTTTAGCTAAATGTTTCAAAACAGGTTTTCTAACAATTTTAACAAGTGGATTATTTAGAGGAATTAACAACAGCGGTTTGTTTTCTTCTGGTAATAATTTAGAATATTTTTCTATGCTAGAAGATAATCCTTTTTCTGATAGCTTTATAAAGCCATGTTTATATAATATAGTGTTCACAGCAATAGTTTTATTATAGTAGGAGAAACCATGATCAGATACAATAACCACGTTGTCTGTTATATCCTTTAATAGTTTAATAACGGAATCCAGCTTTCTGAAAATAATTTTTTCATGTTTCAATACTGTTTTATCTAGGACTTTGAATTTCCTCTCTCGCTCACTTGCTAAATGTAATATTCTATCTGGTATCTCAAAATTCACCCAAATGAGTTTGTAATCGAATTTCTGTACTAAATTCTCAATAATGCCGATTCTGTAATCTAGATCATCAATGTACTTTATTAAGAAATCATTAAGGGACTTATATGTGTATCGTCTATATTCAGTTAAATATTTTTGCAGAAACTTCGGGTAGGCTGTGGGTTTAGGAGTGAAGAAAGAAAAAGAAATAACATGCATTGTATTAGATACTGGTATGATAGGATAGGAAGGAACAGGATTTATCATAAGAACAAAGTGTTTTAGTATTGCAATCATTTCATGTATTCGAGGATGTCCTAGATCCAAAGCATTAAATAATCTAGTTCTTTCACTATTGTATTTGAAGAAATCATATATTCCATGCTTACCCAAATTAACCCCACTCATCAGACTAGGCCAGGAGGAGGCTGTTTCCGGGGGAAAACAGTATATATTAGTGTTTACATCAGCACTTGTAACAATGTATTTAAGGTTTGGCATTTCACCCGAATTTACCATTTTATTCAAGTATAGCCTTCCTAATCCATCCAATCCAATAACACTAACACTTCTTTTATTCATAACGATATCGCCTTCCAAACGTCAGTACATGTTTAAACAACTTAGATTCTCCTATCAAAGATTACTATTAACTTAATCATGGATAATATAGCATTTACTATAATATACCAAAATATATTTAGTGTTTTAAAGTAGATATAGGTCTCTATAAGAAGCTTTTCTAACACATTACCATTCTATATATCTATTCTATTATATATTTATATTGGTTTAATTTCAATGTATTAGAAGAATAAGATCTCTTCGAGTTTACACTGGTTTATAGTATTTTAATTCTTCCCCGATTATAGTTTATAGGGACATTATGCTTATAACTACTTATTATATATTATTGGTAAAAAATATTGGTGTTGAAGTGTGAGAATAGCTATAGTTCATCATGATCTAAATTTTTTGGGTGGTGGGGAGAGATTATGTCTTACAACTATTGAAGCTTTCAAAGAGTGTGGTTGGAGCGTTGTATTAGCTACCCTCAAACAAACTGATTGGTCAAGAATATCACATATATGGGGCCGTGTTATTAAACCAGATGAAGAGATTATTTTTTCAATTCCTATAAAAGGTTTTACTATTTATAAACGTTTATTAAGCTCTTTTATGTTTTCAATGCTTAGAAAGGATGTAGATTTGATAATTAATACTTATGGAAATCCTATACTAACCAATGCTGATATAACATATATGCATTTTCCAACTTTTGCATTATGGGATGAAAGTCATCGTAAATATGAAGAAGGCTTCTGGAAATTGTATTTTACTCCATATTATTTAGTGTCAAGAAAATTGGTTGAGAGGAGACTGAATACATTGATACTGACAAATTCTAAGTTCACTGCCGCAGTAATAAATAAGTTATTCAATCGTAGATCCTTCGTGGTATATCCGCCTGTAAATGTTAATAAATATATTCAGCTAGAAGGAAGAAGAGAAAATAACATTGTATCCATTGGTAGATTTTCACCTGAGAAACGTTATGAACTAGTTGTTGAGATCGCTGAAAAGCTAAAAGACTTTCAATTCTATATAATTGGTTCAATAGCTAATACAGAGGAGAAAATGTATTATGAAAAAATTAAAAATATGATAGAGGAACGGGACTTAAAAAACATAGAGCTCATACCAAATGCTCCTGATGAAAATGTAAGGAAGATATTATCCACCAGCAAAGTCTACCTACATTGTATGGTTAACGAACACTTTGGAATAGCTGTGGTTGAAGGTATGGCATCAGGACTAGTACCTGTAGTTCATAGAAGTGGTGGTACATGGCACGACATCGTTGAACATGGAAAATATGGTTATGGATATACAAGTTCGAATGAAGCAATTAAAATGATCAGGCATGCAATATATAATTATGAAAAAATGAAGCCTCTAGCTAGGAAGCGATCACTTGTCTTCAGCAGAGATCGTTTTAAGAAGAAAATAATATATATAGTAAGAGAATATGTTCGACTCGCTAATCTTTCACCGAAGAGATAAAAAGGGGGAGCTTAACAAAACAAGATAAGCTAAGACTTTACGAAACAAATTAAATAATTAGAGACTACAGTATGATAAGACAAAAGAGGAACATAAGGCAACAAAAATGTATCTAAATAAAATCGATGAGAGACTAGTAATCCTAGGTCTTGATGGTATGTCTAGAGAGATATTATTCTATGGTGTTGAGAAAGGATATATGCCTACCTTGAAGAAGCTGATCTCTAAGGGGATGGTTTTAAGGGATATGGATTGTATACCTCCATTAACACTTCCTTCTTGGACTTCTATTATGACTGGTGTTAATCCTGGGAAGCATGGAATATTTGATTTCTTCAAGTATAGAATAGTCTCTGAGAATAAATGGATTGCAGAACTAGTATCGGCGAATGAATTAGAGCATCCAAGAATACATGAGACCATAGGCCTATTAAATGGTAAGACTAGAATGTTTCTATTAAACATTATTCCAGGATACCCATTAATACCTTTTAGGAACGCTGAGATTTTACAAATGGGTTTCTTTGCTCCAAAGATCTTATCAAGCCCCCTTAATATATTGGATGAGTATAGAGACTATATAGACGCTGCTAATAAGATTAAATTCTATAAGTCCGTTGAATGCGAAGCACTGAAGAGGGGCAGAGAACTTCTTGAGGTATATCACGGAATAATAGAGAAAGCACTGAGAAAAAACTATGACTTCTACTGGTTTGCAACCCCCTTCCCCGACTCTATTCTCCATAAATGCAATATTGCAGCTAAGAAATTATCCATGCTCAACAAGATCTATTCCGAAATAGATAAGATAATTAAAGACATTACATTATCCATTGGAAACCTCATAATTGTATCGGATCATGGATTCAAATATTACAGGGGAAGAATATATGTGAACAGAATCCTATACGAGGAATCATTCATTACAAAGCCTCCTTCCAGTAAAGAATCGGGATCAGTGGATACTGTTAGTAAGAGCACAGATACAAAAATGTTCCATGTAAGAGGCACACTATACAAAATAGCTTCCTCCAAGCTGTTAAGACCTTTGTCGAGAGCATTATTAAGAATAGCTAGAAAACTATTTTCAAAATTTGGATATAATCTTGTATTAGAGTACGAGACTGGAATAGATTTTACTCGTTCCAAGGCTTTCATACCTGCGGATAAAGCAACAGCACCGCCTAGATTCTATATAGTATTAAACGATAACAATCCAGAAACTATTAATAAATTAAAGATGATCCTGAGAAAATATAATATAGTAGTTAAACAACCACAAGAAGTATTCGAGGGACCCTATGTAAACAGAGCTCCTGGATTAATCATAATTCCAGGCCCCAGTGATGATAAAGCTATATTATCCGGAACAATTTATTCACAGAAGATCTCTAATAGAGGCATAGCAACTCATTCTAGATACGGCATATTTGGTGCATATTTCGAAGACAACGTGTTTAACCTAGATTTATTACCGAATCCTGTTCCTAACACTATACCGGCACCGATCGCATTATTGTTCTTGGGATACCCGATAAGCCATTTAACTGATCATATTGAGTTATTGGAGAAAATAGCAGGTAATGTGAGGACAGTTAATGTTGTTGGTAGGTGGAGGATGTATAAGAAACTATATGCTCTAAGAACTAAGATGCTTAAACAATAATTGTTTAGCTTGTAATAGAATCCATTATCTTCTTAAATCTTGTATGGAATTTTTCCCTACTAAACTCTTTGGAAGCATATTTATGTATTTTCCTAAATATTTTTGGATAGTTTTCGAGGGCTTCCCATATTTTCTCGATTGCTTCATCTATAGTTCTATACGAGTATCCATACTTATCTCTCTTAATAATATCATAGTATGCTCCGCCAGATCTATGAATAACAGGGACTAGTCCAGCAACCATTCCTTCAGCTACAGCCATTCCAAAATGTTCATATTTCATAGTATGCAATAATACACGTGAATGTATTAATAATTCTAATAGTTCTCTACGAGAAGCATTAGGGACTAGTGTCAAGTTTGATAAGTTATGTTTATGTTTTAAAGCAAGTATTTTTAGGAAATAAGATTTATTCCTTGGATTACTAACGCTTCCAACAATAATGAATCTTAAGTTTCTTAATCTCTTAGCAATCTCAACAATAAACTCATAGTTTTTCTCTGGCGAAAACCTACCTATTGAAACTATATTATAGGGTTCACTACCTTTTTTCTCAAAATATGCTTTTCCAAAAAACTCAACATCGATAGGTGGATATACTACTTGAGCGTCTATGTTAAGCTTGAGCTTGATGACTGCTCTGCTAAAACTAGAATTACATAAAACAATTGAGTTCTCAAAGCTTGGGATTAGATGTCTTCTTAAAAGATCATATCCTGCAAGATATATTTTGTTAACTAATGAGCTAATACTTCCATGTTTATAAGGGTAGAATTCTTCGGCTATAAAACCTGGGAAATGCATATATACTATATCGGTAGCTATGGGTAATGCGTCTCCATGAGTATTAATAACAATATTGAATCCCCGCTTGATCTTTAACTCCATGATTTTAGAAGCTATTAAACGAGTATAAATTGTAAATTTCCTTATATGGAATGGGAGCAAGTAATAGTATTCATGAGGTAAAGTTTCAGATTCTATATTGAAAACCTTGATTAATTGTTTCCAATTAGTAGGCTCCACCGTAAATAGTTTCACATAATAGTTCATTTTCTTCAACGATTCGATAATAGCTAAAGATACCTTCTCCGCACCACCTAAACCGCTTAGACTAGTATGTATAACCAATGCTTTCCTCATACTTCACAACTCGTTGAGTCTATTTATTATCCTCTTCAATTTTTCTATGCTATTCCTAGATAATGTCTTCATCTTATCTTTTAGAGCAACTATTTTTCTCTGCAGGTAAAATATACACTCATCATTATTCAAACATGTATCTAATAGTTTTCTAAGAGAGCCTTCCTTGTAGGTATAATATAGCGTGCTACCACCTAGAATCTTACCCAGTGTACGTGTATAACTTGTAATAAACGGTTTCTCGAGCGCTATAGATTCCCATATACTTGAAAGCATTGTATATTCTCTAGTAGTCCCTGTAATTACCAGTTTTGAATGTTTTAAGATCCAGTAGTATTCTTCGCTTCCTATGTAGCCTGTTAAAACTATTTTATCACTGCTTCCTCTCCTAATTTTTTCAGCTAATTTCTTTCTTCTATTATAATTACCTGTTAACAATAACTTATAGGTTCTACTAGTGGTTGAAGACAGGAATTCCCTAACGATAAATTCTAGGTTTTCATCAGGATCCCATGCTGCTGGGAAAACTATGTATTTTAATGGCTCGACATCTATGTTAGTAGGTTTTTTAAGATTTTCAGGAATTTGAGGGAAGGGATCGTATACAGTAATCACTCTACCCGGATCTAATCCTTTATATTTAATTAAATATTCTCGGAAAGGCTCATTATGTGCTATAACTAGTTCACAGTATTTGAGAAAATTATGAAATGGTTTATTAAGGATAAGGCTTTTCCAAGAATCATATATGGAGAATCCTGTATGAACATCTGCTATGATACTATAGTGATGTTTTTTCTTGTATATAAATGAACTAAATAACAACGGCCCCTGAGGCAATTGGAGAATTATTGTTTTAGGTCGAAATTCTAACAAGAATTTTTTGGTTTTAAAATATGCTTTTAAATATGGGGGTCTATCAGGTATAAATAATAAGTAAGAGTTAAGCTCCCTAGATAACTCAATAGTTCTTCTACCAATCCTGCCCCAAGCTAAAAACATTGTTTTCACTTTGTTTCTGCCCCTCACAATTGATTCGAGAATATAAGATGTGTTTCAAATAGTTAAAAATATCTTCAAGAACATGGTCTTCATTTTCTAAAATCTGATAGTCAATATACTATGATAGAACTATAATAGAGATTAGGAACTTATAATTCCCCAGCAATGATTTCGTTTATATGTCTCTATTAGAGCATAGTGTTAAGTAAATAAAAAACATTGATGGATGTGTTTGAGAATTGAGCCGGGGGATTCGAAGAGATAAGTTCTTGTTGGAGCTGGCTAGGAGAAGAAAAAGTATTAGGAGATTTAAAGCTGGAGTAGAGATTCCTTTAGCTCGTGTACTTGAAGCAATTGAGGTTGCTCTTGAAGCCCCTTCGGGAATGAATTGTCAGCCTTGGCAATTTATAGTTGTGAGTGATAGAGAATTAAAGCATAGAATTAGAATTGCTTGTGAAGAAGCTGAGAAGAAGCTTCATGGGAACGTGAGAGGTGAATTCAAGAAATGGCTTGAGCAGAGAAATATAACTTGGGAAAAACCGTTTTTGGAGGATGCGACTTATCTAATAATTGTGTATGCTGATAAACATTGTCCATATACAATTCAATCAACGTGGCTAGCAATAGGATACCTATTACTGGCTCTAGAGGAAAACGGTCTTGCATCATTAACATATACTCCCCCCGACGCTGAGAAAGTGAATAGTTTACTAAAGGTTCCTAAGAGATATAAGTTAGAAACCATAATACCAGTAGGGTATCCCTTAGAGGAGAAAATAAAAGAACCCAGAGAACCCCTCATTAATAAGGTATACTTGAATAAATGGGGTAAACGAATAATTTTGAAAACTATGAATACTTGAATTTATAATATAACATTCTTAAACCATTAATACCTAAATAAATTATGCCCATCCATCTATTCTACATGGGAAACTATTAATGAATACGGCAAAAATATATAACAGGGTCCTGTATTGATTCATTATATGAAGACTTAAGGGTGGGCCGGTAGCTCAGCCTGGAAGAGCGCCGCCCTTGCACGACCCCTATAATAGGGGGTCTGGCACCGGGGTCGGAGAGAGGCGGAGGTCCCGGGTTCAAATCCCGGCCGGTCCACCATATATTTTCTAGACTTATATTTTTGTGAATACATTATTTCATAATTGCTTGGTTGTTTGGATGGTGGTTTTCATGGTTTCTGCAGAGGTTTTAAATGGTTATGGTGTTTTAGGCATTGATAAAGAATATATTGTTGGCAAATACTTGTTGTCTTTGGAGAAGATTAGAGATGAAATTATAGTTTATCGTAGATCTATTAATAATAATGTTTTAGTTGAGCAAAAAATCATAGGTTTTGACAAGGTTTTAATTACTCCATTCTATCCTGTCCTACTACCTCGTAAAATAACTAGTTTTGTCCTCGTAGACTTCTCGGAGAAAATAAGGCTTGCCCCCAACTCATATACTGAAATCTACATATATATACCCGTTGATATCGCAGTATATGTTTATCGAGATACGAATTTTGACATAATAGATGTTATTGAGGGGGCTGATCCAAAATATGCATTATATGGATCAACTAGTATGGGTGTTATAGCTAGATATAGTGTTTCAAAAACATATGTATCTGAACCAGAACCTGTTTTTGGAAAAGCAGTTTCACTACTCAAAATACATAATACATTGGATGAATGGGTATTATTCACACAGATCCTCCTAGATTCAAATAATCTATCAATATATTACCGGGAGAAATCATGGAAAGCTTATACTCAAGAAATAAATGTAACCATAAACTCTAAAACAACTGCTTCAATAAAATATGGTAGATCTTTTAGGAAAGGTCTTAGAAGAATAGATGATCCAAAAGATTTTAAGCCTCCCCGTATAAGTCCTGGAACCGAAATGTTGTGGGGGATATGAGTTGAGTGAACAATTAAATATTACATCTGGCTTCACGTGGTTGGAGACAATTAATTGGCTAGGAATATTGTCTGCAACAATAATATTGGTTATAGGCTTATTCATATCAATAATTACCAAGAAGATAATATATAGGGTATCAATAAGATTCATGCCTCAAACAATAGCTTATAATCTCGCGAGAATAATCTATTATACACTAGTAATTATATTTGCAATATCAGCACTAAGCATCTTAGGAATAAACCTTACAGGGCTAATAATAGCTGGTGGATTCCTAGGCATAATACTCGGCTTCGCACTACAAAGCATAACGGCAAACCTAGTATCAGGAATATTCCTCTACTGGGAGAGACCATTGAAACCAGGTGATTTCGTAGATATTAATGGACAACTAGGGATTGTTGAGGATATATCGATAATGTCCACTAAGATCCGGGGTTTAGACGGTGTATTAATAAGGATACCGAATAATGAAGTATTCAACTCAGTCATTAAAAACATTGGAGCAACACCTGCTAGAAGACTAGAATTCATTGTAGGAATAGCTTATAGTGAAGATGCTGAGAAAGCATACCAGATCATCAGGAATGAATTATCTAAACACCCATTCATACTAGCCAAGCCGGAGCCAGATGTTTATGTTGAAGAATTAGGGGATAGTAGTGTGAATATAAGGGTTAGAATGTGGGTTCCAAGCAGTGAATGGTATAATGTGAAGAAGGAAATTATTTGGAGAATTAAGAAAGCAATAACAGAGGCAGGAATAGAGATTCCGTTCCCACAAAACGATGTATGGTTTAGGTCGCCGTTGAAAATAATTGTTAAAAAAGAAGATAGTGGTTATAAAAATATTGTGAATGATGAGAAAAAGAATAGTTAATATAACCAATTATGATTCATTTACTACTTCTTAATTCTCTCCTCAACAATAACCATTGTACTAGTTGTCCTAATATCTGGGAGCTTCCTGATCTTATTGGTTATTACTTCTCTTATCTTCTCGAGGCTTCCAGCCTCGATCTTAACTATTATATCATATATTCCATAAACTATGTATGCCTCAGTGATCTCAGGTATTTTGATGAGCTCCTCCATAACACGTGATTCCGCACCAATATCTGTTTGGATAAGGACTATTGCTCCGGCTTTAGCCAATTAAACCACCTATTCTTCACTGTGTCCAATATATATTTTGGGGGTTTTATGGATTATAATTGTTTAGCTTATAGTATGGTTTATGGGATTGAACAAGTCTTGGCTCAACGGAGACATTTACCTAGGATAATGATTGTTTATTACCGAGAAGATGATCCTGCTAAGAATACTGCTTTAAAAATGATCCGTAAAAACCTAGCCATACATATATATCCACGTAGAATACATGGTTCACCAATAATACTCGACCCCTACAGCAACAAGTATTTGGGGCCATGGGATCACATATATGTGGAGAAACATGGTATAGTCGTAGTCGATGCTAGCTGGAAAAAATTAGCTCCTAGAAAAACAATTATGATTAGGGGACAACATAGAAAACTCCCACCCCTCCTACCAGGCAACCCTATAAACTATGGTAAACCATGTATATTATCAAGTATTGAAGCAGTAGCTGCAACACTATATATAACAGGTTTTATTGAAGCATATGAGAAACTATTAGGACTATATAAATGGATGAAAACATTTCATACATTAAATAATGAAGTGTTAGAAGCATATCGCAGAACAAGAAATTATAATGAATTATTGGAAACAATAAAGGATTATTGGGGAGAAAAACCCCCATGCTAACTATCAATTATCCATTTATAAATATCTAAATAAATAATATATTGATGAAAACACTCATAACAGGTGAGAAAAGCCTTGAACATAGAGGATCTAAGTAAGGAGAAAATAGAGGAAATAATAAATGATTATAAGAAAGGATTACCGGTAAAGGAAATAGTTAAGAAACACAACATATACTTAGCTCTCCTCTATGAAATACTTAGAAAATACAACATACCATTAAGGAAAACAGAAAAACAAAAAATGCCAACACATAAGAGGAAAAAGAAATCAATCATAAAGAAAATAGTGAAAATGTATAGGAGAGGAACAAGCATATACAAGATAAGCAAACAACTAGGATTACCAACATCAACAGTATACTATATATTAAAGAGACAAGGACTCAAAAAATAAGAAAATACAATAGAGGGGAGGGGCGGGCCATAACCCGCATTCTGTACAAGCTGCATTAGACTATGCGGCCCCCAACAGGGGGTTGCGCGGCCACCTCATCCCCCCTAATAATTAGGGGGGCCTTGCACCCCACGGGACCGGCCGTTTCAACGCATCCACCGCCGTCCTCAACGGGTTGCTGAGCCCCCGTTGCCGGGGGCTCCTCACCGCTTCATCGCCATCCGAGCGGTGGCCGTGTCGTTTCTGTGCCGGAGCCGCGGCTACTCGCCGCGCCCCGTTTCGGGGCCGTGGAGCCGCGGGGTGTGCGGAGTTTCCTCACCCCCTCTCCTAGAGTAGGGGGCGTGAGCAGCTGACCCGCCCCTCCCCTCTATTATTCATTAATTTATATAGGACCCGTATAATGGTTTGGTTTATTGTTTCGTAGCTGGGGGGTTGATGGTTGTGTTTTTGTATGTATAGGGTGTGAACTCCCCAGTTTCACGGTATGGTTTCGACTGAACCCACCATACATCTCAACGAATCTGGTCCATGGAGAGGGGGGTTTTGGCGGGGTTGTTTTCTATGGAAAAATGAGAACTCCCCGGTTCCTCTCTATGGCTTCGCCTCGAAGAGGCCTTTATAAACCCCTTTATAAACCCCCTCTCCCCCCTGTTTCATATGGAACAACTAGAAAGCAGTATTATTAATTATTTATTATCGATAACATATACTTGTTTGTATAATGAGATCAATGTATTTAAACCATAAAAATAAAAAATCCTTTCATAAATACAGATTTATTTTACTAATCAAATATTTTCTCAAATAAACCAATTATGCTTTCTCCACAGGAAATTAAGGGGTGAGGGTTTCTATATTGAAACATGATCTTATGAAGGGGGCTTGTCCGGTCTTCTATTGATATGTTCTATTTGGGAACCGGGGGGTTAGCCTCTATGGTTTCGCCTCGACGAGCCCCTGGATTCTGGAGTCGAAACCATACAGAGGAACCGGGGGGTTTCCAATGTAAGATCCTTCCAACCCGTGATCCCCAAGCCCCCTTCCATTTAGTTCTTGCTTAACATAGGGGAAACCGGGGGGTTCACATCCAGTCATTAACAACACACTAATTTTCAGCCCCCTCCAAGATATGTGTTCAATTAGGATTTTGTTTGATCGATTTGATCCGTAGGGGTGGAACTCCCCGGTTCTAAATGGTTTTACTAGTCTGAGATTCCAAATCGTTAAATAAAATTTTAGTAGAGAAGGGAGGAGGTAAAAATTGTTTATGAAATCGATAATACTAGTATGTATATTAGTGGTAATCCTATGATTAAGTATGCTATTGTTATTAGTAGTGTTGGGTTTAGTAGTGTCTCTTTGAGTCTATCAATTCTCAGCATCAATGTTATTATGCTTAATACTGTACCTATACCTAGTAGTAGGTGTGCTGTTGCATATGTGTAGATGTTTTTGTAGAATTTCATGTCAACACTGTATTTAACAGTGGATCCTTTGATTTGATTAATTGTTATTGCATAGAATCTTCTACCAACAAATGTTGTATATTCATAATTTATTATTGTGTTTTTGAAAGAAGCTTTTCCCGCTGTAGGTGATAAATCTACGAGTTTCCATCCTGTTCCTGGTATTTCGTCTTCTAATTGAAGCGTTCCAGTCTGTATATTTGGTGGTAGTGCTAGATAGTATGATGCTATAGCTATTCCAGCTACTAGTATTGCTAATAATATTGTGTCCATTATTCCAAGCTTCAACTATTATCACCGTCTCTTTCAAAAATATGTTTTCCACATATATTCGGATTAACGGGTTTCAAGTATTTAAACAATTATATTCTATACAGGTGTTAAGCTGGGGTGTTTTTTGAGGATTTCTTTGAATCTCATAGAATCATCCAGCATGTATACATTGTTGAATAATACATATGCTGTTTCAAAAACTCTCTGCTCAAGTATTGTGGCGAGTTTCTCGAGGTCTTCAACACTATATTTATACCTATAATTTACTTCGCCCCCTCCTATACCATGCAACCTATAATACGCGACTCCATCAACTATGCTTACTGGTTCATACCTAAACGGGTCAACTACATGTATTATGCGGTGTTCACGGAGGATCTCCCCGTATTCGCTAATGTGTTTAGCCCATTCACCCCTCGGTTCCCATCCAATCAAATACTTGTTAGAAATAATTTCTCCAGTTTTATCGAAGAATTCTAATATCCATTTCTTTGATTCTTCATTGTAAGGCATTGATCCAGGTGTTTGTAAAACTATGATTTTAGCTTCTAGAACATCTGCTATCTCCAATGTCTTTATTAATGCTTCAAGGTTTTCTCTTGTTGGTTTAAGCCATCCATAGTTTTCAATATTTCCAGCTGGTTTGTTTTTGAGTTTTCTCCATGTAGGGCTTCTATATGGATGAGTTATTACTTGCCATGCTTTAACTGTGAACTCGAATTCTCGGGGGGCTTCAGCTCTGATTTTCTCAGCCCATTCCCTGCTTGGTAAGTTATAGAATGTATTTTGTAGCTCTACTAATCTATGTATTTTATAGTATTTTCTCCTAGAAACAGGGAATCCACAGCATCCTATCTTCACTACTTTACCCAAAGATTACTAGCCTCCTACTAGTTGATTTATTGTTTAGAATAGTTAGCTATGTATTTCTTGTGCTCTAACTTCTCTGACTGGTTCTAATTTTTTCAATGAATCCTCTAATTCTTTTAGATTAGTTATTAGTGAACGGGAGAGGTCGACCACCATATAGCATTCTCCGATTTCTCCTCGTTTCAACACTATACATTTTGTTGCTATAATATCTATTCCTCTATCAGCTAGTTCTCTTGTTAGCTCAGCTAATACTCCCGGCCGATCCTCTACTCTAATCGATAACTCTACAAGTTTTGCTCTTTCAGGTATTGGGGACACAATTATTTCTTTCTTCTCTTTATCAGCTATTAATAGAACAGTCATTCCCTCCCTTATATCTAGGGCTTCACGTATTGTTAGGGGAATAGTTATTCTGCCTTTAGAATCAACTTTCACGATCTCCCTTATCTTCATAAGCAATACACCGTTGAGAACTCGTTTCTATATTTCTCTTTATGAGTAATTATATTGTTTTATATATAAAAATAAGTTGCCCACCATGTTCCCAAATATTTGATTCTTCCATTATTAAAAAACATGTTAGAAGGGGTATGGTATTTTTGTTAATGGTTTAACATTGTATTCTTCTAGTCTTGTCTTCCATTTTTCTCCGAGTGCTAGTATGACTATTATATCCGATATCTTTGCTCTAGCTCTTTCAAGTAAACTTATTACTCCACTAAGTGTTTTACCCGTATATACTACATCTGCTAATACTAGGACATTATCTCTTTTATTGATAAGGTCTTTGTCTAGGAATAGTGTTTCGGATTCCTTAGGTGATCTAACAATTATTGCGCTATAATAGTTTACTCCTGGATATGCTCTTCTCTTAACCAATACTATTGGTGTATTCAATTCTAATCCGATCATTGTTGCTAATGGTAATACTGATTCAGCTGTAGCTATTATTTTCGTAATATTCCTACCGGCAAGCTCGAGTATTAACATAATAGTTAGTAATCTTATAATATATGGGTCTTTGAGAACACGTGATAAATCAATAATTGTGCTTTTCTCTCTTTCAACAAGTTCTCTAAGCAGATAATCTATGTCTATGGATAAAGATATTTTAGCTAAAATATTTACTGCTTGTTCATAGCTTGGAATAATGTTTCCACGAACATAGCGGCACAATACTGATTCAGGTATTCCTGTGAGGATTGATAATGATTTATAGGAGAAGCTGGGTTTTAATAGTCTTAGAATCTCGTTAGCCATTAATCTTGCTTTTAACTTGTTGAGCTTTGGTGAACTATATATTTTATTTATTCTCTCAACCATATAGTTTATTTCTGCTTGACTAGGAATTCTAACCTTTATTTTTCTACCCGATACTTTACGTCCCAACTCCCTGTACACCTTTCCCGCAATAATTATTTTTTACATTATTTGATTTAAAACATAGTATTAGGTTTTTAAATATGTGTTTTAAACCCATTATTTATTGGGGGATGAGCATGGTTTTAAGTGCTGATCTGGTGAAGAATAACCCACGCGGTGACCCCTGTATTGATTAAATCAATAGAGTTTGACCCGATTCTTTCATTGTTTAATATTAGAAGAGATCATTTATACGAGGTTGTAGGAGAATCTATTAGTTCGGGAGAACCATATGTTTTAATGTGTCGTAGATGTGGGGATTTCGAGGTATGCTTGTTTCTCCAAGCATCTCCTCTAGGAGGGGATGAGTATAGGGTTTTGTTTCATGGAGTAATAGTTTCCGTAAGCCACGATAAACAATTGGATCGGGATCTAGAATATGTTTTTAGATTAACAGATACTGTTCGCAGTGTTAAGGGTAGGGTCTATTTTTATATACCAAGGAATATTTCTGTAAAGGCATACAGGTTTTTATGTGGATCTGGTGGATTGAATAATGTGTATTACCGTATATTACCTGTTGAGGAAGCAATGATTTATTTGGGATAAGTATGGTGTTGGTGATTGTTTATTGATCATTTTCAAGTCTAAGCGTTGGCTTGAAAACGATGAGTTTAAAGAGATTCTACGTGTGGCTGATTATAATGGTTTTGAAAAGGGTGTTGGAGGAGTTTTTGTTTTTAATATTGATAAAGCGTTAAGGAATGGTTATGGTTTAGAAGATGTTTTAAAATTAATAGAGGATTATGGTTTGGAAATTGATTCTTCTAGTTTAGAGGAGTTGAAGTCTCTTTATAAATCATTATCTATACTTGTTATGTGGAATAGTAGTAATGGTTTTGTCGAATTACACGTTCCAACAAGTATTGATCGTAGGATTAAAAGTGTTTTGAGAGAGAGCGGTGCTCGTTTCAGAGGTTATCGTGGAGACCGTGTTGTTTATAAATTGATCCCTTATAAACTATGGGATCTAATAGGTGTTCTTAGAGGAAAAGGGTTTGAAATAATTGATCGTAGCGGATTGTTACGGGATAAAAAACTACCCTACAAGATCGAGCTTAGAAAGGTAGAGCTTAGACCTTATCAGAGAGAAGCATTGGAGGCTTGGATAAAGAATAATGGTAAAGGAATAGTTGCTCTCCCCACAGGTTCTGGTAAAACACTCATAGGTATAGCAGCTATTGCTCAAACGAGTCTTAGAACATTGATAATAACTTATACTAGAGAACAAATGTTTCAGTGGCGGGAACAAATATATAAGTATACAACTGCTGAGCCTGGCTTGGTAGGTCTTATTTATAGTAGGGAGAAAAGATTAGCTCCAATAACTATAACTACTTATCAGAGCGGTTTCAGGAATATTAAGGAATTATCTCCTTTCTTCGACTTATTAATTGTTGATGAAGTTCATCATTTACCAGCTGATAAATTCAGATACATAGCTATACATAGTATTTCAAGGTATCGAATGGGTTTATCGGCTACTCCTGTGCGTGAGGATGGACGGCATGAAGAACTTTTCCCCTTACTAGGTGGAATAATTTATTATCGATCAGCAGCTGAGCTGGCAAATATGGGTTATCTTGCTCGTTATCGTGTATTAACTATCAAGGTCGGTCTTAGAAAGGATGAGAAAAAATTATTTGAAGACTTAAGGAAAACATATAAAGTTTTAAGTGGTGGTAGAAGCTTCAACGAAGTCTTGGATTCTGCTCTTAAAGGAGATGAGAAAGCTAAGAATGCTTTGAGAATACATAATCAGATGAGAATGATTCTTGCTAAATCTAAGTCTAAAATAGATAAAGCAGTTGAGATCGCTGAGAAAGAGTATAGAAGGGGGTCAAAAATAATAATCTTTACCCAATACATTGAACAAGCCAAGGAGATCGCTGAGAAACTTAACGCTTATCTCTTAACAGGCGAGGTTCCAGTTGAGAAGAGGAAAAGAGTGCTTGAAGAATTCAAAAATAGGGATAATGGAATACTTGTTGTAACAACAGTTGGTGATGAAGGATTAGATATACCTGATGCAAATGTGGGAATAATTGTTTCAGGAACTGGTTCGCGTAGACAGTTTATTCAGAGGCTTGGAAGAATTCTTAGACCTAAACCTAATGGTGTAGAGGCTAGGCTGTATGAAATTGTTCTCGAGAAGACTCCGGAAGAGTATCATGCTAGGAAACGTAAACGTGTTGATCTCGATGAATACTTATATTAGTTACTGA